>NZ_JBEXNW010000032.1:0-105481 GCF_040611295.1 Streptomyces sp. NPDC002935
TGATCTCCCTTTCTCTGCGGGGGCCGGCACGGGGGGGCGGGCGGGTATCGGGAACCCCCCACGCCACCGACCGGACGCTTGCTGATTTCCGTACCCACCCCTGACGTCCGGACCCCGGATGCGAGGATGAGGGCCGTCATGACTGCTGGGTGGTGTACGCGTACGGTGCGGGCCGCGATGTTCGCGGCCGTCTGCGTCGTGCTCGCCGCCCTCGGCCACGTGATGATGTCCGGCTCTCCGGTGGCCTGGTGGGTGTTGGCCGGCGCGGGAGCGGGCACGGCCGCCGCGGGCTGGTGTCTGGCCGGCCGCGAGCGTGGACTTCCGCTCGTCGTGTCCGTCGTGGTGCTCGCCCAGGGCGTGCTCCATACGGCGTTCTCGATCGCGCAGTCACTCACCGCGGACGCGGTTGCGGGCCTGGGCTCGGGTTCCGGACCGGGGCGGCCCGGCATGGACGGCATGCCCGGCATGGACGGCATGAAAGGCATGTCGACGGGCGTCATGGGCCACGACATGGGCTCCCTGCACATGGGTTCCGTCCACATGGCTTCCTTGGACATGGGCCCTGCGGACATGGACTCGATGAACGCCATGGATATGGGGTACGTCGGCTCCGGTGCCCTGGCCCACCTGTTCCCCATGGGGCATGAGACGGGCTCCCCCTCTTCGGTGGGCATGCTCGCCGCCCATGTGCTCGCGGCGCTGCTGTGCGGCCTCTGGCTCGCCCACGGCGAGCGCGCCGTGTTCCGCACGCTGCGGGCGCTGGCCGGCCGACTGGCCGCCCCCTTGCGGCTGTTGCTCGCCCTGCCGACGCCGCCGCACCGGCCGAGGGTCCGCGTGCGCCGAGGATCCTCGGACCGGGCCCCGCGCCGCCTCCTTCTCGTTCACGCGATCACTTCCCGGGGTCCGCCCGTGGGGACCGCTGTCGCCTGAGACAGCCGGCTCCCCGAGGCGTCTCCTGTGCGCTTCGGGCATCGGCCGTACCTGCCGTACGGCCGTACCCCACCACCGGACCATGTGCCCTCGCGCCGGTCCGGATCACGGATGACCCGAGAAGGACACCTGGTGATCACTCCTGTCCTGCCCGTTTCACGCCCTGGAGGCGAGATGCGGACCATAGGAAACAGAACGCTGTCGGCCGACGAGTCGATAACCGCCTGGGCGCTGGCCGCCCGGGCCGGCGACCCGGTCGCCGTCGAACATTTCGTCCGCGCACTGCACCGCGATGTCGTGCGCTATGTCGCCCACCTGTCCGCCGATCCGCAGGCCGCCGACGACCTCGCCCAGGACACGTTCCTGCGGGCGCTCGGCAGTCTGCACCGGTTCGAGGGGCGCTCCTCGGCCCGGGCCTGGCTGCTGTCCATCGCCCGCCGCGCGGTGATCGACAGCCTGCGGCACGCTGCCGCCCGGCCGCGGTCGAGCGACGCCGCGGACTGGCAGACCGCGGTGGAACGCGCGCAGCCGCGCGGGCTGCCCGGGTTCGACGACGGCGTCGCGCTGCTCGATCTGCTGGCCGCGCTCCCCGGCGACCGGCGCGAGGCGTTCGTCCTCACGCAGATGATGGGCCTGCCCTACGCGGAGGCAGCCCTGGTCAGCGACTGCCCCGTCGGAACGGTCCGCTCCCGCGTGGCCCGTGCGCGCGCGACGCTGATCGCGCTGCTCGCGGAGGCGGACACCGAGGTGACGGCCGAGCGGGCCGCCGCCTGACGGCCGAAGGGCCGGGGTCCGTCTATTCCGACGGACCCCGGCCTCACGGATTCCCGACGGGCGCGAACCCAAAGGGAGTTCGGCCCGACTCCAGGCGCGGCGGCGGAGGTCCGCTTCAACCACCCGGCGCCGGAACCCACTTCGGCGCCTCCGTGGCCCGATGCCTACACGGACCGGTGGTACTGCTCCGGTACGCGGACCTCGGCCCCGAGCTCGCGCGCCGCGAGGCGGGCGAAGGACGGGTTGCGCAGCAGCTCACGGCCCAGCAGCACCGCGTCGGCCTCCCCGTTGGCGATGATCTTCTCGGCCTGCTCGGCCTCGGTGATGAGACCGACGGCGGCGACGGGCAGCGAGGTCTCCCTCTTCACTCGGGCGGCGAAGGGGACTTGATAGCCCGGTCCGACGGGAATGCGTACGCCCGGGGCGTTCCCGCCCGTGGAGACATCGAGCAGGTCCACGCCGTGCTCGTGGAGTCGGGCGGCGAAGCGGACGGTGTCGTCGGCGCTCCAGCCCGCGTCCTCCAGCCAGTCGGTGGCGGAGACGCGGAAGAAGAGCGGCTTGCCGTCCGGCCATACCTCCCGTACGGCGTCGACGACTTCGAGGGCGAAGCGGGTGCGGTTCTCGTGCGAGCCGCCGTAGGCGTCGGTGCGGTGGTTGGAGTGCGGGGAGAGGAACTCGTTGATGAGGTAGCCGTGGGCTCCGTGGATCTCGACGATCTCGAAACCGGCGGCCAGGGCACGGCGGGCCGCGTCCGCGAACTGCCCCACGATCTCCTGGATGCCGGAGACCGTCAGCTCGTCGGGAACCGGGTGCCTGCCGTCGAACGGGAGCGCGCTCGGGGCGAGAGCCTGCCAGCCGTACGCGTCCGGGCCGACCGGTGCGCCACCCTTCCAGGGCCGGTCGGTCGAGGACTTGCGCCCACCGTGCCCGAGCTGGACGGCCGGCACCGTGCCCTGAGCGGTGAGGAAGCGCGTGATGCGGCGGAACGCCTCGACCTGGGTGTCGTTCCAGATGCCGAGGTCGTAAGGGGAGATCCGGCCCTCGGGCGAGACGGCGGTCGCCTCGACGATGATCAGTCCCGTTCCGCCGGTGGCGCGAGCCGCGTAATGGGCGAAGTGCCAGTCGTGCGGGGCGCCCGTCGAAGGACCCTCGGGCGAGGCCGAGTACTGGCACATCGGGGGCATCCACACCCGGTTGGGGATGGTGACATCGCGCAGGACGTAGGGCTCGAAGAGCGCGCTCACGGCCGACTCCATTCGTCGCGGGACCGGTGTTCGCTTCGTACGATAAGCATCGTAGTACGGCGCGTGTCAAACTACGATGGGTCTCGTACAATGGCGCCGTCGGGTGAAACAGCCGGACGAAGACGAAAGTCCCCGGACGAAGTGGAGCCGCCGTGACGACCGCAGCCGCCGCCACCAGCGGCCGTGACCTGCCGCACCCGGCGCGCGAGGAGATCCGGCTGGAGTCGGTGCTGCACGCGCTGTCCGACCCGATGCGGCTCCAGATCGTGCGAGAGCTCGCCGCCGGTGGCGAGGAGCTCTCCTGCTCGGACTTCGTCCTGCCGGTCACCAAGTCCACGACGACGCACCACTTCCGGGTGCTCCGCGAGAGCGGGGTGATCCGGCAGGTCTACCGCGGCACGGCGAAGATGAACGGTCTGCGCACGGAGGACCTCGACGCCCTGTTCCCCGGCCTTCTCGACCGTGTCCTGGAGGCGGCCACCCGGCAGGTCGGGCGCCTGGTGCCCTGACGGGCCGCGACGACCTGCGGTGGCGTTTCCCTGGCGGCCGGGGGCGTGCGGGCGACGGTGTGCGCGAACCTGTGGCGCGATCTCCCGGGCCGACGGAACCGCCGTACGTGGCGCGTCGCTGCCTAGGGCCTGTCCGGCGGATCATGCCGGAGACGCGGGGCCTCACGTGCGCTGATCAGGCGCCGCAGGTTTCCTCCGACTTGATCCGCCGGACAGGCCCTAGCGAGGGTCCTGCCCGTCAAAGGCGGACGCCGGGGCAGAACCGGAATCAAGGGAGCAAGGGGTCAAGGGGGAATGCCCACCCCTTTCCACTCTCAACTTATAGCGCACCAGGGGGCTTGCGGCAAGGCCCCGGTCGTGCCGCAGAATCACTCGCCGAGGCCACAACCTGCGGAAATGGGAGATTCACGAGTGCGTGTGCTGTTGTCAGTCAAGGGGGCGTCCGGTGTCGGCGCACCTGTGGTGGGAACCGAGCTGCGGTCGCGAGCATCCGGCGGCGAGGTGGGGGCGGACGCGCCGCCGGCCTTCGCGGCCGCGACCCCGGATCGGAGCTGGTGACATGAACCCCCTGACCACCAGCGCGTTCAGCCTGCCCGACCATCTCTCTCCCAAGGCCGACCCGGCGCTGATCGCCGGCGACGAGCGGCACTTCGGAGCCATCGCCGAGAGCCTCGAGCAGGCGATCGGTGAACTGTCCGACCGCCTCGACGCCGAGCGCAGGGCGCCCGGCGGCATCGGCCGGGAGGCGATGGAGCGGGACATGGAGATCCACCGGCTGACCGGCCGTCTGCGCGCCCTGCGTCGCTTCGGTCTCGACCTGTGTCTCGGACACATTGTCAGCGCGGACGACCCGGAGCCCGTGTACATCGGTCGGCTCGGCCTCACCGACAGCGAAGGCCGACGGCTGCTGACGGACTGGCGCTCTCCCGCGGCCGAGCCGTTCTTCGCCGCGACCCACGCCAACCCGATGGGCCTGGCGAGCCGCCGCAGGTATCGCTGGACCCGTGGCCGGATCAGCGACTACTGGGACGAGGTGTTCGCCGCCGACGGGCTGGAACGGAACGCCGCGCTCGACGATCAGTCCGCCTTCATCGCCAGCCTGGGCAGCAACCGGTCGGCGCGGATGCGCGATGTGCTCGCGACGATCCAGTCCGACCAGGACGCCATCATCCGGGCGGGATCCCGCGGCGCTCTCGTCGTCGACGGCGGTCCGGGTACGGGCAAGACGGTCGTCGCCCTCCACCGCTCCGCCTACCTCCTCTACTCCGACCCGCGCCTCGGCCACCGACGGGGCGGCGTGCTGTTCGTCGGCCCCCACCAGCCCTATCTGGCCTACGTCGCCGATGTCCTCCCCAGCCTCGGCGAGGAGGGCGTGCGGACCTGCACCCTGCGGGACCTCGTCGCCGAGGGACCCGGAGCGGCGATCGAGCCCGACCCGGACGTGGCGCGTCTGAAGTCGTCCGCGGACATGGTGCACGCCATCGAGAAGGCCGTCAGGTTCTATGAGGAGCCGCCCGCCCAGGCGATGACCGTGACGACCCCGTGGGCCGAGGTCCGGCTGAGCGTCGAGGACTGGGCCGAGGCGTTCGAAGCGGCGGGCCCCGGTACGCCGCACAACGAGGCGCGCGAGCTGATCTGGGAGGAACTGCTCACGATCCTGCTGGACAGGCACGACGACGATGTCCCGCCGGATCTGTTCCGGCGGGCGATGCTGCACGACGAGGAGCTGACCGGGACCCTCGACCGCGCATGGCCGCTGATCGAAGCGGCCGACCTCGTCGGAGACCTGTGGTCCGTACCCGCCTACCTGCGGATGTGCGCGCCCTGGCTCGGCCCCGACGACGTACGGAAATTGCGGCGCAAGAGCGTCCCCCAGGCCTGGACCGTGTCCGACCTGCCGCTCCTGGACGCCGCACGACTGCGGCTCGGCGACCCGGAGACGGCCCGGCGCAAGCGCCGGCACGAGGCCGTTCTCGCCGCGCAGCGCGAGAGCATGGCGCAGGTCGTCGGCAACCTGATCGAGGCCGCGGCCGACTCCGGCGCCGACGGTGACGACGGCGAAGGCCTGGTGATGATGCTGCGCGGCGAGGACGCCAAGGTCAGCCTCGTCGACGAGTCCGAACTGCCCACCGCCGAACCGGACCTGCTCGCCGGTCCGTTCGCGCACATCGTCGTGGACGAGGCACAGGAACTGACCGACGCGGAGTGGCAGATGCTGCTGCTCCGCTGCCCGTCGCGGAGTTTCACCATCGTCGGGGACCGCGCCCAGGCCAGGCACGGGTTCGCCGAGTCGTGGCAGGAACGGCTCGGGCGGATCGGGTTCGACCGGATCGACGTGGCCTCCCTGACCATCAACTACCGGACGCCGGAAGAGGTCATGGTGGAGGCCGAGTCGGTCATCCGGGCCGCGCTCCCGGACGCCAACGTGCCGACGTCCGTCCGCAGCGGCGGCGTCCCCGTCGTCCATGGATCCGTCGCGGACCTGGACTCCGTGCTCGACACCTGGCTGCGCGCGCACGCCGACGGGATCGCCTGCGTCATCGGCGATCCCACGTTCCGGTCGACGTCCCGCGTCCGGTCGCTGACCCCGGAGCTGTCGAAGGGGCTCGAGTTCGACCTGGTCGTCCTCATCGACCCGGAGGAGTTCGGCGAGGGCGTCGAAGGAGCGGTCGACCGCTATGTCGCGATGACCCGGGCGACCCAGCAACTCGTCATTCTCACGAGTTCCTGACGTCGGCCGGCACTTCCTGATCCCCCGGCGATCAGGAAGTGCCGGCTCATGGGTATCCGGCGGTGGCCGCGGACCTACGTCCCGGCCGCGGACCTACGCGCCGGCCGAGGCGGCCTCGGGTCCGACGGTGGACTCGGCCGAACTCACCCTGCCAGGCAGGTGGTTGAAGAGCAGATTCAGTACGATCGCCGTCAGGCACCCCGCGCTGATCCCGCTGTTCATCACCGTCTGGAACCAGTCCGGGAACTTCTCGTAGACCGCCGGCACCCCGACCGGCAGCATGCCGATCGCGACCGAAACGGCCACCACCGTCAGGTTGTTGTTGCCCTTGAAGTCCACCTCGGCGAGCGTGCGCAGACCGCTCGCGGCGACCGTTCCGAACATCACCAGACCCGCGCCGCCGAGCACGGGAGCGGGTATCGCCGCGACCACGGCACCCAGCTTCGGCAACAGGCCGAGCAGGACGAGAATGCCGCCCGCCGCGGCGACCACCCAGCGGCTGCGCACCCGGGTCATGCCGACGAGTCCCACGTTCTGCGCGAACGCCGTGTACGGGAAGGTGTTGAAGACGCCGCCGAGGACCGTGGACAGGCCGTCGGCGCGCAGACCGTCGGCAAGGGCCCGCGGCTCGATCGGCCGCTCGGTCATCTCGCCGACCGCGATGAAGTCACCCGTCGTCTCGGTCATGGTCACCAGGGCCACGACCAGCATCGAGATGATCGCGGAGGCGTGGAACGACGGCGCCCCGAAGTGGAACGGCGTGCTGATCCCGACCCAGTCGGCGTCCCCGACCCCGCTGAAGTCCGTGAACCCGAACGGCACCGCGACCGCGAGACCCACGGCGATGCCGATGAGGACCGCGACGCGGCTCAGGAAGGCCGGTGCGAACCGCTCCACGCCCAGCACCACGACCAGGACGAAGCCCGCGAGCGCCAGGTTCCTCGGCTCCCCGAAGTCCTTCGAACCGACGCCTCCCGCAGCCCAGTTGCCCGCCACCGGCAGCAGCGAGACCCCGATGATCAGGATGACCGTGCCCGTGACCAGCGGCGGGAAGAAGCGCAGCAACCTGCCGAAGAGCGGGGCGAGCAGGACGATCGCGAGGCCCGCCACGATCACCGACCCGTAGATCGCGGGCAGTCCGCCGTCCGTCGTACCGATGAGCACCATGGGGGAGACGGCGGCGAAGGTGCACCCCTGCATGATCGGCAGCCGCACCCCGAAGCGCCAGAAGCCCACGCACTGGATCAGCGTCGCGATCCCGCACACGAGCAGGTCCGCGGTGATCAGATACGCCAGGTCGGCGGGCGACAGCTGCATCGCGCCGCCGACGATGAGCGGCACCGCCACCGCGCCCGCGTACATCGCGAGCACGTGCTGAAGTCCGAAGGCGGCCAGTTGGCGTACGGGTGGAACCTCGTCGACGGGATGCGCGGGAGCGGTGGTTGCCATGGGCACTCCAGAAGCTGCGGGGAGAGGGGAAGGTCCGCACGACACGAGCACGCCCGGACAGCACGAGACCGTAGGGCGCTTGAACAGTTTGTTGATTTCCGCCCTGTTGCCGATGTGTGTCATGCCCACGGAACTGCTCCGGGACTCCGCCGCGCCCCGCGCCCCGCCCCGGCCACCGGCCTCGTCGTGGTCGTGCGCGGGGCGCCGGGCGTCGACCTCGCCCCGATCTCGCGGCCCGCTCTTCGGCCGGGTGCGGGTCCGGCCGCGAACCCGCACAACGCCCCGGACGCAGGCTGCCTCGCCAGAGCTTCCGTCAGGACCTGGCCGTCCGCGCGGCCGTCCACAGCGCGTCCCAGTCCGGCAGCTTGACCACGCCGCGGCCCAGCTCGGCTCCGAGCTCCGCCTCGGCCCGCTCGATGGCCTGCCACCCGGCCCATTCGACCGGCCGTACCCCGTCGGCCAGCAGCGCCGCGAGCGGATCCTCGACGACCTCCCGTCGTACGAGCGCGGGGGCGTCCTCCAGCAGGGAGGTCACGGTCTCCTTGGCGCACGGGCGATTGGTTCCGATGACCCCGGTCGGGCCACGCTTGATCCAGCCCGCCACGTACTCGCCCGGCGAGACCACGCCGTCCCGAAGGACCCGTCCCGCCAGCTGCGGCACGGTGCCCCGGCCGGGGTCGAACGGCAGTCCGTCGAGCGGCACCCCGCGATAGCCCACCGACCGCAGCACCAACTGGGCCTCGATCTCCTCGAATCGACCGGTCCCCGTCACCCCGCCCTCGCCGTCCGGCACCGTCCGTTCGAAGCGCACCGCTCCCACGCGCCCGCCGTCGGCGAGGAGTTCGACGGGGCGCAGGAAGAAGCGCGGGCGGATGCGGCGCGGGCGGCCCAGGGGCGCGGCCGCCGCCCATCCCCGGAGCACCTCCACGTTGCGGCGCTGCGCGGCGGGCAGCCCCGACGGATCGAGGTAGGCGGGATCGAGCGCCAACTCCGCCTGATCCACGACGACGTCGGCTTCGGGAAGCGAGCCCAGCTCGCGCAGTTCCTTGGTGGTGAAGCGGGCCTGTGACGGTCCGCGCCGCCCGACCATGCTGATCTCGGTGACCTCACTCGCGGCCAGCGCGCTGAGGGCCGCCTGCGGCATGTCGGTGGGGTTCAGCTCGGGCGCGCCGCGGGCCAGGATCCGGGTCACGTCGACGGCGACGTTCCCGATGCCGATGACCACGGCCGAACGCGCGCCGGCCACGAATCCGTCGGTCACGGAGTCGGGGTGCGCGCTGTACCAGGACACGAACTCGGTCGCCGACCAGCTGCCGGGCAGGTCCTCGCCGGGCACGCCGAGATGCCGGTCGGTGGCGGCGCCGACGCAGTACACGACCGCGTGGTACAGCTCCCGCAGCCGGGCCACCGGTACCCCGCCCGGGCCCACCTGGACGCCGCCGAGGAACCGTACCCGCTCGTTCTCCAGAACCGTCCGCAGATTGTTCTGGAGCGACTTGATCTTCTCGTGGTCGGGTGCCACGCCGTAGCGCACCAGGCCGTACGGGCAGGGCAACCGGTCCAGGACGTCGACCCGGATGTCGGGCGGCCCGCTCCGCTGGACAAGACCCTGTGCGCTGTAGACCCCACTGGGCCCCGAGCCGACGACGGCGACATGCAGCACTGCGGAACTCCTTACCCGAGGGATCAGGGAGATCGCTGAAGGACATCGCTGGTGCTTCCAGGATCGCACCACCGGTGCTCCGCTGACAGGGTGCGGTGCGTGATGTGTGCGCGCGTGTCCGTTCGTATGGAGTGTGATGATGCGGTTACGTTCCGTATGTGCTTGAAGCATCGTTTCTTGATCTGTCCGACCGCTTCCGTGAGGACGGCGCGGTGTCCGTGTGGCCCGCATGGGAAGTGCGGGAGTCCGGGGCGACCGCCACCTCCTGGTTCCATGTCCGGCTGGCCTTCACGGACGGCGCCCGGGTCGACCTGCTCGCCGTGCTGTCGGAGGCGAGCCTGTCGATCGAGGACGTACGGGCCGAGCCGCCCCTCTCGCTGGACGACCTCGCGGTGGTCGCCGAGTGGATCGAGGAGCCGCTGTTCGAGGTGTGCGGGAGCCGCCTCGGACCCGGCCGCGATCAGGAGCGCGAAATCCCGGCGCGCCGCGCCCGGCCCGCCTGGCCGCGCGGTGTCGAGGGGCGCCTGCTCGTCGCGGAGGAGTACCGGGCGGCGCAGAAGGAGGGTGTGGACCCGGTGCTCGCGGTCATGGGCGCCACCGGCCACAGCCGCCGCAAGTCCCTGAGGCTGATCGCCGCGGCGCGCGACGCCGGTTTCCTGGCGCCCCGTCACGCCCGCCGCTGACAGCGCCGACGCCCGTGCTCCTCAGGACATCCCGCGCATCCTGGTGATCTCGCTCGTCTGCTGGGCGATCACGTCGTCGGCCATCTCCTCGATCTGGATGTTGTTGCCCTGGGCCTTCACCTCCGTGGCCATGGTGATCGCCCCGTCGTGATGAGTGATCATCAGCTTGAGGAAGAGCTGGTCGAACGCCGTGCCCTTCGCCGCGCGCAACTCCTCGAGCTGGGCCTTCGTCGCCATGCCGGGCATGGCGGCGTGGTCGTGCCCGGTGGTGGTCCGGGCGTCGTCGTGCGCCTCCAGCCAGCTCTTCATGGTGGTGATCTCCGGTCCCTGCGCGGCCGCGATCCGTGCGGCGATCCTCTTCACATCGCCCGACTTCGCCTGCTCCGGAGCGAGTTCGGTCATCTCCAGGGCCTGGGTGTGGTGGGCGATCATCATGCGCGCATAGGCGAAGTCCGCCGAGTTGGGGGAGTCGTCGTCCGTACGCCGCTCAGCCGCGTCCTTGGCGGCGAGTGTTTCGGCCACTTCGCCGGGCTTGCCGGGCGCTATCACCGAAGGGCCGCCGGTGTCGGCGGACTTGGTCCGGGACGCGGAGTCGCAACCCGCCAGTGCGAGTACGGCGACGGCCAGCGACGCCGTGACCAGGGACGTACGGGACGTATGACCGGCGAGCACAGCGACCTCCTGGGGCACACGAATCGGCGGACACCTCAAGGGTGTTGATAACCGTCCTAGCACGTCTCCGAACGTCACTGAACAAAAACGTTCATTGCGGCTACGTTGCCGTCTGTTGGTCCGCCCATGGTGCGGACGATACTTCAGGGGTCCGTGAACCGTTCAACTTCGAACGGCTACAAGGGAGAACACAGTGACCCTGTTGAACAACCCCCGAACGCGGCACAGACGACTGGGAGTTGCCGCGGCGGCGGCCGGACTTCTGGCCGCGCTCCTGACGGCCGGCCCGGCGGCCGCCACCCCCGACCCCGGGGACGGTCCCGCCGCGCAGCAGCGGATCTCCAGCGGCGACGCCGCCGAGGCGAGGGCGGCGATCGCGAGCGGCGAGATACCCGGGAAGGACGAGGTCGTCCACTCCGACAACATCGAGCATCTCGCCAATGTCCCCAAGGAGGCCTTCACCGGCCTCAATTCGGACCTGGCCTTCCAGGGCCACTACGCCTTCGCCGGCAACTACGACGGCTTCCGCGTCTTCGACATCAGTGATCCGAAGGCTCCGAAGACGGTCGCGCAGGTGCTCTGCCCCGGCTCGCAGAACGACGTCTCCGTCTCCGGCGACCTGCTCTTCCTGTCCACCGACTCCTCGCGCAGCGACAACTCCTGCGCCAGCACCTCGCAGCCCGCGACGGAGAAGTCGTCGTGGGAGGGCATGAAGATCTTCGACATCAGCGACAAGGCGAACCCGAAGTACGTCGCCGCGGTCGAGACGGCCTGCGGTTCGCACACCCACTCGCTGGTACCCGGGCGCAATAACGTCTACATCTACGTCTCCTCGTACTCGCCGAGCGCCACCTTCCCCGACTGCCAGCCCCCGCACGACGGCATCTCGGTCATCAAGGTCCCGCGCAAGGCCCCCGAGAAGGCGGCCGTGGTGGGCTTCCCCGTGCTCTTCCCGGGCGAGGGCCCCGACGGCGGCGGGAACCCGGGCGGGCCCACCAACCCGGGCGTCTCCAAGACCACCGGCTGCCACGACATCACGGTCCTGCCGTCGAAGGACCTGGCCGCGGGCGCCTGCATGGGTGACGGCATCCTGTTCTCCATCGAGGACCCGGAGCACCCGAAGGTCATCGACCAGGTCGAGGACAACGTGAACTTCGCGTTCTGGCACTCGGCGACCTTCAACCAGAAGGCGAACAAGGTCGTGTTCACGGACGAGCTGGGCGGCGGCGGTGCGGCCACCTGCAACGCGGCGATCGGCCCGAACCGCGGAGCCGACGGCATCTACGACATCGTCGGCAAGGGCGACCACCGCAAGCTCGTCTTCAAGAGCTACTACAAGATTCCCCGCCACCAGGCCGACACCGAGAACTGCGTGGCCCACAACGGCTCGCTGATCCCCGTCAGGGGCAAGGACCTCATGGTCCAGGCCTGGTACCAGGGCGGCGTCTCCGTCTGGGACTTCACCGACTCCACCGCCCCGAAGGAGATCGCCTACTTCGAGCGCGGCCCGCTGTCCACCGACACCCTCCAGGTCGGGGGCGCGTGGTCGGCGTACTACTACAACGGCTACATCTACTCGAACGACATCGCCAAGGGCTTCGACGTCCTGAAGCTCGGCGACCGGCGCACGGATCCGGCCAAGCGGGTCCACCTGCGCGAGCTCAACGTCCAGACACAGCCGGACTACTTCGACTGACGGTCCTGCGACCCTCAGTCGGTCGCGAAGAAGCGGGACATATCCGTCTCGTGGGTGCCGCCGGACTCCTCGGTGTCCGGCGGTACACCCATGTCCCAGTCCAGCCGGTAGCGCTTGAACAGCTCGGCCCGCAGCACCGGAAGCTTCATCGGCACCCCGGGCACCAGCGCCGCGAACACCGCGCCCATGAGCAGTGCGCGCAGCATCGGGTAGTCGGCGTCGACCTGCTGCGACCCGTACCGGGCGACGGTGTCCCCGAGCAGCTCCGAGAGCCGCCGCTGTTCCGGACACTGGACGAACCCCTCGGCCTGGAGGAGTCCGGCCATGTGCTGCCGCATCAGTACCGGCTGATCCCGGGTGAGGCCCAGGATCGCGTCGATGGCCCGTGCCATCCGCTCCCTGCCGTCCTCGGTAAGCGGCTCGCGTTCGAGGGCTTCCTCCAGTGTGCGGTGCATCAGCCGGTGCACCGCGGACTGCAGGAGCTGCCGTTTGCCGGGGAAGTAGTACGACACCAGTCCGCGCGCCGATCCCGCGCGATCCGCTATGTCCCCGAGCGTCGTTGCGTCGTAGCCGCGCTCGCTGACCAGCTCCACCGCGGCCTGCAACAACCGTTCCCGGGAACGCCGCCGCAACTCTTCATTGACCGAGGCGCTTCGCGGGGACATGCTGTAACTCCTGCGTTGACTGGCTGCCAGCCAACTATACTCAACGCGTCCGGACCAGGGCCCTGCGCGGGTCGGGTCCGGGCTGCCGCCGACCTGGGGCGACGCGGGGGATCGCCTCAGGTCGGACGAGCGGCAGCCGTTGTCCGGGAACCGCGTCCGATCGGCTGCCGTCCACCGGGCTCATCACCCGGCGTCCCGCCCTGCGCCCGCCTCGCCGTGAGGTGGGCGCCCGTACGTCGCGAGGTAGGCGCGCCACCAGTTGGTGACCATGTACCAGCCGACCGACAGGCTCAGCAGCACATTGCCGACGACGGATTCGCGGTCGTCGCTGCGCGCCGCGTTGTACAGGGCGGCGGCGGTGACGTACGTGAGAACGCTGGCGAGGAGAATCCAGAGCGCTGTCTTCATGTGCGGACCTCGGGAGTGTGTGGCGGGGGCGCCAACATAGCCACGGTCCCCGTATTTAGAGGTATTTGACCCTTCTTGGTGCAAACTTGACCGGGCTGGGCCGCTTGGGATCAAAAGCCATTGGTTCCGCGTCGAGATGCCGTGCCAGATGCGGTCACGGAGACGCGAACAGCCGCTCCGGAGCCGCCCGGGCGTTCGTGCGTGTCCCGTGGGCGTCCGTCCGTACGCCGTCCGGCCGCGTGGGGGCGACGCGGGGGACCGCACCCACGTCCGGGGGCACACAGATCCCCGGACGGTCGCCCGAGGCCGCTTCCCATCGCTCGCCGAGGAGGCGCGTGCTCCTTAGAGTGGCCTGGAGCCCAGAGGAGGCACACGGACATGGATCAAGAGCAGATCCTGGCCAGGATCACGGCGATGGTGGACGACGAGCGGCGGCTGCGCGAGGCACTGGCGGCCGGGCAGATCGACGGCGCCACAGAACACGCGCGGCTCGTGCAACTGGAGCGCGACCTCGACCAGTGCTGGGACCTGCTGCGCCAGCGGCGCGCGAAGTCCGAGTTCGGCGAGAACCCGGACGAAGCGCAGGTACGTCCGTCGTCGCAGGTCGAGGGCTACAAGAGCTGACGTCCGCGGTCGTGGCGGATCAGTCCGTCAGGTCGAGTACCGGCCGCAGGCCGTCCGGTCGGTCCGCCGCCGGCAGATGGTCGACGAAATGCACCGCGCAGCCCAGGGCCGCCGCACCGCCGTCCGCCCTTCGGTCGTCGCCGACCATCAGGGTGTCTTCCGGAGCGATGCCGAGTGCGGCGCAGGCGATCGCGAAGAGCCGCGGATCCGGTTTCTGGATGCCGTGTTCGTATGACAGGGCGTACGTTCCGACATACGGGTCCAGACCGTGCTCGCGGAAGACGGGCCGCAGGTCCCAGCCGATATTGCTGACCACCCCGACCGCGAGGCCCCTACCGCGCAGCGCGCCGAGCACCTCGGCCGCGTCGGGATAGGGCCTCCAGGCGGCGGGCGTCATATGGCGGTCGTAGAGCGCGTCGTGCAGACCGGGATCGGGCAGCGACACCGTCCGGGAGAGGCCGGTGTACGCGGCCCTGTGCTGCTCGGCGCTCCGGTCGCGGACCTCCCACAGGGCGGCGAGGCGCGCCGGCACCGGCAGTGCCGGCGGGGCACCGCCCGCGAGCGCGCCCGCCGACTCCAGTTCCCGCGCCTTCCGGGCCAACTCCGCTTCAGGTAGTTCGTGGCCCGTCTCCGCGAGCACCGCGCGCAGCCATGATTCGGCGGACTCGATGCGGAAGAGGGTTCCGGAGAAGTCGAAGAGCACGCCCTTGATCGTCATGAGGGAGATCCTTCGTGGCGCGGCCCGTGCCGGTCAAGGCGGTCTCCGGTGGCTCCGCCGCGTCTACGCCGCCATCGCCCGGGTGCCCGGATTCCCGGCGGTGCCATGCCCCGGTGCGGTGTGCGGGCCGTCCCGTCCGGCAGGAGCTCGGGCGTCCGGTCCGGCGACGACTCTGTCCGCGCCCACCACGCGCCGGTCGACGGCACACCGGACCACCGATCCGATGACCGGAGAGAAGTGCCCTAGCCGAGCGCCCGCAACCCCGGCACGAACGCCACGAGGACCGGGACCACCGGCACCAGCGCGGCCGCCGCCGTCAGTTGCAGCCGACGGGCCGCAGTGAGCCGGTCCCGGGGGGTGAGGAGCCGGTCGACGCGCTGCGGGACGTGCGCGCCCGGGGTCGGGCAGGGTCCGAACACGCCCCGGTCCTCGTTGAGTTCGACCAGTGCGAGCGCGATCGTCAGCCGGCCGAAGCGCCGTGACGCCACGTCGTCCGCGGCGAGTTCGACGAGCCGGTGCATCTCTTCGCGGAACGCCGCGAAGACGGGTACCTGCGGAAATCCGATGGCCAGCGCGGCCGAACAGTGCAACAGCCAGTCGTGCCGGGCCCGCGCGTGCCCCTGCTCATGGGCGAGTACGGCATCCAGCCGGCGCCCCTTCAGACGGCGCAACGCGGCCGTGGTGATGACCAGTTGGGGAGCGGCGCCCGGCAGCCACCAGGCGTCGGGGCGCTCCCCCTCAAGGACGACGAGACGATCCGCGCCGGGCTCCTCGCCGGGCAACAGCGGGGCACGCAGCAGGAGTTCGGCCCTCCGCTGCCGACGGCGCAGCCGCGTCCGCACGATCTCCCGCGCGAGCATCGCCGCCGTCCAGGCGCCACCGCACGCGAGTGCCACCGCCGTGGTGGCGGCCCAGGGGCTTCCCGCGCTCAGCGCGTAGGCGTCCACGACCGACGCCGGTGCGCCGTCGAAGACATGGCCGCGCACGGCGACCCAGGCGGCGGACGCGCTGAGCGTCATCGACAGGACGCAGCACAGCAGAACCGCCGCCACCACGCATTGCCACACCCACAGGGCGACCACCGGCTCCTGGTCCGGCCAGTCCGCCCGGGCGAGCAGTCGCGGTGCGACCACGGCGGCCAGGGCGCCGAGCAGCAACAGTGCCGCGGGGACCATCATGGTCCGCAGCCTATGAGCGGGGCGTAGCCGCTGGATACGGGCAGCGACGGCAAGTGACGTACGCCACGGTTTCGTACAGCGCCGTACGATGGGATCAGGCCCAGCCGGGCCTCCGGGACCGCCCGGGTCTCCCGAGCCGCCCGCGACTCACAGCCGTCCGCACTCACAGCGTGACCAGCATCGCCAGCATCGCGATGCCCATCGACAGGCGGCAGGCCTGGGAGAGTTCGGGACGGTCGCCCCAGCCGACGGTGCGCGGCGCCGCGCCCGACGCGACGGCCAGGGGCAGGAGGCGGACGCCCGAGCGGAGTACGTAGGCGGCGAAATAGAGAAGGAGCGCTCCGGTGAGGGCGGGGACTCCTCCGCCGTCGTGGGCGTGGTGGGCCGGGGAGGCGGTCATCACGGCCGCCATGTAGACCATCGCGAAGGCGCCCATCAGATGGTGCAGATGGTGCGGGCTGCTGCGGGCCGTCCGGAGCGCGCGCAGCGCGGCGACGCCGAAGACGACCGCGCAGGCGAGCCAGGCCCAGCGTGGCGGGGTCGCCACGGCCGCCGGTACGGCCATCGCGGCCATGCCGAACCCCATGAGCGCCTCGCCGCCCGCCGTGCGGCGCTGTTCCTCGACCGGGCTGCGCATCCGCAGCAGGCAGTAGGCCCCGGTCGCCGCGCACAGCGCGACGAGCAGCCAGCCGGGCGACGTCGGTCCGTGCACCCCGTACCTCCCCGCTCGACGATGTCGGACACGCGACGCCGGGCAGGCGCTGCCGGGCGAGCGGTGCCGGACGTCGGACATCGGACAGTCGGTCAGGGCATGCCCCGGGCGTCCGGTGCGCATACGAGCGCAAGGGTGTACGCGGGGAGCGTGCGGGAGTACACCGCAGGTGGGAGCGGCGCAGGAGGCATAATTTACAGGTAAAACACCTGCTAAGGTTGTGGTCATGAGCAGTGTGACCCGTCCCGGCCCCTCGCGCCCACGCCGCCTGCCGCTGGCCGGTGTGCTGCGCCTCGGCAGGCCTTCCGACATCTGGTTCAAGCCCGCCCTGAGCGTCGTCGTCGCGGTCGCCCCGCCGAATCTGGCGCTGCTGGCGCTGGGCCGGCTGGACCTGGCGATGTACACCATGGCCGGGTCGCTCTGCGCGCTCTACGCCCACAACCGTCCGTACGCTGCCCGGGCGCGCGCCCTCGCCCGGGTGGTGGCCGGGATGCTCGGCGGGCTCGGCGTCGCGCTCGTCACGGCCTCGCTCACCACGAACGCCGTCGTACTGGTCACCGTCGGCGCGCTGCTGGCCGCCGCGCAGAAGACCCTGTGCGACGCCACGCGCGTCGGCCCGCCCGGGCACGTGGTCCTCGCCTTCATCTCCTCGGCGTCCCTGTTCGTGCCACAGAGCCTCGGCCAGGTGCCGGGCCACCTCGCGCTGGGCGCGGCGGCGGGAGCCTGGGCCTGGATCGTCGGCATGGCCCCCGGCCTCGTACGCCCGCACGGCCCGGAGCGACGTGCCACCGCGCACGCCCTGAACGCCGCGGCGGTGTACGCCGGGGCGCCGGACGACACCCGGGCCCGCGCCACCGCGGCCGCCGCCGTGCACACCGCCTGGCAGTCGCTGCTGTCCACGGGAGCCCGCTCCGCGCCCCGGCGCGCCCTCGAACGCCTCGTCGTACGGGCCGAGGTCGCGCTCGCCGCGCCCGCCGACACCGACTCCGAGCGGTTGCGCGGGTGGGCCCGCGAACTGGCCGGCACCGGACCCGTCCCGCGCCCCGACGATCTCGGGGACGCCGCCGACGAACCCTTCGGCGTCGAGACCGCGCTCGCCTTCGGGGAACGGCCGCTCCTCGACCGCCTCCGCCCGCTCGCCCCCATCGCCCTGCGCACCGCGCTCGGCTGCGCCCTCGCCGGGTACGTCTCGCTCGCGCTCGGTATCGGCCGCCCCTACTGGGCGCTGGTCACCGCCGCCTCCCTCTACCAGGCCAACGTCACCCTGACCTGGAGCCGGGGTGTTCAGCGCGTGGTCGGCAATCTCCTCGGCGTCCTCGCCTTCGCCGTTCTCGCCCCGCTCGCCCATGTCGGCCAGGCGGTCCTCGTCCTGTGCTGCCTCGCCCTGAACTTCGGCGCGGAGGCGCTGATCGGCCGCAACTACTGGCTCGGCAGTGTCTGCGTGACCCCCATGGCCCTGCTGATCACCGAGTTCGCGCGCTCCCAGCAGTCCGGGGAACTGATCACCGACCGCGTCCTGGACACCCTCGTGGGCGCGCTGGTCGGCTTCGCCGCCGCCGTCGCCGTCACCAACCGGAGGGCCGCCGACCGTATCGAGCACGCGCTCTTTACGGTGGAACAGGCCCGGGAACACGCCGCCGGGGTGCTGGCCGAGGAGCGTCCGGAGCCCGGGTCCCTGGAGTCCGCGCGCCGCGGCCTGTTCGCCGCCGTCGTGGACCTGCGCTCCGCCGCGGACGCCGCGGCCGGCGAATGGTGGCAGCGCGCCCTGCCGGAGGAGCGGGTCATACGGGCCGAGCAGGCCGGACACCGTACGCTCGCGGCGACGGTACGACGCCAGGGACTGCACTGCTGGGAGGGCGCACGGGCATGACGACTGCGGACGGGCGGAGCGCGGCGGACGGCGACCCGGCGACGGACCGGGCGGCGCCCGCCGACACGGTGGCTGCCGTCGTGCGCCAGTGGGAGACCGTACGGCCGGATCTCGACACCGGGCCCATGGAGGTCATCGGACGGGTCAACCGCTGTGCCGCGCTCCTTCAGCAGGCCGAGGACGCGCCGCTGCGCCGGGCCGGGCTCACCCGCCCCGAGTTCGACGTGCTCGGGACGCTGCGCCGCACCGGGCACGAGCTGACGCCGAGCGAGATCGCCCGTGAGACCTTCTCCTCGGGTGCCGCCGTCACCAAGCGGCTCAAGCAGCTGACCGAGCGCGGTCTGGTCGAGCGGCGCGGCGACACCCGTGACCGCCGGGTCGCGCACGTCCGGCTGACCGACGAGGGACGCGATCTGGTCGACGGCGTTCTCCCCGATCAACTCGCCTACGAGACAAGGGTCCTGTCCGGGATCGACCGCGAAAGGCAGCGCGAACTGGCCGGACTCCTGGGCGAGTTGCTCGGCCAGCTGGAAGGCCGACTGAGGCTGCCGCGCGCCTGACGCCGGCCTGACGCCGAGCCTGGTGGATCAGCCCTTCTCGCCCTTCTCGCCCTCCGCGTAGATCCCGAAGGCCGCGCCCTGCCGGTCCCGCGCGACCGCCAGGCGTCGGCCGTTGGGCTGTGAGACGGGTTCCATCAACAGGTGGCCGTCCGCCATGAGGACCGCGTTCGCCGTGGCGTCCACGTCCTCGACGGCGAAGTACGGCAGCCAGTGCGAAGGGACCTCGTGCGCAAAGTTCTCGTCCATCGTGACCATGCCGCCGAAGTCGGCGCCGTCGACGCCCCACTGCGGGTAGTGCTCCGAGGCCTTCACGGTCCAGCCGAACACCGTCGTGTAGAACTCGGTGACCCGGTCCGGGGCCCTGGTCAGGAGTTCCACCCAGCCGAGCGCGCCCGGCGCATTGAACAGCCCCGCACCGGGGAAGGCCCGCGCCTGCCACATCTGGAAGGCGGCACCGCCCGGGTCGAAGGCGACCGCGAAACGGCCCACGTCGAGCACATCCATCGGGGCGAGGGCGATGCTACCGCCGGCGGCCTGTACGGCTGCCGCGGTCGCGTCCGCGTCGGTGACGGCGAACGACACGTTCCAGGCGACGGGCTGCGACTCCTGGTAGATCGGCGTGATCCCGGCGACGGCCGCGTCCCCGATGTGCGCGATCGTGTAGCCGCCCGCCTCCTGACGCGGGTCCGTCTCCGGGCGCCAGCCGAACAGATCGGCGTAGAAGCCCTTGGCGCCCTCCAGATCGCTGGTGCCGAGCTCCGCCCAGCAGGGTCCGCCGGTCACCGGCCTGTCGAGCTTCATGAGGTTCCTTCCGCAGCGAGCCCCCTCAGCACGCTAAGCCCACCGTGGAGCACCGGCCATCCGGGCGCCGCCTCCGGAACGGGGTCCCCGCCCGCCTGCGCCGCGCCGGACACCGTAGGGGCTCCGGACGGCGTACAGGCCCCGTGGGGTGATCAAGCGCCCCCGTGGGATGCGCGATGAGAGCGCCAGTAGCCCCAGTAGTTCCAGTGAAGGATGGCCGACCAGGCGGCCGCCGACGCGGCGCCCCCGTCAGGGCCGGTGACGCAACGGATGATCGGCCGGGATCTCGACGATCACGATCTCGGTTCCGTCCGGGTCCGCGATCCACATCTCGATCAGCCCCCACGGCTCCCGCACGGGCGCACGCACCACCTCGACACCGGCGGCCGTCAGCTCCTCGTGGACCGCCGTCACGTCCTCGACCTGGAGCCACAGCTTCAGTGCGGGGGAGGGCGGCGTCTCGGACCGTCCGGCGACTTCCAGGAAACCGCCGCCGAGGAAGTACACGGTCCCGCGCTCGGGTCCCGTGCCGAACTCGCGGTAGACGGCCAGGCCGAGCTGCCCACCGTAGAAGGCCCGCGAGCGCTCCAGATCGGCCGGACGCAAAAGGGTCCGGCCACTCAGTACATGCACCATGCGGCCGGAGCTTAGGGGAGGGTTACGCTCGGCGTGCCCGAGCCGCGCCACTGAACGGAGAACCGCCCCCATGGAAACCGCCGCCGCCACCGGACTGACCTTCCGCGACGCCGCCGACAGCGATGTGGACGCCCTGGTCGCGCTGATCGATTCGGCGTACCGAGGGGACTCCAGCCGGGTCGGCTGGACCACGGAGGCGGACATCCTCGCAGGACAGCGGACCGACGCAGAGGCGGTGCTCGCCGTCATCAAGGCGCCCGACAGCCGGCTCCTGACCGTGGAGCGGGACGGCACGGTCGTCGCCTGCTGCCAGCTGGAGCACCGTGGCGCCCACGCCTACTTCGGCATGTTCGCGGTCAGCCCCGCACTCCAGGGCGGCGGGCTCGGCAAGGTGATCATCGCCGAGGCGGAGCGCACGGTTCGCGAGACGTGGGGCGTCACCGAGATGCACATGACCGTGATCTCCGTACGCGAGGACCTCATCGCCTGGTACGAGCGACGCGGCTACCGCCGTACGGGACAGATGACGCCCTTCCCGTACGGCGACGAGCGCTTCGGCATCCCGCAGCGCGACGACCTGCGCTTCGAACTGCTGGTCAAGCCGCTCGCCCAGCCTTGAGCCGGAGCCAGGAGCGGCCGGCGACCTGATCGCCGGCGGGTCGGCCCGCCCCGTCGACCGCGGCGTGCTCCGCGGCCGGGCCGCTCGGACCGTCATGGCCGAGCGGCCCCGCTGCCTCCATCGTCCCCGCTACGCCGTGAAGCGACCGGTGCGCTTGATCTCGGGATAGTCGGTCGTGGCCCCGTCCAGCTCCAGGGCACGGACCAGCCGGAGCTGGTCCTGGGTGTTCACCACCCAGCCGATGATCCGCAGGTCGGCCTTGCGGGCCTGTTCGACGACCTCCAGGCTCAGCCTGCGGATGTTGAGGCAGAGGGTCGCGGCGCCGACCTCCACGGCGCGGTCCACGACATCGACGCCGTAACGGCTGGCGATCAGCGCGGTCCGGACGCCCGGCACCAGCCGGGCGACCTCGGCGACCGCCTCGTCGTGGAACGACGACACCTCGACCCGCCCGACCAGGTCGTGCCGCTGCATCACCTCGGCCAGCGCCCTGGCCGCCGCGACATCCTTGATCTCGGCCTGCAACGGAGTCCTGACGGCGTCCAGAACCTCCTCGAAGACGGGGACGCGCTCACCGTGCCCCGCGTCCAGCGTGCGCAGCTCCTCTAGCGTCTTCTCCGCGATCGGCCCCGAGCCGTCGGTCGTACGGTCCACTTCGGAGTCGTGCATGACGACGAGGGCGCCGTCCTTGCTCAGATGCAGATCGAGTTCGATCAGGTCGAGGCCCGCGTTCTGGGCGGCGATGAAGGAACGGAGGGTGTTCTCGGGCTCGACGCCCATCACTCCGCGATGACCGATGGTGAGGAAGTTCAAGATTCGACTCGCTTCCGTCGACGGCGGCTCGGCTCGCGCGTGGTTCCGACGGGGGCGTCCACGCGGCAAGGCCGCAGCCTAATGGCCTGACTGTGCGATGTACCCGTTCCTACGCGGTGCAATGGGAGTGTCGGCCCACGCGACGCGATGGGAGTACCGGGCCTCCGCGGTGCGACGGGTGTGTCGGGCCCAGATCCGCGCCATGTCCCCGGACGGGTGCCCCGCAGTGGGCGCGTCCCTTGACGGTCGACCGTGCGCCCAGGCCCTTGCCACTTCGAGCTCCGCTCGCTAGTGCTGTCCCTGCCGTGAGTGAAGTCCCTGCCGTGCGCGGCGATCGGTCCTGTCGGCTCCTGCGAACATCGGGGCAGCCCGGCCCGGCGGCGTCCCGCACCGAGGAGTCCGCCCAGGAAGAGGTGCCGCGATGCCGACCGAGCCCGCCCCCGAGGTCCTCGCCCTCGTCGATGCCATCAAGGTCCACTTCCCGGACCTCGGGGGCACCGTGACCGAGGCGGCCGAGGCCCGCCGCATCCTCGCCGCCGCACCGGTGTGGCCCTTCGAGCCGCCGGCGGTCGGCTCCGTCGAGAACCGGGCGATACCGGGGCCCGCGGGAGCGCCGGAGATCCCCGTACGCGTCTATCTGCCGCACCCGGCCCCGGCTCCCGGACCCGACCCCGTCGTCTCCCCGCGCCCCACCGTGGTCTTCTTCCACGGCGGCGGCTGGGTCATCGGAGGCCTGGACACGCACGACTCCATCGCGCGTGCCCTGTGCCGGGACGCCGACGCGGCCGTCGTGTCGGTCGGCTATCGGCTCGCCCCCGAGGCGCGCTTCCCCGCGGCCGTCGACGACGCGTACGCCGCGCTGTGCTGGGCCGCCGGACACATCGGTGAACTCGGCGCGGACCAGGACGCGTTGGTCGTCGCCGGTGACAGTGCGGGCGGCAACCTCGCGGCCGTCGCCGCGATCGTCGCCCGGGACAGGGGCGGCCCGGCGCTCGCGCTCCAGGTGCTCCTCTACCCGGCGACGGACGCGCGGCCGAGGGAAGGCGCGCCCCCCAGGAGCGGCCCCGCGTACTTCCTCACGGCGGCGCACGGCCGGTGGTTCGCCGAGCAGTACTTCGGCCCCGACGGCGACCGCGCGCACCCCTGGGCCTCGCCCCTCCTCGCCGATCCGCGCGCTCTGCCGCCCGCCCATGTCGTGACCGCGGGCTTCGACCCCCTGTGTGACGAGGGGCACGCGTACGCCTCCCGGCTGAGGGAAGCCGGAGTACGGGTCACGGAGGCCCACTACCCGGGCATGTTCCACGGGTTCTTCGGCTTCCCCGAGCTTCTCGCGGATGCCCGCGCCGCCCAGGAGGCTGTGGCGGGTGTCATCGCCTGCACGGTGTCTGGCAGGAAAAAGAGCGGTGAAGGTAGGGGGTGCGCAGGATAATCTCCCGGGTTCCCACTTGCGGAAAGGAACCTCGCAAACATACGGTATCGATACGCGAGGTTTTCCTGTGGAGGATGGGACATGACGGAAGTTCTTGTGCAGGTGGGTACGGAGGACCGGGTTCCTCCCGTGGCCAGGGTGGTGGAGCATCCGGCATGGCCCGTGCTCAAGGATGCCGTGGAGGAGATCCGGCCCTATCAGTCCAAGGACGGTTCCATCGACTTCGAGGGTGAAGCCGCCCCCGACGCCTCCGACATCGACCTGGCCGTGCGCCGGGCGATAGACGCGATCGAGCAGCTCTCCCCGCTGCTGCCCCACGACGGCGCGTACCACGAGGCGCTCGTCAAGGATCTGCGCGGCTGGGCCGACGGCGGCTTCAAGGTGCCCGACTTCCTCGACTCGCTGCTGGCCTTCCAGCCCGCCGCGAACCGCGAGGACGGCCTCCAGCACCTGGTCCTCTTCCCCATGTACACGCAGAACGGCAACCTGGACCGCAACTTCGAAGCGGTCGTGCTGCGCATGGTGTGGCCCGAATGGCTGGCCGAACTGGAGCGCACCCGCTACGACAACCCGCTGTTCTGCGGCATCACGTTCGAGGACTTCACCGCGGGGTACGACACCAACTCGGCCGTTCTCTTCCCCGAGACGATCGCGGTGCGCGAGGCGCCCGAGCGCTTCTCGTGGGGTGGCATCTTCTGCGACCGCGAGGCCGCCCGCTTCCGCGCCGTCACCGACGCCGCCGTGGACATCCTGGGCCTCGAACTGCCCGAGGACATCGCCGCCATGGTCCACGACCAGGAGCGCTGCGAGCAGGCCTTCGTGCTCTGGGACATGGTCCACGACCGCACCCACAGCCACGGTGACCTGCCGTTCGACCCGTTCATGATCAAGCAGCGCCAGCCGTTCTGGATGTACGGCCTGGAAGAGCTGCGCTGCGACCTCACCGCCTTCAAGGAGGCCGTGAAGCTGGAGTCCGAGGGCAACGCGCACGGCCGCGACGTGCAGTACGCCGTGCTCTTCGACCGGATGTTCCGCTTCCCCGTCACCGGCGACCGCGTCCGCAACTACGACGGTCTCGGCGGCCAGCTCCTCTTCGCCTACCTGCACAAGCACGACGTCGTCCGCTGGACCGACAACAAGCTGCACATCGACTGGCAGCGCGCCCCGCAGGTCACCAACCAGCTGTGCGCCGAGATCGAGGACCTCTACCGGGCCGGCATCGACCGCCCCAAGCTCGTCCACTGGTTCAAGGCGTACGAGCTGGTCTCCACCTACCTCGCCCCGCACCCGGGCTCCCGCTGGGCCAAGGGTCCGGACGCCCTCGACCTGTCCCAGCCGCCCCGCAAGCTCGTCGACGACGTGCTTCCGGACGAGTTTCCCCTGAGCATGTTCTATGAGGCGCTCTCCAAGAAGCTGAAGAACGTGATCGCCTCCACCAAGGGCATCGTGGCCGACTCCGAGCGGGTCGCCGCGTGACCGACCGCGGTAGCGAGAACATTGCTCAGGAGGCGAAGACCATGGGGAACGGGGCTCTCAGCGGTGCGGTGATCGCGGTGGCGGGCGCGGGTGGACCCGCCGGCCGGGCGGCACTGCTCAGGCTCGCCGAGGCGGGCGCGACCGTCATCGGCGCGGACAACGACGCGGAGCGGCTGGCGGAAGCCGTGGACGCGGCCCGCTACGCCCACGGCGGCTCCACCGTCGTCGGCGACACCGTCGACCTGCTCGACCTCCAGTCGACGCGCGACTGGGCCACGCGCATCCAGAAGGACTTCGGCCAGGTGGACGGCCTCGTACACCTCGTCGGAGGCTGGCGCGGCAGCGAGACCTTCACGAAGACGGTTCTCGACGACTGGGACCTGCTCGAACTGCTGCTCATCCGCACCGTGCAGCACACCACGCTCGCCTTCCACGAGGCGCTGCAGAGCAGCGAACGCGGCCGGTACGTCCTGATCAGCGCCGCCGGCGCGAGCAATCCCACCGCGGGCAACGCCGCCTACTCCGCGGCCAAGGCGGCCGCCGAGGCGTGGACGCTGGCCATGGCGGACTACTTCCGCAAGGCCGGCATCGCCGAGGGCGCGGACGGACCGACGTCCGCCGCTGCCATCCTGGTGGTGAAGGCGTTGGTGCACGACGCGATGCGCGCCGAGCGACCGAACGCGAAGTTCGCGGGCTTCACGGACGTCAAGGAACTGGCCGAGTCCATCGTCGGCGTCTGGGACCGGCCCGCCGGTGAAGTGAACGGAAAGCGTCTGTGGCTGACCGAGAAGCCGTGAATCCTCCGAAGACCGACGCCCGGCGTCATCACGACGCAGCCGTCCGCGGCTTCGCCAGCGACAACTACGCGGGGGCCCACCCCGAGGTGCTCGCCGCCCTGGCCCTGGCCAACGGCGGGCACCAGGTCGCGTACGGCGAGGACGACTACACGGCGAATCTCCAGCAGATCATCCGCAGCCACTTCGGTGCCACCGCGGAGGCCTTCCCGGTCTTCAACGGCACCGGCGCGAACGTGGTCGCCCTCCAGGCGGTCACCGACCGCTGGGGCGCGGTGATCTGCGCGGAGAGCGCGCACATCAACGTCGACGAGGGCGGCGCTCCCGAGCGCATGGGTGGCCTCAAGCTGCTCACGGTGCCCACGCCCGACGGCAAGCTCACGCCCGAACTGATCGACCGGCAGGCGTTCGGCTGGGACGACGAGCACCGTGCGATGCCGCAGGTCGTCTCGATCACCCAGAGCACCGAACTGGGCACGCTCTACACGCCCGGCGAGATCCGCGCGATCTGCGACCACGCTCACGCGCACGGCATGAAGGTGCACCTGGACGGGTCCCGGATATCCAACGCGGCCGCCTCCCTGGACGTCCCGATGCGGACGTTCACCAACGCGGTCGGCGTCGACATCCTGTCGCTGGGCGGCACGAAGAACGGCGCGCTGTTCGGCGAGGCGGTCGTCGTCCTCAACCAGGACGCCGTCAGCCACATGAAGCATCTGCGCAAGCTGTCGATGCAGCTCGCCTCCAAGATGCGCTTCGTCTCGGTGCAGTTGGAGGCGCTGCTCGCCAAGGACCTGTGGCTGCGCAACGCCCGCCACTCCAACGAGATGGCACAGCGTCTCGCCGAGGGCGTCCGCGCCGTGCACGGAGTGGAGATCCTCTATCCGGTCCAGGCCAACGCGGTCTTCGCCCGGCTGCCGCACGACGTGAGCGAGCGGCTGCAGAAGCGCTTCCGCTTCTACTTCTGGGACGAGACCGCCGGCGACGTCCGCTGGATGTGCTCCTTCGACACGACCGAGGACGACGTCGACGGGTTCGTGGCCGCGCTCAAGGAGGAGATGGCCCAGCAGTAGGCGGGGCACTCCGAGCACGCGCGCACCACGCAACGATGCATAGGTATGCGGTCACCTGAAAAGTCATTGACTCTCGGGTGATCGCATTCCTATGCTCTACGGGCATGGAGCTGATCCAGAAAACCAGCGACCTGTCCGCGTACCTGGCCGCCGACGAGGTTGTCGACCATCACCATCCGCTGGTCCGCGAGACCGCCGCACGGCTCGCCACGGGAGCCGTCGACTCGTATGCCTATGCGCGCTCGGCGTTCGAGTTCGTGCGCGACACCATCCCGCACTCGCACGATTCCGGCGACCCGCGGGTCACCTGGCGCGCCTCCGACGTACTGGAGCGGCGCACCGGCATCTGTTACGCCAAGGCCCACGCGCTGGCCGCGCTGCTGCGTGCCGAGGACATCCCGACCGCCTTCTGCTACCAGAGGTTCGACGAGGTGCACGGGCTCGTCGCCGTACGCTTCCACGGGTCCTGGCACCGGCAGGACCCCCGCGGCAACAAGCCCGGTGTGGACGCCCAATTCTCCCTGGACGGCGAGCGGCTGGCCTTCACGCCCGACCCCGAGTCCAATGAGCTGGACTATCCGGAGTTGTACGCTGAACCGCACCCGGCCGTGATCAGCGTCCTGAAGGCCGCCCCCGACCGGCTGTCCCTGTGGCGAACGCTCCCCACCGCATTCTGAGGCAAGGCAGAAGATGACTCTCACGCTCACCGTGTCCGACGAGGTGCGCGCCCTCGCGCCCGGTTTCACCCATGTCGCCATCGAGGCGGAGGGACTGGTCAACGGGCCCAGTACCGAGGGGACTTCGGCGCTCCTGGACGACGCGGCCCGGCGGCTGGCCGGACGCCTGGAAGGGCGGGCTCCGCACGAGGATCCGCACATGGCGGCCTGGCGGGAGATCTACACGGCGTTCGGCTCCAAGCCGTCACGCACCCGCAACTCCGCGGAGGCGCTGGCCAAGCGCGCGCTCTCGGACGCGGGCCTGCCGCGGATCAACGTCCTCGTGGACGTCTACAACGCGATCAGTGTGGCCCACCTGATCCCGGTCGGCGGCGAGGACACCGACCACATCCAGGGTGCCATGCGACTCGTGCGTGCCACCGGCGACGAGGACTTCGTGACCGTCGCGGGCGGTGAGGAGAGCGTCGAACACCCCGACGCGGGCGAGGTGGTGTGGCGCGACGACGCCGGCGTGACCTGCCGCCGCTGGAACTGGCGCCAGGGACCGCGCACCCGGCTCACCGAGCAATCCGCCTCGGCGGTCTTCCTGTTGGAGAGCCTGGCCCCGATGCCGGTCGCCGACGTCGAGACCGCGGGCGCCGAACTCGCCGAGCTGCTCCAGAAGTTCAGCCCCGGGGCGCGGATCACCGTCCACGCCCCGGAGTGACGACTCGGCGCGCTGGGCACGCCGTACGAGACGGTTCAGTGCTTCTCGGCCGCGCGCACCTCTTCGGGGGTCGGCGCGGTGCCGCCGAGGTGGGCGGGCATCCACCAGGTGTCGTCCGGCCCCTTGGGGCGTACGGGATAGGCGCGCTGGGCCGATTCGAGAAGCTCCTGGACCCGCTCGCGCAGCCGCCGGGTGATGGCGCCCGCGTACTGGTCCTGCGGGGCCTCCACCGGCTCGCCGACCCGGATGGTGATCGGGGTGTGGCTGCGCTTGAAGTTGCGCGGGTGGCCCTTGGTCCACAGCCGCTGGGTGCCCCACAGGGCCATGGGGATCAGCGGGACGCCGGCCTCCTGGGCCATGCGCGCGGCACCCGACTTGAAGCTCTTCAGTGTGAAGGACTGCGAGATGGTCGCCTCGGGGAAGACGCCGATGATCTCACCGGAACGCAGCGACTCCAGCGCGTGCTGGTAGGCCTTCTCGCCCTGCTGACGGTCCACGGGGATGTGCTTCATACCCCGCATCAGCGGACCGGAGATCTTGTGCCGGAAGACCGACTCCTTCGCCATGAAGCGCACCAGGCGCTTCTGCGGCAGAGCGGCGAGACCGTCGAAGATGAAGTCCAGGTAACTGATGTGGTTGCTGACCAGCACGGCGCCGCCCGAGCGCGGAATGTTCTCCGATCCCTTGCAGTCGATCTTGAGGTCCCACGCCTTGAAGAGCGTTTGGGCGAGGCCGACGACGGGACGGTAGACAAGCTCTGCCATGGACGGGGTGGACCCTTCTCTCTGCCTGGGAAGGGGTCTCCCGGCGGGAAAGTTACGCAGCCGTAGGTTTACGGCATTGCGCAGATCGTGCCCGAAGAACGGACGGGAGGCCAGCCCCGGTGCCTGGGAACGGCGAGATCCTCGTCACGTCGCCCCCTTGATCCACCTCGGAGTTTTAACCCGTCTTTACTCCGCGCGTACGGTCACGCGGCGCACGAACAGGTACATCTCACACCCGAGGCAGTACCCGAACGCAGCATTGAGAAACGCCGCCGCGAGCGCGCACCCGGTCGCCGCCGAGCCCAGCCACTGCGGGCCCACGGTCCAGCCGATCAGCCCGACCACCGCGAAGACCAGCCCGACCGCCTGCGCGAACCGCGGGGGCCCCGGCGCCTCGAACTCCGTCGGCGGCCCGAGCCGCGGCCGTACGGCCTTCCTGAAGATCCAGCCGTACGGCGAGCGCGCCACGCCGCCCGCCGCGCCCAGCGCGAACGCCAGTGTCTGCCACGCCAGCAGCCAGACGCTCCCAGTGATCAACGTCACCGCCAGTACGACCGTCGTCACGGCCGCACCGAACCGCGGCCCTCTCGCATCGATGTCCATGAATCAAGCATTCCGTATGGAGGGCGCCGGACGGCCCCGGGAATCTTTGCGGTCTCATGAATGCTTGTGCAGGTGATGAACGGACTTGTGGTGTGCGTGGTGGTGCTCGCGGCGGCGAGCGCCTTCGGGGTACTGCACCGGCGGCGGAGCGGGAGGGTGAGAGTGCGCGGGCGGGACGGCGGAAAGCGGCTCGGCGTGGCGGAGCTGGGGGAGGGGCTCGGCGCACGGGCCACCCTCGTACAGTTCTCCAGCGCCTTCTGTGCCCCCTGCCGGGCGACCCGGCGGGTGCTCGGCGAGGTGGCCGGCATGGTCCCCGGCGTGTCCCACGTGGAGATCGACGCCGAGGACCGTCTGGACCTCGTACGCGAACTCGGCATCCTCAAGACGCCCACCGTGCTCGTGCTCGACGCCGACGGGCGGATCGTGCGCCGGGCGACGGGGCAGCCGCGCAAGGCGGATGTCATCGCTGCGCTGGGAGAGGCCGTCTGACGCGTGGCGATCATGGTGAGGCATCTCCCAGATGCGGGTACGCCCTTGACTGTGCCCACGGCCTCTCGTCAGCCTGACTGTATGTTCCCGCACTTCCTTCTCCATGAGCTCGTCCACGTGGACCCGGCCCGCACCGCGCGTTCGTGCGCTCCGGGCTGTTGAGCAGTCAAGGCCCCCTCCCCGCTCTCGGCTCCACCCGTGCGGGGGGAGCCCCACGTCGGCCCTCGCAGAAGGACGGCTCCATGACGGCCACGCCCGGCCTCGGCACTCCGCGCCCCGCCTCCCCGGATCTGCTGCGCTCCGTCTTCCGGCGCCACGCGGCCGGTGTCGCCGTGATCACCGCCTCGGGCGCCCGCGGTCCCGTCGGCTTCACGGCCACCTCGCTCACCTCGGTCTCGGCGGAGCCCCCGGTCATCTCGTTCGGTATCGGCACCGGAGCCTCCAGCTGGCCCGCGATATCCGAGGCCGGCCATGTCGGTGTCCACGTGCTCGGCGAACACCAGCGGGAACTGGCCGCCACCTTCGCCCGCAGCGGCGCCGACCGGTTCGGCTCGCCCACCCGTTGGCGTAAGGGGCCCGAGGAAGTTCCCGTGCTCGACGACGTCCTCGCCTGGCTGGTGTGCCGCGTCGTGGCGCGCGTGCCGGCGGGGGATCACCGCATCGTCCTGGCGGAGGTCGTACTCGGCGATCCGACGGGCGCGGGCAGCCCGCTCCTCTACCACCAGGGGCGTTTCAACGGCCTGCGCGACTGAAGCCGCAGGCCGGGCTACTCGCGGGTTCTACCCGCCGGTTACACAGCGTTGCGAAGGTCACAGTCCAAAGCGCTTGCTCAGTGGGCGCGCAATGGGTGTACTGACGAGTAATATTTCGGTCGGAGCGCGGGCCGCCCCGACCGGGATCGGCCGCTTCAGGCGCCTATGCTGCCTGAAAGAAGGCAGCCCAGAAATGACGATGCAGTAGGAGAGCCGGCGTGAGCTTGAGGATCGTTGTCACTGTGAAGTACGTGCCCGACGCCACTGGCGACCGGCACTTCGCCGATGACCTGACCGTCGACCGTGACGACGTGGACGGCCTGCTGTCCGAACTCGACGAGTACGCCGTCGAGCAGGCGCTGCAGATCGCCGATGCCGCGGACGACGCCGAGATCACCGTGCTGACCGTCGGCCCCGAGGACGCCAAGGACGCGCTGCGCAAGGCGCTGTCCATGGGTGCCGACAAGGCCATCCACGTCGAGGACGACGACCTGCACGGCACCGACGCCATCGGCACCTCGCTGGTGCTGGCCAAGGCGATCGAGAAGGCCGGCTTCGACCTGGTCGTCTCCGGCATGGCGTCCACGGACGGCACCGCCGGTATCGTCCCGGCGCTGCTGGCCGAGCGCCTCGGTGTCCCGCAGGTCACGCTGCTTTCCGAGATCTCCGTCGAGGACGGTGTGGTCAAGGGCCGTCGTGACGGCGACACCGCCTCCGAGCAGCTCGAGGCCTCCCTTCCCGCCGTCGTGTCGGTGACCGACCAGTCGGGCGAGGCGCGTTACCCGTCCTTCAAGGGCATCATGGCCGCCAAGAAGAAGCCGGTTCAGTCCTGGGACCTGGAGGACCTGGAGATCGAGACGGACGAGGTCGGTCTCGAAGGTGCCTGGACCAAGGTCGACTCCGCCACCGAGCGTCCGGCGCGCACCGCAGGCACGATCGTCAAGGACGAGGGCGAGGGCGGCAAGCAGCTCGCTGAGTTCCTCGCGGGCCAGAAGTTCATCTAGTCGCCGAGGGTCCGGGACTCGCTCCCGGGCCGTTGCAGCGGCCAAGGCCCACCCCGCTCACCTCCCCTCAGACTTCGCAATCCGCAGGAGATCATTCCCATGGCTGAAGTTCTCGTCTACGTCGACCACGTGGACGGCGCCGTCCGCAAGCCCACCCTGGAACTGCTGACGCTGGCCCGCCGCATCGGCGAGCCCGTCGCCGTCGCCCTCGGCTCCGGTGCCGAGAACACCGCCGCCGCGCTCGCCGAGCACGGTGCGGTGAAGGTCCTCACGCACGACGCCGCCGAGTACGCCGACTACCTCGTCGTGCCGAAGGTGGACGCGCTCCAGGCCGCGTACGACGCCGTCTCCCCGGCCGCCGTGCTCGTCCCGTCCTCCGCCGAGGGCAAGGAGATCGCGGCCCGTCTCGCGGTCCGTATCGGCTCGGGCATCATCACCGACGCCACCGACGTGGAGGCCGGTGACGAGGGTCCGGTGGCCACGCAGTCCGCGTTCGCCGCCTCCTTCACCACCAAGTCCCGTGTCTCCAAGGGCACCCCGGTCATCACGGTCAAGCCGAACTCGGCTCCCGTGGAGGCCGCCCCGGCCGCCGGCGCCGTCGAGGCCCTCGCGGTCTCCTTCTCCGACAAGGCCACCGGCACCAAGGTCACCGCCCGCACCCCGCGCGAGTCGACCGGCCGCCCCGAGCTGACCGAGGCCGCGATCGTCGTCTCCGGCGGCCGTGGCGTCAACGGCGCCGAGAACTTCTCGATCATCGAGGGCCTCGCCGACTCGCTCGGTGCCGCCGTGGGCGCCTCGCGCGCCGCGGTCGACGCCGGCTGGTACCCGCACACCAACCAGGTCGGCCAGACCGGCAAGTCCGTCTCGCCGCAGCTCTACATCGCCTCCGGCATCTCCGGCGCCATCCAGCACCGCGCCGGCATGCAGACGTCGAAGACGATCGTGGCGATCAACAAGGACTCCGAGGCGCCGATCTTCGACCTGGTCGACTACGGCGTGGTCGGCGACCTCTTCGAGGTCGTCCCGCAGCTCACCGAGGAGATCAAGTCCCGCAAGGGCTGATCGCGCAGTGCTGTACGAGGCCCCCGTGACCGCGCACCGGTCACGGGGGCCTTCGTCCGTCCCCGGTCCGGGTGCGTGCCCGGTCCGGGTCCGTTCCGAGCTCGGGTTCGTCACAGGCTCAGCTTTGTCAGAGGCTCAGTGACGCCTGCACGGGCAGGTGGTCGCTCGGGAACTGGCCGTACCGCGAGAAGGTGTTGATCGTCGCCCGGTGCGCCGTGACACCCGGGGTGGTGAGGATCCAGTCGATACGGTCGCCGTCCGGCGTGAGCGGTTTGTAGCCGTGGAAGGTCGCGTACAGCCTGCTCCGCTCGGCGGCCGTGTCCCAGGTGTCGACGAGTCCGGCGCCCAGCAGGATGTCGTAGGCCGCGTTCCGGTGCGCCGCCGCGTTGAAGTCGCCGGTCACCAGACAGGGCAGGGACGGGTCGAACTCCCCGATCCTCTCGACGATGAGCGAGGCGGCCCGCGTACGCGCGTTCTGGCTCACGTGGTCCAGGTGGGTGTTGAGGACGTGGAACTCCCGCCCGCCGTCCTCCAGATCGCGAAAACGCACCCAGGTGGCGATGCGGGGAAGCGTGTTGCCCCAGGTCTTCGAGCCGATCACCCTGGGCGTGTCGGAGAGCCAGAAGGTGTCGTGTCCGACCGGAGCCAGACGGCGCGTGTCGTAGAAGATCGCGACGGACTCGTCGCGGCTGCCGCCCTCGCGGCCGGTGCCGATCCACTCGTAGTGCGGTGCGAGGTCGGACTCGATGTCGAGCAGCTGCTGGTAGAGGCCCTCCTGGGTGGCGATGACGTGGGGCGTCTCGCCGCGCAACAGTTCGCGCATCACCGGACGGCGCACCGCCCAACTGTTGGGTTCGACGGTGCTCGCGTAGCGCAGGTTGAAGGTCATGACGTCCAGGCGGGGGCGGGCGCGCCAGGTGGCGGAGGCGTGCGCCGTGGTGAGCAGGGGGAGGGCGACCGCGGCGGCCACCACGGTCCTGAGCCCCATACGTCGGGTGACTCTGATGGAGTTGGGCACGCGTGCTCCTTCGGTCGCGAGTCAGGATGGGGGCGCGCATCACCGGAGGGGAAGAAGGAACCGAGACAGACTGCCCGACGCGACCGAGACGGGAGTGAACGCGGCGGGGCCGCGGAGTGTCCCGCGATCCAAGAGGGTGTTGACCCGCGGGAATGTCGCCGGATAACTTCGTTCTACGGATTGTTGATTCCGTACTGCGGAAAACAGGAGGCTGTGGGATGGGTCAGGGTCAGCAGGAGAAGGTGGCGACGAGCCTCGCGGGCGCCGTCAGTACAGCGATCAGCGCCTCTCTCGCCCCCGTCGACGCCGAGCTGGAGCGCCGCTACCCCGGGGACCCCGGCACCCGGCAGCCCGTTCACACCGTGTACGTCCCCGGTGACGTGTTCGCCGCCGACACGATCCGTACCTGGGGCGATCGCGCGCTGGCCGCCCTCGACGAACACGCCCCGGACGCCGCCTCCTTCGCCGCGGTCCTCGGCCTCACCGACGAACTCGCCGAGCCCGTGTACGACCGCGTACGGGCCAAGCTGGAGCGCGAACCCGTCGAGGACCTGCGCGTCGACTTCGAGGACGGCTACGGCCCGCGCCCGGACGCCGAGGAGGACGCGACGGCGGCCCGCGCGGCCCGGCTGATCGCGGAAGCGTACGAGAGCGGCACCGCGGCCCCGTACATGGGCATCCGCATGAAGTGCATGGAGGCACCGGTACGCGACCGGGGCATCCGCACCCTCGACATCTTCCTGACCGGTCTGATGGAGGCGGGCGGCCTGCCCGGGGGCCTCGTCCTCACCCTGCCCAAGGTGACCTACCCGGAACAGGTCACGGCCATGGTCCGGCTCCTTGAGGAGTTCGAGAAGGCGCGCGGCCTGGAGCCCGGCCGGATCGGCTTCGAGATCCAGATCGAGACCAGCCAGTCCATCCTCGCCACGGACGGCACGGCCACCGTCGCCCGCATGATCCAGGCCGCCGAGGGCCGCGCCACCGGTCTGCACTACGGCACCTTCGACTACAGCGCCTGCCTCGGCGTCTCCGCGGCGTACCAGTCGAGCGACCACCCCGCCGCCGACCACGCCAAGGCGATCATGCAGGTCGCGGCCGCCGGCACCGGCGTACGCCTCTCGGACGGCTCCACCAATGTCCTGCCCGTCGGCCCCACCGAGAAGGTGCACGACGCCTGGCGCCTGCACTACGGCCTCACCCGCCGCGCCCTGGCCCGCGCCTACTACCAGGGCTGGGACATGCACCCCGGCCACATCCCGACCCGCTACGCGGCCGTCTTCGCCTTCTACCGCGAGGGCTTCGAACAGGCCGCCGCCCGCCTCGCCCGCTACGCCGGCCACACGGCCGGCGACGTGATGGACGAGCCCGCCACCGCCAAGGCCCTCAGCGGCTACCTGCTGCGCGGCCTGGACTGCGGCGCCCTCGACACCCCCGAGGTGGCCCGAGCGACAGGCCTCACCCGCGCGGACCTGGAAACCTTCGCGAGGCCGCGACGGGGGGATCTGACGGTCTCGGGACAGTAGAGCGCGGCTGTTCGGCCGGGGCCCGCGGATGCGCGTCCGGGCCCGCGCCGTTCCGCGGTGTCTCACCCGCGCCTGCGCCCGATCCGCTTCGCACGCTGATTGAGTCGACTGCGCAGGCGTACGTTCACCACGAATCCCACGAGGAGGACGAGCACCGCGAGACTGGCCGCCTGCCAGACGACGCTCTTGAGCACGGTCACGACTCCGATGAACGCGATGCCCAAGAGGAAGACCATCTCCCGGAGTTCCTTCTTGAGCTGGTAGGAGCGACTGCAGCGGATCCGCACGGTCGCCAGCCACTGGCCCTCCAGCCCGAGCCCCGACCACAGTCGGCGGTCGAGGAACACCCAAGGTAGATCGGGAAAGGTGCCCAGGGCGTCCAGGGAGCTCGGATATCTGCTGGTCATGTCGCCGCCGTGCAACTCCGTGCGGCGCTCGTGCACTTCGTCACTGGTACGAATGGCCTTGAGCTGCAGAACGGGCACCGAGCCGTCGTCGCCGGGAAAGCCCTCGAGTACGACCTCGTCTCCGCTCGAGACGCCGAGGAGTTCCAGCGTCAGGGTGTCCAGCAGACACACCTCCTGTTCCGCGCTGGCCCGGTCGCCGTCCTGCACACGGCAGGTCACGTAGTTGACGTGACCGAAGAACGTCTCCTGCCATCTGCGCCGGGGGCGGGGCAGATGCGCCGGGCGCACGGTGACAGCCTCTCCCGGCTCGAGGCCGACCCCGACACGCAGTGAGTGATCGACCTCGACCCTGTGCGTCTCCTCGGCCGGTAGGTCGTGGGCCACTATCACTGTGGCCAGCGCACCGAGCCGCTCGTGGCGTGCCGCGGGAATCTGGGCGTTCTGGACGATGGCGAACTGGGGGTCACCCAGGGCGGTTGAGACCGCCCTCGATAAGCGGACGACGCCGGCGCCGCGCTGATCGAAGGAATCGGGCGTGCGTCCCGTGTGAAACGCCTCCGAGGGAATGGCGTTGGCAGGGTGAATGTCGTCGTAGACCGTTCGGGCGGGCGCGTCCGTGACGTACTGACGCAGCCCGGAGTCGGTCAGGCGCCCTTCGTCGGCGAACAGGCGGGTGCCCTTCTCGCAGAGCTGCTCGTTCCCCCGCGCCCGTGAACTGAACTGTTCGGGAGTGTCACCGAACCACTCCCGCAGCTGGCGGGACTCCGAAAGGAGATCGGTGAGGAGTTGGCGCTCCCCGGGATGCGTGCGTGGTGCTCCTGAGCCGTCGTGGATCACTCCGTAGCGATGCACGTAGAGATAGGCGCCGCCGAGCAGTTCACCCGACTCCAGCTCCATCGGGAAGTCTTCGGCCGGGAGCAGGACCCGGTCGTACTCGCCGTCCGGATCGGCGATCCCCTCGCTGGCGTCGACGATTTCGAGTTGAGCGGCGTCGAGCCAGGTGATGTACAGATCCCGGCTCTGCCCCGGCGTGTGAAACGGAGACGAGGAGACGTACCCGAGGGGGCTGACATACGCCGACACACCGATGCCGATGCCCGTGACGCGCGCTTTCACGATCGGGATCGTGGAGGAGACCCCAAGGCCCTCCATCTTGTGACGTAGTTGCGCGGGACAGGCGTTGGAGCCGACAGAGATGACCGGGTAGCGGTCGCCGACCAGCGTCTGGTTGGCGCTCATGAGGGCATAGTTGAGCGGCACGGGGCCATGGCTCGCCGTGCCCGCCCGGAAGCCGCCGGGTGGTTGCTCCACCGTCCACTTGGCGAGTCGCCTGTGCGGCTTGGCCTTCAGGCGCAGCAACCGGTTCTGGTGCAGCAGGCCGGATTCCGTGGGCCAGGCACCGGGGTAGCTGAGGGGATGTTCGCGGGGGGCTTCGGAGAGTCCGAGTGCTTCGAGCGTACGATCGTCCACTGTGCCGTCAGGCCTTTCGCCGTCGGTTGGCTGCCCGGGGATGGCGTGTGCGCGGTCATCGTAAGGAACGGAAGGCCGTCCTCATAGGGGGCCTGAACCGAGGCGCGTTCAGCGGGCCGGCGGCAGTTCACCCGAGCCTCGGGTGATCAGCCGGGTCGGGAGTTCGATGCGTTCCGGTGCGATGAGGTTGCCGTCGAGCTGGCGGAAGAGGCGTTCGGCTGCGGTGCGGCCGAGGGCGGCGGCGTCCTGGGCCACGACGGTGACGCCGGGCTCCAGGAGGTCGGCGAGCTCGATGTCGTCGAAGCCGACCAGGGCGACGGGGCGGCCCCGCTCGGCGATGACCCGGACGACCGTGACGGTGACCCGGTTGTTGCCCGCGAAGACCGCTGTGACGGGCGAAGGCCCGGAGAGCATGTCCTCGGCCGCCTTGCGCACCCGCTGCGGATCGGTGACGCCGAGGGACATCCAGCTGTCCTCGACCGGTATGCCGGCGTCCTCCATGGCGGCCCGGTAGCCGCGCAGCCGCTCGGCGGCGGTGTGGATGCGCGGCATGTCGCCGATGAAACCGATCCGGCGGTGGCCGTGGGCGATGAGGTGGGCGACGCCGTCGCGGGCGCCCCCGAAGCTGTCCGACAGAACGACGTCGGCATCGATCTTCCCGGCCGGGCGGTCCACGAAGACCGTGGCGACGCCCGCCTTTATCTCCGGCTCCAGATAGCGGTGGTCGTCCCCGGCCGGGATCACGACCAGTCCGTCCACGCGGCGCGCGCACAGGGCGAGGACCAGTTCCTGCTCGCGGTCCGGGTCCTCCGCGCTGGAACCGTTGATCAGCAGGGCTCCGTGGGCGCGGGCCACCTCCTCGACCGCGCGGCTCAGCGGGCCGTAGAAGGGGTCCGCGAGGTCCTCCAGGACCAGCCCGATGCTCGCCGTGCGACCCTTGCGCAGCACCCGGGCGCTGTCGTTGCGGCGGAACCCCAGCGCCTCGATCGCCTCCTGGACGCGCCGCTCGGTGTCCGGGGTGACCCCGGGCTCGCCGTTGACCACGCGGGAGACCGTTTTCAGGCCGACTCCCGCACGCGCCGCTACGTCCTTCATGGTCGGACGGTTTCCGTAGCGGTTCTCGGATCGGCGGGCGGTCTCGGCCACGATGTGCTGTCCTGTCCTGTCGTCCACGGGGATGCGTAGGTCCATGGGGTTGTATGAGGATGTGGCGTCGAGCATAGAGCCTGGACAACGTTGTCAGATGCGGGAGACACTGTCCACCGCAATCTCCGGCCTGCGCCTTCCCCAGGGCGCACGGGTCCCGGTGGTCCGCCGGCGCCCTTCGCGCGGCGTACTACAGGACCCGATCCTGCCCAGTTTTCGGCCGGGGACCCGGGACCCGCGGCGCGGCGGGCCCGTAACGACACCCCATGGGAGACCTGACTCTGATGCACACCGACCTCGTGGCCGCGCTCGACATCGGCGGCACCAAGATCGCCGGAGCGCTGGTGGACGGCCACGGCCGGATTCTTCTGCGCGCGCAGCGCGCGACGCCCGCGCGGGAGGACGGCGACACCGTGATGCGCGCCGTCGAGGACGTGCTCGGCGAGCTGACGGTCTCCCCGCTGTGGAGCAGGGCCGGGGCCCTCGGAATCGGCAGCGCGGGTCCGGTGGACGCCTCCGCGGGCACGGTGAGCCCGGTGAACGTGCCCGGCTGGCGCGGCTACCCGCTGGTCGAGCGGGCCGCCAAGGCCGCGGGCGGACTGCCCGTCGAGCTGATCGGTGACGGCGTCGCCATCACGGCGGCCGAGCACTGGCAGGGTGCCGCCCGCGGCCACGACAACGCGCTGTGCATGGTCGTGTCCACCGGTGTGGGCGGCGGGCTCGTCCTGAACGGTCAGCTGCACCCCGGCCCCACCGGCAACGCGGGCCACATCGGGCACATCAGCGTCGATCTCGACGGCGACCTCTGCCCCTGTGGCTCCCGGGGCTGTGTCGAGCGCATCGCCAGCGGTCCGAACATCGCCCGCCGCGCGCTGGAGGCCGGCTGGCAGCCCGGCCCCGACGGCGACACCTCGGCCGCGGCGGTGGCCGAGGCGGCCCGCGCGGGCGACCCGGTCGCCGTGGCCTCCTTCGAGCGGGCCGCGCAGGCTCTCGCGGCGGGCATCGCGGCGACCGCGACCCTGGTCGAGATCGACATCGCCGTGATCGGCGGGGGAGTGGGCAAGGCGGGCGAGGTGCTCTTCACACCGCTGCGCAAGGCGCTGGCCGACTACGCGACGCTGTCCTTCGTCCAGCGGCTGACCGTGGCGCCCGCGCTGATGGGTACGGACGCCGGTCTGGTCGGCGCGGCCGCGGCCGCGCTCGCCCGCAAAGCGCCCGCATCCGCGGCCCGCGTCTGACCTGGTGGTTCTGGGCCGCGGCCTGCGTCGGGCTGGTGCTCCTGGCTCCAGCCCGCGTCGGACCGATGCTCCTGGGCTGCGGCCCGCGTCGTTCGACGTGCCCGGAGTGCCCGTGCGTCTGAGTGCCACGTGCTTCTGAGCCACGTGCGTCCGGAGTGCCGGGTGTGCCCGAAGCGCCGGGCGCGTCCGTCGTCGGGCCGGATGAAGGTGCCGGATCCAACCGTGACTCCGTCCGGCCTTCGTAGTTGAACCGGGCATGAAGAAGCGCAGCATGCTCGCCATCGCCTCCCTCGCCACCGGGTTCGTCGTCGCGGCGATCACCCCGTCCCATGCCCTGGACGCGGACGCCCTGAGCGACCTGAACGTCAACGACACGCTCAGCACCGTGGATCACACGATCAGCAGCGACAGCCTGGCGGTCGACGACGGCGCTCTCGGCGGCCAGGAGAGCTGAAGGATCCGTACACGGCGCCGGTGCCCCCGTTACGGAGGCACCGGCGCCGCGCTGTCGGCGCCCTCATCAGCGGCTGGTTTCCGTGGCAGGGTGGAGCGGGCAAGCCTCAGGGGGCCAACAGAAGAGGGGGAATCGTGATCGTCTGGATCAACGGTGCGTTCGGTGCGGGGAAGACCGCCACCGCACGGGAACTGATCGAGCTGATCCCGAACAGCACACTCTTCGACCCCGAGGTCGTCGGAGGCACACTCACGCACCTGCTCCCGCCCAAGCACCTCGCCGAGGTCGGCGACTTCCAGGACCTGCCGATCTGGCGCCGACTCGTGGTCGACACTGCGGCCGCGATGCTCGCCGAGCTCGGTGGCGTGCTCGTCGTCCCGATGACCCTGCTGCGCCAGGAGTACCGCGACGAGATCTTCGGCGGCCTCGCCGCGCGCCGGATTCCCGTACGCCATGTGCTCCTCGCCCCGGCGGAAACGATCCTGCGCGAGCGAATAGGCGGGCGCGAGGTGCCCCCGGACCTGCCCGACGGCGAGATGCGGGTGCGCCAGTGGTCCTACGACCACATCGAGTCGTACCGTGCCGCGCTCGCCTGGCTCACGGCCGACGCCCACCTCGTGGACACCAGCGCGCTCACCCCGTACGACACCGCCGTGCGCATCGCCGAAGCCGTACGTACCGAAGAGGCGCCCGTGTGCGCCATCGTGCAGACCCCCGAACCGACCGCCGAGACCGTCGCCGCCGGGGTGCTCCTGTTCGACGAGAGAGACCGGGTCCTGCTCGTCGACCCGACGTACAAGGCCGGCTGGGAGTTCCCCGGCGGGGTCGTCGAGGCCGGCGAGGCCCCCGCGCGCGCCGGTATGCGCGAGGTCACCGAGGAGACCGGACTCACCCTCGACGAGGTGCCCACGCTCCTCGTCGTCGACTGGGAGTCGCCCGCGCCCCCGGGCTACGGCGGTCTGCGGCTCCTGTTCGACGGCGGACACCTCGACGAACAGGCCGTGCGGGGCCTCCTGCTGCCCGGACCGGAACTGCGTGGCTGGCGCTTCGTCACCGAGCAGGAGGCGGCGGATCTCCTCCCCGCGGTGCGCTACGAACGGCTCCGCTGGGCCCTGCGGGCTCGCGAGCGCGGCTCGGCGCTGTACTTGGAGGCCGGGGTGCCACTCGGCTGACGTCGAGGCCGCCGTCGCCGGCGACCTTCACCGGCGCACTTCACCGGCACCTTGGCCCGCATGACGGGTGGGCACGGACTGCGGGTAGGCCCGCATCACGGGGTGGGTAGGGGCCGCGGGTGGCCCTGCAACGGGTGCGTACGGACCACGGGTTGGCGCGGCAACGGGCGTGCACGGGCCACGGGTTGGCCCCTGCAACGGGCGCGTACGGGCCACGGGTTGGACCCGCAACGGGCGCGTACGGACCACGGGTTGGCCCGTACCCCGGGTGCGTACGGGCCGCTGGTCGGCGCGAACCACCACCGTTCGGCGCGGCGTGCGCCGCCGTCACCGTGCGAAGCGCGAAGCGGCGCGAAGCCCGGGGTGTCTCGATGGATTTCTGAGTCGGGAAGCGACTCGCGGGGGGCTTCCGCCGAGTCCAGGGACGGAACGCGGCAGGGGCTCACGTCCGATGACGTGAGCCCCTGCCGTGCCGCGGCGGATCAGCTCGCCGCGTAGTTCCGCAGGAACAGTGCCTCCGCGACCGACAGCCGCTCCAGCTCGTCCGGCGACACGCTCTCGTTCGCCGCGTGGATCTGGGCCTCCGGCTCGCTCAGGCCGATGAGCAGGATCTCCGTCCGCGGGTACAACGAGGCCAGCGTGTTGCACAGCGGGATCGAGCCGCCCATGCCCGCCGACTGCATCTCCTGGCCCGGGTAGGCGACCGCCATGGCCTCGGCCATCGACGCGTACGCGGGGCTCGACGTGTCGGCGCGGAACGCCTGGCCCTGACCGATCTGCTCGGTGCTCACCCGCGCGCCCCACGGCGTGTGCGCCTCGATGTGCGCCTGCAGCAGCTTCGTCGCCTCGCCCGCGTCGACGCCCGGCGGCACTCGCAGGCTGACCAGCGCACGGGCACCGGCCTGCACCGACGGTGTCGCGCCCACGACCGGCGGGCAGTCGATCCCGAGCACCGTGACGGCCGGACGCGCCCACACGCGGTCGGCGACGGTGCCGGAGCCGATGAGCTCCACCCCGTCGAGCACCTTGGCGTCCTCACGGAACGCCTGCTCCTCGTACTGCAGGCCGTCCCACGCGGAGTCCCCCGCCAGGCCGTCGACGGTCGTGGAACCGTCCTTCGCCCGCAGCGAGTCCAGTACGCGGATCAGCGCCGCCAGCGCGTCGGGCGCCGCACCGCCGAACTGCCCCGAGTGCAGGTTCCCTTCGAGGGTGTCCACCTGCACCCGTACGAGGGTCATGCCGCGCAGGGTCGCGGTGACCGTCGGCAGACCCGCCCGGAAGTTGCCGGCGTCGCCGATGACGATGGTGTCCGCGGTCAGCAGCTCCGGGTGTTCCTCGGCGTACCGCTCCAGACCCCCGGTGCCCTGCTCCTCCGAACCCTCGACGATCACCTTGACGTGCACCGGCACACCGCCGTTCGCCTTCAGGGCGCGCAGGGCCAGCAGATGCATGACGACGCCGCCCTTGCAGTCGGCGGCGCCCCGCCCGTACCAGCGTCCGTCGCGCTCCACCAGTTCGAACGGCGGTGTCGCCCAGGCCGCTTCGTCCAGCGGCGGCTGCACGTCGTAGTGCGCGTACAGCAGGACCGTCTTCGCGCCCTCGGGGCCCGGCAGGAAGCCGTACACCGACTGGGTGCCGTCCGGCGTGTCGAGCAGGGCGACGTCCTGGAAGCCCTCGGAGCGCAGCGCGTCGGCGATCCAGTTCGCGGCGCCCTCGCTCTCGCTCCTCGGATATTGGTCGAAGTCCGCCACCGACTTGAAGGCCACCAGCTCGGTGAGCTCCGCCTTCGCCCGGGGCATGAGCGAGGCGACGGTCTCGGCGACCGGATTCGACGACATGGGCACGCTCCTCGTAGGTGCGACGTTGTACTTGTGTGTACAGATGATCGAGTGATGCGTACTGGTGTGCAGGACGCATACGCTGCCGATCCTCCCACAGCGGCCTGCGGCGATGCCCGCCGTAGGATGCGGGGGACAGGTGCGGCAGGCGGCTGGACTGGGAGCAGTAGACCAACGTGAGCAGCGAGAACTCTTCGGCGGACGACGAGCGGCGGACGGCGGACGACGAGCAGCGGGTGTGGGACGTCGTGGTCGTCGGCGCGGGGCCCGCGGGCGCCTCGGCCGCCTATGCGGCAGCGGTCGCGGGACGCAGCGTCCTGCTGCTGGAGAAAGCCGAACTGCCCCGCTACAAAACATGCGGCGGGGGCATCATCGGCCCCTCGCGCGACGCCCTGCCGCCCGGCTTCGAACTGCCGTTCAGGGACCGGGTGCACGCGGTCACCTTCTCGATGGACGGCAAGTTCGCCCGCACCCGGCGGTCCCGGCACATGCTGTTCGGGCTGATCAACCGGCCGGAGTTCGACCAGCAGCTCGTCGAGTTCGCGCAGAAGGCGGGCGCCGAGCTGCGTACGGGTGCCGCGGTCTCGCGCGTCGAGCAGCACGGATCGGCGGTGCCGGACCGGCGCACGGTCGCGGTGGTCCTGCAGGGCGGTGAGACCGTCCTGGCGCGGGCGGTGGTCGGCGCCGACGGCAGCGCCAGCCGGATAGGAGCGCACGTCGGGGTGAAGCTCGACCAGGTCGATCTCGGCCTGGAGGCCGAGATCCCGGTGCCGGAGACGGTGGCCGAGGACTGGCAGGGGCGCGTCCTGATCGACTGGGGTCCCATGCCCGGCAGTTACGGGTGGGTCTTCCCGAAGGGGGACACGCTCACGGTCGGCGTGATCTCCGCACGAGGTGAAGGCGCCGCCACCAAGCGGTACTTGGAGGACTTCATCGCCCGGCTCGGCCTAGCCGGCTTCGAACCGGCCATCTCCTCGGGCCACTTGACGCGCTGCCGCGCCGACGACTCGCCGCTGTCCCGCGGCCGGGTGCTCGTCTGCGGCGACGCGGCGGGACTGCTCGAACCCTGGACCCGGGAGGGCATCTCGTTCGCGTTGCGCTCCGGGCGGCTCGCGGGGGAGTGGGCGGTCAGGATCGCCGAGGCGCACGACGCGGTGGACGCCCGGCGGCAGGCTCTGAACTACGCCTTCGCGATCAAGGCGGGGCTCGGCGTCGAGATGAGCGTCGGCAAGCGCCTGCTCGCGGCCTTCGAGCGTCGCCCCGGCATGTTCCACGCTGGGCTCACCGGCCTCCGCCCGGTGTGGAAGGCCTTCACTGGGATCACCCGCGGTTCCACCACGCTCGGCGAGATCATCCGGTCCCGCCCGATGGTCGGACGGGCCCTGACCGCGATCGACCGCCGGCCGCAGGGGGCGGAAGGCTAGCGGACGTGATGGGCGTCAGCTCCTGACCGTGATCCGGAAGACCGGGTGGTCGGGAGCGATGCGCCGCAGCTCCTCGTCGGACGAGTCGGGGCCGACGCCGCCGAAGAACACACCGACCTCGGCCTTCCAGCGCTTGAGGTAGGCGCGCAACAGCGAGACCTTGTCGTCGTCGGCGACCTCGACGGCGGTGAAGGCCTCGACCTTCTTGCCCAGGCGCAGTTCGCCCCCGCCGGCCGCCCGCATGTTGTGCGTCCACTGGACATGGCCGCGGGGGGCCACGAGGTACTGCTCGCCGTCCACGGTGAGCAGGTTGACCGGCGTCGTGCGCCACTCGCCGCTCTTGCGGCCCCGGACGGCCAGGACCCGCGAACCCCAGACGCTGAGGCCGCGCCTGGTCACCCAGGCCACGGCGCGGTTGAAGACGTTGACGGTGAACCAGCCCGGCTTCTGGACGTGGGTGGACACGGTGACCCCCTGAGATACGTGATGAGAGCGTCGATCTCTTTTGTGAGCACCGCTCTCGCTTGTGGGTACAGTCTGCAGCAGATCGGTGATCCAATGCAAGAGCAGTGCTCTCGATTTGGTGCGCCGATCTCGCTTTTGATCGCCGATCACCTCATGGATCGCTGATCCAGTTTCAGATCACTGCTCTCCTTTGTGTGCACTGCTCTGGAATCGTGGGACACTGTTCCGCATGAGTACCGCACAGGGGGCACGTGCCCGGGCGAGGATCGAGGTCACCGCGGCCATCAAGGACGAGGCGCGCAGACAGCTCGCCGCGGAGGGCGCCGCCAAGCTCTCGCTGCGGGCCGTTGCCCGTGAGCTCGGCATGGTCTCCTCCGCGCTCTACCGCTACTTCCCCAGCCGGGACGACTTGCTGACCGCGCTCATCATCGACGCCTACGACTCCCTGGGCGAGGCGGCCGAGTCCGCGCACGCCGAGGTCGCCGCCGCCGGCCCCCGGGAGCGCTGGATCACCGTGTGCGCGGCGGCGCGACGCTGGGCGCTGGGGCATCCGCACGAGTACGCGCTCATCTACGGTTCCCCCGTCCCCGGGTACCACGCGCCGCAGGAGACCGTTCCGGCCGCGTCCCGTGTCGGCCTGCTCCTGATCGGTGTCCTCCGGGACGCGTATCGGGGCAAGGGTGTGGCCCGCACGCCACTGCCGGCCGAACTGAAGACCGAGGCGCAGCGGATCTCCGCCGATCTCGCGCCCGATCTGCCGCCCGAGGTGATCGTGGCGCTGGTGGCCGCCTGGGCGCAGCTCTACGGGTTGATCGGCTTCGAACTGTTCGGGCAGTTCAACCGGCTCGTCGAGGACCGCGAGCCGTTCTTCCTGCACGCCGTGGGGCGGCTCGCCCACGACGTGGGGCTCGTGTATCCGGAGCCGGAGGGCACTGCCGGGGCCGGTACACGGCCTTCGCCATAGGCCCAGTTCGCCGGTGTGTACTCCGCGGGGAGTACGGGTGATCACCTCGCCCGGCGGACGCCGCGGCCCCGGTCGGCCGTCTAGCGTGACGGGCATGGAAGAGCAGCACACGCCCGCGGCCCCTGCGTGGGGCGGTCCACCCTGGTGGCGGCACGGACCGCCCGGGTGGAACCGCTGGAACGACGAGGAGCGCCGCGCGCGATGGCCGTGGCGTTCCACGCTGCTGCTGACCGCCTTCGTGCTCCTCGGCTCCAACTTCGCGGCCCACGCCCAGCACGGCGACCGGCTCGCCCTGGACCTCTTCGCCCGGGCGCTCCTTCTGGTGGGCTCCGGCCTGTTGCTCTGGCGGCAGCGGTACCCCGTGTTCGTCGCGTTCGGCACGGCCGCGGTCGCCCTGGTCTATGTCGGCGCGGGATATCCGTACGGGCCCGTCTTCCTTCCTGTCGCGGTGGGCTGCTTCAGCGCCGTGGTCGCCGGGCATCGCAGGGCCGCCTGGACGGCGCTCGGCCTGCTGTGGGCGGGGCATCTCCTGGTGGCCCACTGGCTGTACCGCTGGCTGCCCCCGGCGGGCGACAACCCCCCTTCCTGGATGCAGGAGATCGGCATCGCCACCTGGGTCGTGGCGGTGGTGGCACTGTCGGAGCTGGTCCGCGTGCGCCGTGACCAGTGGAGGCGCGACCGGGCGGAGCGAGCGCAGGCCGCCAAGCGCCGCGCGGACGAGGAGCGGCTGCGGATCGCCCGTGAACTGCACGACGTACTGGCGCACAGCATCTCGGTGATCAACGTCCAGGCAGGCGTCGGCCTGGCGCTGCTCGACTCCGACCCCGAGCAGGCGCGCACGGCGCTCACCACCATCAAGGCGGCCAGCAAGGAGGCGCTCGGCGAGGTCCGCCAAGTGCTGGACACTCTGCGCGCGCCGGGCGAGGCGCCACGCGCGCCGGCGCCCGGGCTCGACCGGCTCCCCGAACTGGTCGAGCAGGCGGCGGGCGCCGGCCTGACGGTCGAGATCGAGGGCGAGGTCCCGACGCCGGCACCCGGCACCGACCTCGCCGCGTTCCGCATCATCCAGGAGGCGCTCACCAACGTCGTACGGCATTCGGGTTCGCGGCGCGCGCGGGTGCGGCTCGATCACGCGGAGGGTGCGCTGCGCCTGCGGATCGACGACGACGGGCCGGCCACCGGCGCTGACGCGGGCGGGAGCGGCAACGGCCTCGCGGGGATGCGGGAGCGGGCGGCCGCCCTGGGTGGCACGATCGAGGCGGGCCCGCGCGACGACGGAGGGTTCCGGGTGCTGGCCGTACTGCCGTGGAAGGTCAAGGAGGACCGGTGATCCGCGTACTGCTCGCCGACGACCAGTCACTGGTGAGGGCAGGCTTCAAGGCGCTGCTCGACGCGCAGCCGGACATCGAGGTGGCCGGAGAGGCCGCCGACGGTGAGGAGGCGCTGCGCACGGTCCGTGAACTGCGCCCGGACGTCGTCCTGATGGACATCCGTATGCCCCTGATGGACGGCCTGGCCGCCACGCGCCGCGTCACCGCCGATCCGGACCTGAAGGACGTCAAGGTGGTCATGCTCACCACCTTCGAGCTAGACGAGTACGTCTTCGAGGCCATCCGCTCCGGCGCTTCCGGCTTTCTGGTCAAGGACACCGAGCCCGAGGAACTGCTGCGGGCGGTACGGGCGGTGGTCGAGGGCGACGCCCTGCTCTCGCCCGGGGTGACGCGCCGGCTGATCTCGGAGTTCGCGGCCCGTTCCAAGGAGCCCGAGTCCGCCGCGTCCCTCGCCGAACTCACCGAGCGGGAAAGGGAGGTGATGGCCCTGGTCGGCATCGGCCTGTCGAACGACGAGATCGCCCGCCGTCTGGTCGTCAGCCCGCTCACGGCCAAGACCCACGTCAGCCGGACGATGGTGAAGCTCGGGGCGCGCGACCGGGCCCAACTGGTCGTGCTCGCCTATGAGTCGGGGCTGGTGCGACCGGGCTGGCTGGGCTGAGGCGCGGCCACGTGGTGGAAGCGGTACAGCACGGTGGCCACCCGTAGCGCGAAGAGGGCGGCGGCCAGGCCGGCCCCCGAGGTGACGAGTGCCCGTACCGCGCCATGCGAAAGGTCCAGGAAGAGGGCGGGCCCGGTGACGACTCCGAAGGCGACCGCCGCGACGAACGCCGCACTGGTCAGGGCGTATCCGATCTCGACCGTGACCGCGTCCCGCTGCGCCTGGGTGCGCCGAGCGGGCGTCCCTTCCGCGCGAGCGCGGTAACTGTTGTTGCTCTCCCCGTTGTTGCTCATCCGTCGAGTCAACAGGCCTGCGCCCGGCGGGGCAAGGACCCGCCGGGCGCGTGCGTCGGGAGCTTTCCTTAGGGCCTGTCCGGCGGATCATGCCGGAGATGCGGGGCCTGGCACGCCCTCCCCCGAGCTTTTCGAGCAGGGGGGACCCCCAGCGGCGTTGTCGTCGGTTGCCGATGCTCCGCGTCGACGCCCTCCTCCGCCTTGCAGTTGGACGCACCAGGACCCGCTCACGTGCGCTGATCAGGCGCCGCAGGTTTCCTCCGACTTGATCCGCCGGACAGGCCCTAGTCGCGGACGGCGACACGCTCCGTCTCCGTCTCCGCCGCCTTCCGGACGGACTGGGCGACGACGACGGACTCCCGCGGACGCCGTGTCCGCAGGCCGGGCAGAGTGATCAGCAGACCCACGAAGGCGATGCCGGTCACCACCATCAGGCCGGGCCGGTAGCTGTCGAGAACGTCCTGGGGCGAGGAGCCCTCGGAGGAGTTCGCGGTGACGACCGCCGTCACGACCGCGAGGAAGATCGCGCCGCCGACCTGCACGGAGGTGTTGAGCAGGCCCGAGACCATGCCCTGCTCGTGGTCGTCGACGCCGTTGGTCGCCTGGATGTTGAGGGAGGGGAAGACCAGGGCGCACGCGGCACCGATCAGCAGCATGGTCGGCAGGATGACCGCCGCGTAGACCGGGTCGAGGTCGACGCGCAGGAAGAGCGCGTAGCCGACGACCATCAGGGCGAAGCCCGCCGCGATGAGCCGGGGTGTACCGAACCGGTCGACGACGGCCCCCACCTTCGTGGAGGACAGCGCCACCAGCGCGCCGGCCGGCAGGAAGGCGAGCGCGGTGTGCAGGGCCGACCAGCCCAGCAGCGACTGCATGTACAGCGTCACCAGGAACTGGAATCCGACGTACGAGCCGAAGAAGGCCATCGCGCCGAGCTGGGCCCGGATCTGGCTGCCGGAACGCAGCACGCCGAGCCGGATCAGAGGGCTCGGGCTGCGGCGCTCGATGCCGACGAAGACGGTGAGCAGTACGGCGACGGCGAGGAAGGACAGCAGGGTGCGGGCCGATCCCCAGCCGGCCTCGGGTGCCTGGACGACGGTGAAGACGAGCAGCAGCATCGAGGCGGTGCCGAGGACGGCGCCCGGGATGTCGTAGCCGCGGTGGTCCTTCTCGCGCTCGCTGCGCGGGATGAGCTTCAGGCCCGCGAAGAGCGCGGCGACGGCGATCGGCGCGGGAAGCAGCATGGTCAGCCGCCAGCTCGCCTCGGTGAGCAGGCCGGACAGGACCAGGCCCATGGAGAAGCCGGTGGCCGCGCAGGTGGTGTAGATGGAGAGCGCGCGGTTGCGCAGCGGGCCCTCGGCGAACGTCGTGGTGATGATCGACAGGCCCGCGGGCGCGGTGAACGCGGCGCTCAGGCCCTTGATGAAACGGCTCGCGATCAGCAGGGGGCCCGAGTCGACGAGTCCGCCGAGCAGTGAGGCCAGCGCGAACACTCCGAGGGCCACCAGGAAGACCTGGCGGCGGCCCAGCAGATCGGCGGTGCGCCCGCCGAGGAGGAGCAGTCCGCCGTATCCCAGGATGTAGCCGCTGACGATCCATTGGAGCGTCGAGGTGGAGAGGTCGAGTTCGGAGCCGATGGACGGCAGCGCGACGCCGACCATCGACACGTCCAGCGCGTCCAGGAACATCGCGGCGCAGAGCACGAGCAGGGTGCCCCAGAGCCGGGGGGTCCAGCGCCCCTGGGGCGCGGGGTGGGTGAGCGGAGAGGTCATGACGGCGACACTACATGCACATGCATCCAATGCAAGTGCATTTAATTCCGATGCAACAAAGTTGATTTTTTGCTACGGTGCGCGCATGGCGGCGAAGAATGCCGAGCAAGGGCTCGTGGACCAGTGGCGCGACATCCTCGCGGTGCATGCCCGCACCCTCTGCGAGCTCGACCGCGAACTGCACCGACACGGCCTGGGTGCCAGTGACTTCGAGGTGCTCGACGTGCTGGCGGCGGGTACCGCGGCGGACGGCGGCACCTCCTTCCGCGTCCAGGAGATCTCCGAGCGGGTTCATCTCAGTCAGAGCGCCCTGTCCCGGCTGATCGGGCGCCTGGAGAAGGACGGCCTCGTGACGCGGGGGATGTGCCCGGAGGACCGGCGGGGTGTGCGCGTGTGCATCACGCCCAAGGGGCGGGAACTGCACGGCGAGGTACTGCCGTTGCAGCGCGCGGTCCTCGCGCGGATGCTGGCGGGCGGCCCGGCGTCCTCCGGCGGGTGACCGGTCGTCCGGTTCACCCTGCTCCGGCTTCGCGCGTCAGCTCCAGGTGATGCCGGACGTCTCCCGCCACAGGGTGGCGAGCGAGGCGTCACCCGTCACGCTCGGGAACGGCACGCGGTTCCACAGCGCCAGGTAGAGCCGCGCGGCCGGTCCCGCCAGTTCGCAGTCCACGTCCACGTCCACGTCCACGTCCGCGCCCACGTCCGTGTTCGCGTCCGCACGCGGGTGCTCGCCGTGTTCGCTGAGCGGCGGCTGGGGCGACAGACGTACGGTCCACACGGCGTCCGGGTGATCGGTGGCGCGTACCCGCAGCACACGGGGCTCCTCGGTGCGCACCCTGCTCTTCGGGCGCCCGTGGAACCCGCGCAGCAACTCGTCGATTCCATCGACCGCGAAGTCCGGCGGGACCGCGGCCGGCTCCCCGCCGAGCGCCGATTCGGCGTCGACCCGGTGCACGGTGGTCTCGTGCGCCTGCCGGCGCGCCCAGAAGGCGAGGGGCGAGGGCGCGGGCAGGAACGTCCAGCACCGCACCTCGGGCGAGGCGCCGGCCAAAGTGTCCACGAGCAGACGGTGCCCCTCACCGAACCAGGTCAGCAGAGCGTCGCCGTCCAGATCCGGCAGTCCGCCGTCGGGGTGGTACGAGGTGTGTCCCTCGGCGACGAACGCGGTGGCCCAGCGGTGGACCATGCCCGTGTGCCGCAGCAGATCCCTGACCTGCCAGCCGGCACACGCCGCGACCTTGGCGTCGACGCCCGCCTCCTCGGCGGCCGCGAGCATCAACCGGCCCTCCCGGTCCAGGGTTTCCACGTACTCCGGAATCTCCATGCCGTGAGTGTGCCCGATGCGGGGCGGTCGCGGGCGGCCCGGGGCAGAGGTGAGGGGGGAAGACCGAGCGAGGCCGGGGGAGGCCGAGGGGGTGCCTTTGACCGACAGGGGGGCGCGCAGGTCCGCGTGTCGGCGCACATGGGTCTCTGCCACGGTATGGGTCTCTGCACGCGTATGGGTCTCTGCACGCGCCGCGCGCAGAGACGCCCGCTCCGTGCTGTTCTCGCACGCCCGCGCACGAGCCCTGGACGCGCCCGCGACCAGGGCAAGTCTTCGGCTCTGCGCGCCTCTGGCCCCGGGGTTCCCGCGGTCTCTCACCCCACGGCGGTCCGGCGCGTCGCGAATCCGATCAGTGCGGCCACGGCCGCCAGCGCCGCCACGCTCGTGAGTGCCGTCGGCAAGGAGTACCAGTCGGCCATGAACCCGATCGCGGGCGGCCCGAGCAGCATGCCCCCGTACCCGAGAGTGGAGGCGACGGCGACCCCGTTCGCTCCGGCGAGCGCGCCGGCCCGTTCGACCGCGACGGGGAAGATGTTGGCGAGGCCGAGCCCGGTGACGGCGAATCCGAGCAGCGCCGCCCATATGGAGGGCGCGAGCGAACCGAGCAGCATGCCGAGCGCGGCCGTCGTGCCGCCCGCGACCAGCGTGCGGGTCCGGCCCAGCCGTTCGAGCAGAGCCGTCCCGCTCAGGCGGCCGATCGTCATGGCGAGGGCGAAACACGAGAAACCGGCGGCGGCGATCCCCGGGTGCGCGTCCAGGTCCTGCTCCAGATGGAGCGCGCCCCAGTCCGCGAGCGCGCCTTCGCCGTACGCCGTGCACAGGGCGATCAACCCGAAGACGACGACCGGGCCGCGGGTGCGGCCGTCGACACGTGGGTGCGCCGCGCTCTTGTCACTCCGCGGGCCGTCGGGGGGCGCGGGGACGTCCTGCCGCAGCAGCGCGCGTCCCGCGACGGCGGTCACGAGCAGGCCGATGACGGCGATCCCCAGCAGATGGCGCGTCGGCGACAGATGGCCGGCGACCAGCCCCCCGAGCCCGGCCCCCACCATGCCGCCCAGGCTGAACGCCGCGTGGAAACCGGGCATCACGGGGCGCCGTAGCGCGGCCACGAGATCGACGGCAGCGCTGTTCATGGCGACGTTGATGCCGCCGTAGGCCGCGCCGAAGATCAGCAGGACGAGGCCCAGGACCGGCACCGAGTCGGTGAGCGGGGGCAGGACGACGCTCAGTGACAGCAACACGCCGCAGACCACGGTCACCGGGTGACTGCCGAACCGTCGGCAGAGCCGTCCCGTCAGCATCATGGTGATCACCGCGCCGGCCGAGACGCCGAGGAGGGCGAGGCCGAGGTCGCCCGCGGAGGCGCCGGTCTGGTGCTTGATGGCGGGAATGCGGACGACCCAGCCGGCGAAGACGAAGCCGTCGAGGGCGAAGAAGGCGGTGAGGGTGATGCGGAGTCGGGTGAGGGAGTGGTCCGGCACAACGCTGTGCGGGCTGGTTTTGTTTATTAGCGGCACAAACTCACGTTAGACGGGTGCTCCGCTCGGAGCAAGGGACGTGATGGGCCGGCCTGGACCGGGCGAGGCCTGGCGAACGAACCGAGTGCGGGCAGGCCGAGGCCCCCGCGAAGGAAGCGGGCGTGCGCCGGGCGGGACCTTGTGAAGGAAGCGGGCGTGCGCCGGGCGGGACGCTGCGGGGAACCGGCGTACGCAGGGCGGGGAACCGGCGTACGCAGGGCGGGAAACCGGCGTACGCAGGGCGGGAAACCGTGCAGGAACACGCGGGGGCCGGGTGAGGCACCGCGCGGGAAAGGGCGACCGGGACCCCGATGAGTCGGGATTCCATGTCGCCCCTCGGCTCGGCGGTTCGCCGTCCCACCTGCTCGGACGGCGAACCGCGTGTCGCGCCTGGCTCAGACCGCCGGAGCCGGGTAGGTCGGGTACTCCACCCCGGAGACGTGCTGGACGACGCGGATGACCTGGCAGGAGTAGCCGAACTCGTTGTCGTACCAGAGGTAGAGGATCGCGTTGTCGCCGTCGACCTTGGTGGCGCCGGCGTCGACGATCGACGCGTGGCGCGAGCCGATGAAGTCGCTCGACACCGCGTCGGGGGCGCTGATGAAGTCGATCTGGCGCTTGAGCGGCGAGGTCAGCGAGACGTTGCGGAGGTAGTCGAGGACCTCCTCGCGGGTGGTCTCGCGGCCCAGGCGCAGGCTGAGGATCGCGATCGAGACGTCCGGCACCGGGACGCGGATCGAACTGCCGGTGATGGGCGCCTTGAGGTCGGGCAGCGCCTTGGCGACCGCGGAGGCGGCACCCGTCTCGGTGATGACCATGTTGAGCGGCGCGGAGCGGCCTCGACGGTCGGAGCTGTGGTAGTTGTCCAGCAGGTTCTGGTCGTTGGTGAACGAGTGGACGGTCTCCACGTGGCCGCGCAGAACGCCGTACTCCTCCGCCATCGCCTTCAGCGGCGGCACGATCGCGTTGGTGGTGCAGGAGGCGCAGGACAGGACCTGCTCGTCCGGCTTGATCATGTCGTGGTTGACGCCGTGCACGATGTTCGGGACGTCGCCCTTGCCCGGCGCGGTCAGGACGACCTTGTCGATGCCCGGGCGCAGGTGGTTCGAGAGACCCTCGCGATCGCGCCACTTGCCGGTGTTGTCGACGAGGATGGCGTCCTTGATGCCGTACGTCGTGTAGTCGACCTCGGACGGGTCGTTGGCGTAGATGACCTTGATCTCGTTGCCGTTGGCGATGATCGTGCTGTTCGCCTCGTCGACGGTGATCGTGCCCTGGAACTGGCCGTGGATGGAGTCGCGGCGCAGCAGCGAGGCGCGCTTGACGATGTCCTGGTCGCCGCCCTGGCGCACGACGATGGCGCGCAGTCGCAGGCCGTTGCCGGAGCCGGTCTTCTCGATGAGCAGGCGGGCGATGAGGCGGCCGATGCGGCCGAATCCGTAGAGGACGACGTCGCGTCCCTCGCGGCGCTCGATCTTGTTCTCGCCCGTGGCGCCGGCGACCGCCATGGCGGTGAACTCCTCGACCGACAGACCGCGGTCGTCGGCCCGGTACGTCGCGGCGAGCATGCCGAGGTCGATCTGGGACGGGCCGAGGTCGAGCGTGGTGAGCGCCCGCAGGAACGGCAGCGTGTCGGTGACCGAGAGCTCCTCGCCCGCGATCTGCCGGGCGAAGCGGTGGGTCTTGAGGATGCTCACCACCGACTTGTTCACCAGGGAGCGGCTGTGCAGGAGGATCGTGACGTCCTGCTCCCGGTGCAGCCTCCCGATCATCGGGATCATCGACTCCGCGATCTCTTCGCGGGTCTTCCAGTTGGTGAACGCGTCGTCGTTGACAGTCACAGAATCATCTTTCGAGCTAGGCGGCGCTCATATGCTAACCGGCCCGTTGTGCTGATCGTTCATGTGGTGTCCACTCATGTGGAAGGTCACGTCCGCGGCGGCGTTCGTGGCGGTGTTCGCGGCGTCGGATCCGGGCTCTCCGGGGGCTCGCCGGACGGCTGACGGACGTCGTCCGCCAGTACGACGAAGCCTCTGTCTTCCGTCCTGGACCCTTTCGTTGCGGTAGGCACCCTTGACAGCGTGCGTACTGTTTCGCGACGTTTGAGCCCCTGCCGATTGGTTCGGATCTCGGTCCTCGACCGGGAGACGACTCCTCTGCGGTGCGGGTCGGCAAAATCAGAAAAGTGGCAGGACGCGGACAGCGCGTCATGGGGGGAGCTGTCGCCCATGCGATCCAGCAGTAAGGATCCACACGCCCTACTGGCCTGTGCTGTGACCGGTACCTCTCTCGCAGCGCCTACGGAAGGGTGGTTGATCTGAGGTGGAGATCACGATCCACAGACTCGACGGCCTGAGCGTCCCGCTGCGCGAGGCCTGGCACCGGGCGATGGACGCATCGCCCGAATACGCCAATCCGTTCCTGGCACCGGAGTTCGCGACGGGGGTCGGCAGGTACCGGGGCGGTGCGCAGGTCGCGGTCCTGAGCGAGGGCGGGGAACCCGTCGGTTTCCTGCCGTACGAGCGCAATGTCTTCGGCGTCGGGAGAGCCATCGGCCTCGGACTCTCGGACTGCCAGGCACTGGTGCACAGACCCGGGGTCACCTGGGACGCGGCGGAGGTGCTGCGCGCCTGCGGGCTGTCCATCTTCGAGTTCGACCATCTCGTCGAGGAGCAGCAGCCCTTCAGCAGATACGTTACGGGGAGGTTCGCCTCCCCGGTCGTCGACCTGAAGCCGGGGGACAGCGACTACCCGGGGTGGCTGCGCAGCGCCTACCCGGGCCAGGCGAAGACGACCCTGAAGAAGGAACGGCGCCTCGGGCGCGACGTGGGTGAGGTGCGGTTCGTCTTCGACGAGCGCGACCCGCGGATGCTGCGCACGCTCATGCAGTGGAAGTCCGCCCAGTACCGCAGGACGGGACGCATGGACCGGTTCGCGCGGCCCTGGATCGTCGACCTGGTGGACCACCTCTTCGGCGTCCGGGAGGAGCACTTCACCGGCGTTCTGTCCGTGCTCTACGCCGGGGACCGGCCGGTCGCCGCCCACTTCGGACCGCGGTCGCGCACGGTACTGGCCGCCTGGTTCACCGCGTACGACCCCGAATTCCACCGGTACTCGCCCGGCCTGATGATGCATCTGCGGACCGCCGAGGCGGCCGGCCGGAACGGTGTGAGCCTTCTTGACCTGGGGCGCGGTGACAAGGAGTACAAGGACTGGCTCAAGACGCGCGAACTGCGCGTGGGGGAGGGGTTCGCGGCCCGCCCCCATCCGGTGGCGGCGGCGCACCGGCTCTGGCGCAGGCCCGTACGCGGTCTGCGGAACACGGTCCTCGCCCATCCCACGCTACGGGACCCGGCCGACCGGCTCCTCAAGACCGTTGGCACGCTGCGCGCGTCGGGTCGCGCGGAATCCGGCGAAGTGGGACCCAGGGCAGGCTGACCCGGCCGCGCGGCGACATCCGAGGGGGCGGGAGGTTCTGAGGCCGCACAGTTCGGACGGGGGAGCCCTTCGGGCACGCTCGCACGGTTCGGACGAGGGAACCCTTCGGGCACGCCCGTACCGTGGGTGCGGTCGCGCGGCACGTCAGCGTCGTACGGCGATGGCATCGAGGTCGGGCGCCGGCCTCGGCGTCATACGGCGATGACCTCGACCCCTGCCTCCTCGAACCGCGCGATCGTTTCCGGCCCCACCGCCACGTCCGTGACGAGCGTGCCCACCGACTCGGCCGCGCAGATACGGGCGAACGCGCGCTGCCCCAGCTTGCTGGAGTCGGCGGCGACGATCACGCGCTCGGCCCGCTCGCACAGGAGGCGGTTGATCGCGGCCTCCGCCTCGTCGTGGGCGGCGGCGCCGTGCGTGGCGTCGAAGGCGACCACGCCGAGAACCGCGACATCCAGGGTGATCTGCCCGAGCACGCCGTCCGCCAGAGGGCCGATGAGTTCGTAGGACTGCGGCCGGGCGACCCCGCCGGTCACCACGATCTTGAACTGGGGGCGCACGGCGAGCTCGTTCGCGATGTTCAGCGCGTTCGTGACGACGGTCAGCGCGGGGGAGCCCGACGCCAGGTCGGGGCGTACCGCCAGGGCGCGGGCCACCTCGGTCGTCGTGGTGCCGCCCGTGAGGCCCACCGCCTCGCCGGGGGCGATGAGGTCGGCCACCGCTCTCGCGATGCGCTGCTTCTCCGAGGCGTGGCGGGCGGTCTTGTAGCGCAGCGGCAGTTCGTAGGAGACGCCGTGCACGACGGCGCCGCCCCGGGTGCGCACGAGCATCTGCTGCTCGGCGAGCTGGTCGAAGTCGCGCCGGATCGTCGCCGCCGAGACCTGCAGTCGTGTCGCGGCCTCCTCGACATCCAGGCGGCCCCGCTCCACGAGCAGTTCCAGCAGCGCCTTCCAACGGGCGTCGCGCGACATCCGACCCTCCATTCTTCGATCTTCCGCGACCCTAACGCACCTCACCTCAGCTCATTTGCTTGATTGTGCTCGAAAGCTCGCTATATCTTGCACAAACAAGCATCCATGGGAGGGGTAGGGCATGACCCATGTCGAGGACGAACTGAGCAGCCAGCCCGAGTGCTGGATCCGCGCCGCCGAACAGGCGGCCGAGCACGGCGCGGCACTGCCGTCGGCGGGGGAACGCGTCGCGATCGTGGGGTGCGGCACCTCGTTCTTCATGGCGCAGGCCGCGGCCGTACTGCGCGAACAGTCCGGGCAGGGTGAGACGGACGCCTTCGCCGCCTCGGAGTTCGCGGAGGGCCGCTCCTACGATCGGGTGGTCGCCCTCACGCGCTCCGGGACGACCACCGAAGTGCTCGAACTCCTCGGCCGACTGCGCGGACACACCCGTACGACCGCTGTCACCGCCGATCCGCACACGCCCGTGATGGAGTCCGCGGACGACATCGTCGTGCTCGACTTCGCCGACGAGCGGTCCGTCGTGCAGACCCGGTTCGCGACCACCGCGCTCACGCTGTTCCGCGCCCACCTCGGTCTCCACAGCGACGCCGTGGTCGCCGACGCGCGCACCGCGCTCGACACGCCGCTGCCCGAAGGGCTCGTCGACTGCGCGCAGTTCACCTTCCTCGGCCGCGGGTGGACCGTCGGTCTCGCCAACGAGGCCGGGCTCAAGATGCGGGAGGCGTCCCTCGCCTGGACCGAGTCCTACCCGGCGATGGAGTACCGGCACGGTCCGATCAGCATCACCACCCACGGCACCGCCACCTGGATGCTCGGCGAGGCACCCGAGGGTCTGGCCGAACAGGTGCGGCGGACCGGCGGGTTGTGGGTGGAAGGCGGTCTCGACCCGCTCGCCGAACTCGTCCGCGCCCAGCGCCTCGCCGTGGCCGTCGCCGCGGCGCGCGGCCTGGACCCCGACCAGCCGCGCCACCTCACCCGCTCGGTGATCCTGAGCCACTGATCCGGCCCGACCCCCCACGGAGAAGGAGGAGTTGTGCCCCTCGCAGCAACCGGTGAGCTGGTCGCCCGGGCCGCCGAGGCGCGGACCGCCGTCGCCGCGTTCAATGTCATCACACTGGAGCACGTCGAGGCCGTCATCGCGGGCGCGGAGTCGGCCGACGCGCCCGTCGTGCTCCAAGTCAGCGAGAACGTGGTCACGTTCCGCTACGGCCGGCTGCTCCCGCTGGCCCGCGCCGCGACAGCGGCCGCCGAACGTGCCTCGGTACCCGTCGCGTTGCACCTCGACCATGTCCAGAGCGACGACCTGCTGCGCCAGGCGCCCGGTGCCGGGTTCAGCTCCGTCATGTACGACGCGTCGCGCCTGCCCTACGAGGAGAACCTCGCCGCGACCCGGGCTGCCGCCGACTGGGCCCATGCCCAAGGCCTCTGGATCGAGGCCGAGTTGGGTGAGATCGGCGGAAAGTACGGTGAGCCGCCGCGTGACGCCCACGCGCCCGGCGCCCGCACCGACCCCATGGAGGCCCGCGCCTTCGTGGCCGACTCCGGCGTGGACGCGTTGGCCGTGGCGATAGGCAGCTCGCACGCGATGACCACCCGCACCGCGGCCCTCGACCACGACCTGCTCAAACGTCTGGCCGCCTCACTCGGCGTCCCGCTCGTCCTGCACGGCTCCTCCGGGGTGCCGGACGACGAGCTCTGGTCGGCCGTCCAGGGCGGTATCGCCAAGGTCAACGTCGGCACCGCGCTGAACATCGCGATGACCGGCGCCATCCGCGAGTTCCTCGCGGCCAGCCCCGAAGCCGTGGACTCACGGAAGTACCTCAGCGTGGGACGAGAGGCGATGGCACGGACGGTGGCGGGGCTCATCGGCGTGCTGCGGGGGTAGCCGGCGACTCGGCCCGGCACCCGCGACGCAGGCGCGGCTGCCGGGCCGATCGCTGTCCCGGGCGACCGCTCCCGGCCATGAACAGCGCTTCGGCGCAAGGGTGTCCGATGGTGGCTGTCCTCGGACCGGGTTCGGTCCCGCCGTCCTCTACGTGCCCCTACAGCTTGATATGCGGCCTGTTGCGCGGCCCCGGGCGCTCACCTCGCCGGTGCCGGGTCCGATCGGAGCCGCCGCCGCGCATGTGCTTTTGCACTGACGACAGTTCGAGCGGGTGACAAGGTGGCTACTGTGAACAAGTATGAGAAGGCCGAAAGGGCACGGCAGGCTCGCGGGCGAGGCATCGGCCCAAAGGCCGCTCGGGCAGGTGCCCGTATGCCCCATTGACGCGGGGAGCAGGGGTTGGCGGGGGATTCGGGGCAGAGCCGGCGCTGGACCGAGCGCAGGATGGAGAGGGCCTTGAGCGGTCAACTTCTGGCTGATATTCGTACGTTGGTGAGCGACGAGGATGCGTGCGCCCTGGTGAACACCGTGATGTCCGCCACCGGTCCGCGCCCCGCCGCGCATCGAGAAGTCCGTCGGCACCTGCCTTTGGGCCCGATGTGAACGGACTGATCTACTACCTCGCCGCGGCCATCCTCTGGATGGGACTCGCTGCCCAGCTGCCTGACCTGCGCCGCCACTGGAGAGACCCCCTCAAACGGTCCTTCTGCGCCGTCATCTTCCTGTCGGGACTCTGCTTCGTGCTCGGCGCGCCGCCCACCGTCGCCCTGGTCAACAACCTCACGGGCATACCCAATGTGGCAGCGCCGCTGACCTACGGCGCGGTGACCGCCTTCGGCGCGGCGTCCCTCATCCTCATCGTCCACTGGCGGAGCAGTGACCCCGAGCGGGTACGACGTACGTCCCGGGCATGGCTGTTCAGCTATCTGGGAGTCATCGCCGCCGAGGGCATCCTGTTCGCGCTGGGCGACGCGCCGGTCGAGCGCCGGGCCGACTTCGACACCTACTACGCCTCGACTCCGTTCATCCGAGAGATGATCGTGCTGTACCTGGCGGCGCACATGGTGGCGGCGGTGACGACGACCCTGTTGTGCTGGCGCTGGACACGGAAGGTCAAGCGCTGGACCCGCGGGTCGTTGGCCCTGCTCGTGCTCGGCTGGCTGTTCACCAGCGCCTACAGCGTCGTCAAGTCCGTCGCGCTGACGGCTCATTGGCTCGGGCACCGCTGGGACGGTCTCAGCACCAGCGTCGCACCGCTCGTGGCCGTCGGCTCCTGCCTCGTCTCGGCGGGCTACATCCTTCCCCTCGTCGGTCCGCGCATCGACTCCGCCGTCACGCTCGTACGCCTGCGCCCGCTGTTCTGTCTGCTGACGGGACCGACCAGCCGTCGGCGCGGCGTCGCCGCGTTGTCGTGGCGGACGATCGGAGACGTCGAACTGCAGCTCACCACGCGTGAAACGGCCATCCGCGACGGCCTCAAGCGGCTCTCCGGACAACTCGACGACCAGGTGCGGCGCCGCGCCTATCGGGAGGCGCTGGCCGCCGGGTCCTGCGCGGCGGACGCCGAGGTCATCGGGATGGCCGCGATGGTCGCCGTGGCCGCTCTCGCCGAGGCTCCGTCCCCCGACACGGAGACCGGCACGATCGGCATCTCGGTCGGTGACGTCGACGTCGTGGTCTCCGTCAGCGCACGCGTGCGACGTCCCGCCGCCGGTTCGCGGTCGTTGGACACGGGCCAGCCGTCCTTGCTGAGCCTGTCGCGGGCGGTGCGCACCCCCATCGTCGACGCCGCGATCCAATCGCGGAGAACCGCGGTGCGACAGCTCTCCTGACCGCGCCCACCGTGGCCTGCGTACGGCTGCCTTGCCCGGCCCCGGACGACCCACGCGGAGCGCGGACCTCCAGACCCGGGCTCCGCGCGTGGACCGCCGGGCTCAAGCCCCTGCCGCGGACACCGTCACACGGGGATCGGGCCCACCGAGTCGAGGAAGGCGCTCTCCTCGTCGGTCAGCGGCGGCCCGGACAGGGGCTCCAGGACGGGACCCTTCAGAGTGGCGAGCAGCAGCTTGGGGTGCACGAGGGCGCTCGCGTCCGCCTGGAGCGTGAGGACCGCGCACATGGCCGCGGACACGGGGTACGAAGTGGTGGCCACGCGTGCCATCCGGCCCATGTAGCGGCTGAGGAGCCGGTCCACGAGTGTCGGCGCCTTGCCGACGACCTCCGGGAACCACTGGTCCTGGGACGTACTCAGTGTGTAGGCGGCCGAGACGGACTTGGCGGCCTCGCGCTGGACGCCGCGGGCGAACCCCGGAGAGGCGACGTCGGCCCGCTGCACCTGCCGGCTCAGGGTCTGGGCACCGAGGGCCGCGATGGACATGCCCTGACCGTAGACGGGGTTGTAGGTGGCGACGGCGTCACCGAGCACGACCAGGCCCTCGGGCATGGCAGCCTTGTGGAAGTCGCGGCGCCTGTTGCGGGTGCTGCGGCTGAGGGACACGTCGCCGAGCGGCTCGGCATCGGAGATGAGCTGCCCGATGAGGGGGTGGCGCAGGCCGAGCGCGAAGTCGGTGAACTCCTCGGGGTCGGCGGTGGGTTCGCCGCCGCGGGTGCCCGCGAGGCTGACCAGCCAGCGGCCGTCCTCGATCGGCACCAGGTTTCCCGAACGCCCCGGCCCGGAGTCGGCGGGGTCCGCCTCGACCTGGGTCACCGGGAAGTGCTCCGCGCCCTTCGGCACGCTGAAGACCCGGCTGGCGTAGACGAGCCCCGAGTCGACCTCGTCCGTGGGTATCCCCGGCACGCCGAGCGTCTCGAGCCAGTGCTCGACGCGTGATCCCCGGCCGCTCGCGTCGACGACGAGATCGGCACGCAGGTCTTCCTCGGCGCCGTCGGAGAGGGCGCGTACACCAGTGACGCGCTGAGCGGTTCCCAGCAGGGACACCGCCTCGGCACGGCGGACCGTGACCTGTGCGGTGTCCAGGACCGCGCCGCGCACAGTCCATTCGAGCAGGTCGCGGCTGCAGCAGGTGAGCAACAGTTCGTCGGTCACGGTCGGCCAGCGGCGGAACCAGCCCTGCGGGCCGAAGCCCAGCATGTCGGTGAGGGGCTGTTCATGAGCTCCCGACGCGAGCAGACGCTCGCGCACGTCGACTCGGGGGAGCAGCTCCTGGATGGCGTCGCGTCCGCTGGGCAGGAGGATGTGAGCGTGCCGTGCCTGCGGAGTCCGCCTGCGAGGCTGCGGCCCCTCGGGCAGTTCGTCGCGCTCCAGGACGATCACTTCGTCCACGGACCGGGACAGTGCGGCTGCGGCGAGCAGACCGGCCACGCTCCCACCGATGACGACAGCGCGGCGCGACATGATTCCCCCAGGTGTCCTTGGTGAGCGCCCTCACTCTACGATCGAACACGCAGGCGTACAGGGGAGATCGGAAAGTGCGCCCGTTCTGTTGTTCGGCGACGAGCCGGGTGTCCTCCCGCCGCCGGCGTCCGGTGTGAGCCGGTCGATGACCAGGCTGGTCAGAGGGCGTGCCGGACGTCATCGAACCGGGTTCGTCTATGCGCTGACGTCCTTCTTCACGGCCCGCAGAATCACGAACTTGGCGTCGCCCGCGACCAGTTCGCTGTTGCCGAAGAGCCTGCGCAGCTTCAGGTGGTACCCCAGGTGGCGATTGCCGATCACCCACAGCTCGCCGCCCGGCCGCAGCGCGCGCCGGGCGTCCGAGAACATCCGCCAGGCGGTCGTGTCCGTGGTCGCCTGGTGGGAGTGGAACGGCGGATTGTTCAGGACGAGGTCGACACTCCCGGCGGGGACGCCCGCCAGCCCGTCGGCGACACGGAAATCGGCGCTCCCGTCGGCGTTCGCCTGGTAGGTCGCCTCCGCCGAGGCCACCGCCTGGTACGACTCGTCGGCGAACAGCACCTCGGCGTCCGGATTCGAAAGCGCCATCGCCGTACCGATCACGCCGTTGCCGCAGCCCAGGTCCACGACCCGCTCGGTGCCCCGGCTGCGCGGCAGATGCTGGAGGAAGAAGCGGGTGCCGATGTCGAGACGGTCGGCGCAGAAGACACCCGCGTGGTTGACGACCGTGCGGCCGGACACCACACCGACGTCGTCCGGGAGCTGGTAGCTGTACGGCCAGGGGTTGGCCTTCCGCGCGATCCCCTGGAGAGGGGTGCAGAAGATCAGCCGGGCCTTCTTCTCGGCCAGCGAGGTGCGGGTCGGACCGAGGATCCGCTCGAAGAGATGCAGTGTCGAGGTGTGGATCTCCTTGACCATCCCGGTGCCGACCACGACCGTCCCCTCGTGCACGCCGGGCGCCAGCCGGTGCAACTGATCCTCCAGGAGGGCGAGGCTCTTGGGCACCCGCACGAGCAGTACGTCGATCCGCTCCGGAGGCGGGTCCTGGGTCGTGCGGAGCCGGACCGCGGACTCCTCGGCGCCCGCCCGCGCCAGATTCGCGCGGGTCGACTCCTGCGCGAGGAGGGAGTCGGTGATCTGTGTCGGCCGTCGCGACGACAGCGCCGTGGCGAGCGCGCCCCACCGGTCACCGACGATCACGACCGAACCCGTCAGGGGGACGTCGCTCTCCGCGAGGTGCCGCAGCAGATAGGTGTCGGCGGCGTCCCAGGCGCGCAGCCGGTCGCGTGGGTCCTCGGGGAAGCGGGCGAGCTCGTAATCGCCCCAGGGTGTGGTCATACGGTCGTTCATCGTGGGTCCAGGCTATGCGACGCGGACCGTCCCGGATGCGCGAGGATGGGGGCATGTCGATGGACGCGGAGCTGTTCCCCCGCGACCGGACGGAGATCGCGCCCGGCGCGGTGCACCTCCCGGACTGGCTGGAGGCCGACCGTCAGCGGCAGCTGCTGGAGGCCTGCCGCGGCTGGGCACGCCCGCCGGCTGGCCTGCGCACGGTCCGCACTCCCGGTGGCGGCACGATGACCTCCCGGCAGGTCTGTCTGGGCTGGCACTGGTACCCGTACGCCTACGCCCGCACGGTGGTCGACGGCGACGGCTCCCCGGTGAAGCCCTTCCCCGACCGGCTCGGCGAGCTGGCCCGGGAAGCGGTGACGGACGCCCTCGGCGCCGAGGCCCTCGGCCCGGAGGGGTCCGCCTCGTACGACATCGCGCTGATCAATTTCTATGACGCCGAAGCCCGCATGGGCATGCACCGTGACAGTGACGAATCGTCCGACGCTCCGGTCGTGTCGCTGAGCCTGGGCGACACCTGCGTCTTCCGGTTCGGGAACACGGAGTCCCGGGCGCGGCCGTACACCGACGTCGAGCTGCGCAGCGGCGATCTCTTCGTGTTCGGCGGCCAGTCACGGCTCGCCTTTCACGGAGTGCCGAGGGTGTACGCGGGCACGGCACCCCCCGAGTTGGGACTGACCGGGCGGCTGAACGTCACGCTCCGGGTCAGCGGCTTCTAGACCAGGGCCCGCGTTCCCGGCCGCGCGGCCGGGATGCGATCCGAAAGCCGGGCGCCGCGCCCGCGTGTCTCCTCTGCACGGCCCCGCGGACCGGACGGGCCCCGCGGGAGCGGATCATGGGAGACTCGCCCTCATGAACGGCAAGGCGGGCCCCCGGGCGGCAGGGGATGGGAACACGCGGACACGGCTCGACCGAGGCCGCGGGGCACTCGGACCGGCGCTGGAGCTCGTGCACACCGGGCGCGCGCCGACGCGTGCCGTGCTCACCGCCGAGCTGGGCGTCACCCGGGCGACCGCGGGCGCGGTCGCCGCGGAGCTGGAGGCGCTCGGGCTGATCCGGGTCGACGCGCGGCCCGGTGCCGCCGCCGGTTCGCAAGGCCGGCCCTCGCACCGGCTGGAGGTCGCCGAGGACGGACCCGTCGCGCTGGCCGCACAGGTGCACGCCGACGGATTCCGCGCCGCGCTCGTCGGCCTCGGCGGCCGGATCGTCGCGACCGCGCCCGGCTGCGAGACCGTCGACGCCGATCCGGCGAAGGTGCTCGGCTCGGTCGTCGACGCCGGTGCCGAACTGCTTCGGGAGACCGGGCGCCGCTGTGTGGGCGCCGGGCTCGCCGTACCGTCCGCCGTCGCCGAACCCGAGGGACTCGCCCTCAACCCCCTGCACCTGGCCTGGCCCGCGGGCGCCCCTGTCCGGCAGATCTTCGCCGAGCGGGTGCGCGCGGCCGGTATCGAGGGGCCGGCGTTCGCCGCCAACGACGTCAACCTCGCCGCCCTCGCCGAGCACCGGCACGGAGCGGGCCGCGGCGCCCGCGACCTGCTCTGCGTGGCCACCGGACACCGTGGCGTCGGCGGCGCCCTGGTGCTCGACGGGCGCCTGCACACCGGCAGTTCGGGGCTCGCGCTCGAAGTCGGCCACCTCACCGTCAATCCCGAGGGCGGCCCCTGCTACTGCGGCAGCCGCGGCTGTCTCGATGTCGAGGCCGACCCGCTGGCCTTCCTCACCGCCGCCGGCCGTGACCCCGGCCCCGAGGTGTCACTGCTCCAGCAGTCCAACGAGCTGATCCGCGACGAGTACGCCGATCCGTCCGTCCGTACGGCCGTCGAGGCGCTGATCGACCGCCTCGGCCTCGGTCTCGCGGGCCTCGTCAACATCCTCAATCCGGACCGCATCATCCTCGGCGGACTGCACCGCGCCCTGCTGGACGCCGACCCGGACCGGCTGCGCGCCGTCGTCGCCGACCGCAGCCTGTGGGGACAGAGCGGCGGAGTGCCGATCCTCGCCTGCACCCTGGACCACAACAGCCTGGTCGGCGCGGCCGAGTTGGCGTGGCAGCCGGTGCTGGACGACCCGCTGAGGGCACTGCCCGTCTGACGCTCATGAGCGCCGGACGACGGCGTAGGCGCGCCCGGCGTCCTCCGAGAATCCGTCCACCAGGTTCTCGCCCAGGGCGAGTTCGAGCCCCGGGCGGACCCGGCGCAGCAGGTACGGCGTCCCCGGGCCGCCGTTGACCGAGCGCGCCGACGCGGGAGTGACCGTCGAAGGCGAGGAAGCCGCCGACCTCGGCGGCCTGGCGCCGCACCACGAGGTCTCCGGTGTGTAGTGGGCCGCTTGGTGCAGCCCGGTCGCCGCGACGACGTGGACCTCGGCGTCGCGGGAGCTCAGCGGCAGATGCGCGGCCCGCCTGCCCAGGCCGTACGGCGTTCACTGGACCACGTTGCCGCCGCCCTGCGCGCGGAACGCGGCCGGCTCGGTCCGCGCGGCGGACGCGTCGCGCAGGCCTCGCCCGGGAGCAGGGGACTACCAAGAGTCGAGGTCCCCCGTCCGCGGAGGAGAGTCGCCGCACGAAGCAGCCCGAGGCGCCCGGTGTACTCCCCGGGAGGTACGCGCGGTGCCGCTGGCCGTACGACGACTCGGACCCCCTGCCGGGGCGAGTCTCGAAGCATCACCAAGAGATCCCGCGGAGACGCGCGATTCCACCGAGGAGATGACTCGAGATGCAGACCCTGGCGAACTGGGACGGCGGCCCCGGCCCGTGGATCCTGTTCCTTCCGCTGATCTGGGCGGCCGTCGTGATCGGCGTCGTGACCGTGCTGCGCCGCACCGCCTGGCGCGGGCGCCGTGGCCCGTGGCGCGGGGTGGGCGGCTTCGGCCCCGGCGGCTCCCTGCCGGCCGGCGACTCGCCGATCGCCGTGCTCGGCCGCCGCTTCGCCTCCGGGGAGATCGACGAGGACGAGTACTGGCGTCGGCTCTCCGTCCTCGACGAGCAGTTCGGGCGCACCGGCAAGGGCGGTGCGGCATGACGACCACGACCGCCCGCCGGGACGCGGCACGCGTCGCCGAGGCCGTGAAGGTCTACGGCAGCGGCGACACCGCCGTGCGGGCCCTGGACGGGGTGAGCGTCGGCCTTCCGGCCGGCCGCTTCACCGCGATCATGGGGCCCTCGGGCTCCGGCAAGTCGACCCTCATGCACTGCGCGGCCGGCCTCGACACCCTCACCTCGGGAGCCGCGTACATCGGCGACACCGATCTCGGCACCCTCGACGACCGCCGCCTGACCCTGCTGCGCCGCGACCGCATCGGCTTCGTCTTCCAGGCGTTCAACCTGATCCCGACGCTCACCGTCGCCGAGAACATCGCCCTGCCGATGGACCTCGCCGGAACCAAGGGCTCCCGCGAATGGACCGACGCCCTCGTCGACGTCGTCGGCCTGCGCGACCGGCTCCACCACCGGCCCAGCGAGCTGTCCGGCGGACAGCAGCAACGCGTCGCCGTGGCAAGGGCGTTCGCCGGACAGCCCGACGTCGTCTTCGCCGACGAACCCACCGGCAACCTCGACTCCCGCTCCGGCGAGGAGGTCCTGAACCTTCTCGGCCGGGCGGTGCGCCAGATGGACCGTACGGTCGTCATGGTCACGCACGACCCCGTCGCCGCCGCGCACGCCGACGAGGTGGTCTTCCTCGCCGACGGACGCCTCGTGGACCGGATGGAGAACCCGACGGCCGACAAGGTCCTCGACCGCATGAAGGCCTTCGACGGCAAGGGGGCACCGGTATGAACGCCGCCCTGCGCCTCAGCGTCTCGTCGCTGCGCTCCCACAAACGCCGCTTCGCGGGCACGTTCTTCGCCGTGCTCCTCGGCGTCGCCTTCCTGGCCGGCACCCTCGTCATGGGCGACACCCTGCGCGCCGGATTCGACACGATGTTCGGCAACGCGACCAAGGGCACCGACGCCGTGGTCCGCAGCGCCGACACCATCACCACACCGGGGGAGAGCCAGGGCGTACGGGCGCCCGTCGCCACCGATCTGGTGAGGACGATCGAGCGGACCCCCGGTGTCGCGGCCGCCGCGCCGGACATCCAGGGCGCCGGCCAGCTCATCGGCTCCGACGGCAAGCCCATCGGCGGCCAGGGCCCACCCACCCTCGCGGGCAACTGGATCGACGACCCGAAGCTCAACGCGTACCGCCTCGCCGAAGGCCACGCCCCGTCGAAGTCCGGCGAGGTCGTGGTCAACAGGGGAGCCGCCGAGAAGGGCGACCTGAAGATCGGCGACACGACGGTCCTGCGCACGCCCGACCCCGTCCGGGTGACGATCGTGGGCCTCGCGACCTTCGGTGGCGAGGACGGCATGGCCCAGGTGACCTTCACCGGCATGACGCAGGCCGACGCGGAGAAGTACCTGACCGCGAAGCCCGGCGAGGCCGCGAGCATCCGCGTGCGCGCGGGCCCGGGAGTCGGTCAGGACGAGCTCGTCTCCGACCTGGCTCCCGTACTCCCCAAGGGAGTCGAGGCCATCTCCGGACAGGAGTCCGCGCAGGAGAACACCGACATGATCTCCAGCCAGTTCCTGACCATCTTCACCACGCTCCTGCTCGTCTTCTCCGGCATCGCGCTCCTCGTCGCGACCTTCTCGATCCACAACACCTTCGCGATCGTCGTCGCCCAACGCACCCGCGAGAACGCGCTGTTGCGCGCCCTGGGTGCCTCGCGTCGACAGGTCACCGTGTCGACCCTGGCCGAGGCGAGCGTCGTCGCCGTGACCGCCTCGGCCGTGGGACTCCTCGGTGGGATCGGTATCGCCGCCGGACTCCAGGCGCTGTTCCCGGCCATCGGATTCCCGTTCCCCGAAGGCGGCCTGGTGATCAGCGGGCTGTCCATGCTGCTGCCGCTCGGCGTCGGCATCGTGGTCTGTCTCGGCTCCGCCCTGCTGCCCGCCGAACGCGCCGGACGCACCGCGCCGCTCGCCGCGCTGCGGGAGACGGCGGTCGACGAGTCCGGCGCCTCGCGCGGACGCGCGACCGTGGGCGGCGGACTGGCCGCCCTCGCGGTGGCCGTTACGCTGACCGGCGTCCTGCTGACGCCGTCGCTGTGGCTCGCCGGACTCGGCGCCGTGCTGGCCCTCGCCGCCTTCGTGGTCCTCGGACCGGTCGCGTCCTCCACCGCCGTACGCGTCCTCGGCGCGCCTCTCGTCAAGCTGCGCGGCGTCACCGGAGGTCTCGCCCGGCGCAACGCGCTGCGCAGCCCCAAGCGGACCGCCGCGACCGCCGGCGCCCTCATGATCGGCGTCGCCGTCGTCTCGCTGTTCACGGTCTTCGGCGCCTCGCTCAAGGCCACCATGGACCAGACCGTCTCCCGCTCCTTCGCGGGTGACGTCGCCGTCAGTACCCCGTCGTTCGGCGCGGGCGGCAGCGGACTCAGCCCGAAACTGGCCCCCGCCATCGCGCGTCAGCCGACGGTCGAGAACGCCGTCGGGCTGGGCAAGGGTGTCGCCGAAGTCAACGGAAAGGGCCGCGCGTTGACGGTCACCGACCCGGTCACGCTCGGCAAGGTCTTCGACCTCGGCGACGTACAGGGCTCGCTGAGCGACCTAGGCTCCGACGGCATCGCCATCACCCGCAAGGAGGCCGACAAACAGCACCTGGTCACCGGCGACACGGCCCGGCTCGCCTTCACTGACGGACAGAAGACGAACTTCACCGTCCGTGCCGTCTACGGCCAGTCGGAACTCGCGGGCGACTACGTCATCACCCGCGCCGCCTGGGCCCCGCACCGCACCCAGGACTCCGACACGCTCGTCGCCGTCTCCTTCAAGCACGGCGTGAGCAAGGCGGAGGGCAAAGCCGCGGTGCAGCAGGTCGCCGAGCGGTACGGCAACCCCGAGGTGCAGACCCGGGACGAGTACGCGCAGTCCTCGGCGGGCGGCATCGACATGATGCTGACCCTGGTCTACGCCCTGCTCGCCCTCGCGGTGCTCATCGCCCTGCTCGGCATCGCCAACACCCTCACGCTCGCGATCCACGAGCGCACACGGGAACTCGGTCTGCTGCGGGCCGTCGGGCAGACCCGGGCGCAGTTGCGCGCCATGGTCCGCTGGGAGTCGGTCCTCGTCGCCGCCTTCGGCACGGCGGGCGGACTCGCCCTGGGTGCCTTCCTCGGCTGGGTGCTCGTCGAGGCCTCCGACGGCGCGTCGGACAGCGCGTTCGCCTTCGCGATCCCGCCGCTGCGGCTCGCGGTGGTGGCCCTGGTGGGTCTCGCTGCCGGGGCCCTCGCGGGACTGCGCCCGGCACGGCGGGCGGCACGCCTGGACGTGCTGCGCGCCATCGCCACCGAGTGAGCCACCCGGGGCCGTACGACGCCCGCGTATGAGCGGCGTACGAGAGAGGGGTCACCGCCCGGTCAGCCGGCAACGGCCGACCGGGCGGGAGCGTGTTCGGGCCTGAGTACGTCGACGGTGTGCCTGAGAGTGGCCTCGCCGGCGGTCTCGTACGGCGAACGCAGGGCAGCCGCCACCACGGGTGTCGACGCCGGAAGCGTGAACCACACGACCTTGCCCGACTCGCCGTTGGGCCGCACACCCCAGCTCTCGCTCACCGCCGCGACCATGGCGAGGCCGCGTCCGCAGGTCGAGCCGGGGCCGGCTTCCCGCACCACGGGAAGCCGGGGGTCGTGGTCGTGCACCGAGACCGTGAGCCGGTCGAGCAGCAGCTCGATCTCCACGGTGCACAGTTTGTCCGGCTGGGCGTGCCGGTGGACATTGGTCAGCAGCTCGGTCACTCCGAGTGCGGCCCGGTCTATCAAGGGGTCCAGATGCCAGTAGCGCAACTGCGCAGAGACGATTCTGCGGACCTGGCCGATCCGCGACGGCAGGGCTTGGAGCTCCACCGTGCAATGCCTGCTTGGCTGGCTGATCACGGCTGCGACTCCCCGAATTGAGGTCCGGAAGAAGACGGAGATCGGATCCAGCAGAGGCGGCTGAGTGGAACGGCCGCCTGCTGTGGTGGCCGGCGGGCTGGTTCGCAGCGTTATCGCCGGTAAACCCAGAGTAGTGATGTGACATCAGAGTGGCGCAGGGGGCGCGGTCCTGCAACTCGCGGCGCTTCGGCGCGTCGCGGGCGCACTTCAGCCGCTGCGTCCCGCCGCCCTGCGGACCGCCTCGATGAAGCGGCGCGCCGAGGGTGGTCCCGGCCTGCCGGGTGCGGGATCGTGCTCGCCGAGCGTGAGGGAGTAGCGCGTGCCGTTGACGTCCGCCAAGGCCCGGTCCTCGTGCGCGAACCAGGGCTTCGACGCGCGCACCGCCTGCACCGGCGCGCTGTCGATCTCGCTCCCGTAGCTGGTGAGCAGTTCCAGCCTGCCGTCGCTGATCCGGACCTGTCCGGCCCGGGTGAGCGAGCGCAGCCTCTTCCCGATCCGCACGCCCGTGGCCGTGAACTCCGGCTCCGCCATGATGCCCCGCCCCCTCGTGTGCTCCGGCTGTGGCCTGTCGTGACCCAGTGTGCATCCCCGTCGGGGGCGATCGGCCCCGTGCGGTGCAGTCTGCCCGCAGGCAACGTCGAGCACCAGTGCTCTCGACGAGGTGGTCGCGGTGACGGGAGCAAAGGCCGGGATGCGCCCCCCATGTGGATTCCCGCGCTCCCCCCAGGGGTGCCTTTGGGCTGCCCAAAGATGTGTTTATGCAGGTGAGAAGGGTGCGGAAGGTGTTTATGATCGAGGCGTCCGACCAGTCGAAGCGGAGTCGGTGCCATGCGTTAGGAGCCATCCCGTGAGCACTCCCCAGCAGACCCGGACCGGCGAGACCCTCGATGTCGACCGCAGTGACGCGGAGTACCGGAGCTGGCTCAAAGAAGCCGTCCGCAAGGTCCAGGCCGATGCCAACCGCTCGGCCGACACCCATCTGCTCCGCTTCCCGCTGCCGGAGGAGTGGGGCATCGATCTGTACCTGAAGGACGAGTCGACCCACCCCACCGGCAGCCTCAAGCACCGCCTCGCCCGCTCCCTCTTCCTGTACGGCCTCTGCAATGGCTGGATTCGGCCGGGCCGACCGGTGATCGAGGCGTCCAGCGGTTCGACCGCCGTGTCCGAGGCCTATTTCGCGGGGCTGATCGGCGTGCCTTTCATCGCGGTCATGCCCCGTACCACGAGCGCCGAGAAATGCCGCTTGATCGAATTCCACGGCGGGCAGTGCCACTTCGTGGACGATTCGCGCAAGATCTACGAGGAGTCCCTCGCACTCGCGGCCGAGACCGGCGGCCACTACATGGACCAATTCACCTATGCGGAAAGGGCCACGGACTGGCGGGGGAACAACAACATCGCCGAATCCATCTTCCGCCAGCTGGCGTTGGAGCGTTTCCCGGAGCCCGCGTGGATCGTCGCCACGGCCGGCACCGGCGGTACGTCGGCGACCCTCGCACGCTACGTCCACTACATGCAGGCGGACACCCGTATCTGTGTCGCCGACCCGGAGAACTCCTGTTTCTTCGAGGGGTGGACCACCGGCGATCCGGACGTCACCTGCGACTGCGGCTCGCGCATCGAGGGCATCGGCAGGCCGCGCATGGAACCGAGCTTCGTGCCCGGGGCCATCGACCGGATGATGAAGGTGCCGGACGCGGCATCCGTCGCCGCCGTACGCGCACTGGAACAGGCCATGGGCCGCAAGGCGGGCGGTTCGACCGGCACGGGCCTGTGGAGCTCCCTGAAGATCGTCGCCGAGATGGTGGCCGAGGGGCGCAGGGGAAGCGTGGTGACACTGCTGTGCGACCCCGGGGACCGCTATCTCGACAAGTACTACTCGGACGCGTGGCTGGCCGAACAGGGCCTGGACATCGCGCCGTACACGACGGCGATCAACTCCCTGCTGGAGACGGGCGTCTGGCCTGCCTGACCCTCGGCGCCGGGCAACGCTGTCGGCCTCCATGACCAGGCCGACCCCCGCGTCGGCCTTCGCGCCACCGGTCGGCCACGCCCGCCCGAACCTGCCTCGGCCGGATGGGCTGCCCCGGGGGTTGGCCCAGGACTGGGCGTCCAACACCCGTCCGGGGGAACCCAGTTGTTCCTCACGCCTCACGCCTCACGCCTCACGCCTCACGCGTCACGCCTGACGCCTGACGCCGACGTCTGACACGTCACGACTGACGCGTGACGACTGACGCGTGACGACTGACGCGTCATGACTGGGCGCGGCATGACTGGTGTTGTCCGCCCCGTGCGCCGGCGATTCAGGCGGGTGTCGTCGCCAGTCGCCGGTCCAGTGCCGTGACCGCGCCGCGGAAGGCGCGGCCCAGACCGCCCCGCCCCACGGTGAGCGCCGCCCGGAAGAAGGCTGTTCCGTCGGCGGCGAAGGTCCACTGCACGTGGGTCCCCTTGCCCGCGGGCGTCAGCCGCCACTCCTCGACCAGGGCGCGGATCCCCGGCGCGTTCGTGACATCCACCCGGTACGCGTACACCTCGGGAGCCTCGGCGACGAGGACGGTCTCCTCGAAGCGTGTCCCGCCGCGGAGCCGCACCTCGCGCCCGCTGCCGTCCGCGGCGGGCCGGGCGAGCGTCACCGCCGAGAACCACTCGCTCCAGCCGGACACGTCCTCGGCGAGCGCGGCGAAGACCGCCTCGGGAGACGCGGTCACCTCCCGCGCGAACACCAGACGCAGCGGAGCGGTCTCGACGAAGTCGGGTCCCACCGGACGCAGGCGACGTGCCATGAGCGAACCCCCTTGTGGGAACCGGGTCCCGGTCTCCGTGTGTGCGCGGACGCCCGCGACGGCCCCGCTCGACCGCCTCGCGGAACCGGCCCCGGTCCGCGGCGAGCGATGGCCTGGGCGCACCCGCGCCACGGACGGCGCCGACGGCGTGACCGGCGGCGCGGGCAGCGTCACCCTAGCTGGCGGACCGTCAGATGTCTGTATCGTCCTCGGGTTCGCCGGCCACCACCAGGCGCCGCAGGTGCTCCGCGATCTCCACGCGAGCCGCGGCGGGCATCCCGCTGTCGGTCACCAGTGTGTCCACCTGTTCCAGCGCGGCGAACGAACTGAGGCCCACCGTGCCCCACTTGGTGTGGTCCGCGACCACGACGACGCGTCGCGCGGACTGCACGAGCCGCCGGTTGGTCTCCGCCTCCGCGAGGTTCGGCGTCGACAGCCCGGCCTCGGCCGCTATGCCGTGGACACCGAGGAAGAGGACATCGAAGTGCAGTGCCGCGATGGCCTGATCGGCCACCGGCCCCACGAGGGAGTCGGACGGCGTGCGCACCCCACCGGTGAGGACGACGGTCGCCGCGCCCGGACGCTGACCGGACGTTCGCTGCGCCGAGTGGAACACGTCCGCCACGCGTACCGAGTTGGTGACCACGGTGAGGTCCGGGACGTCAAGGAGATGATGGGCCAGCGCGTACGTCGTCGTCCCACCGGAGAGGGCGATCGCCGACCCCGGCGCGACCAACTCGGCGGCGGCCCGCGCGATGTCCTCCTTGGCGGTCAGCTCCAGACCCGACTTGGCCTCGAAACCCGGTTCGTGCGTGCTCGCTTCGACCACCGGCACCGCGCCGCCGTGCACCTTCTCGACGACACCCTGACGGGCCAGCGCGTCGAGGTCGCGGCGGACCGTCATGTCGGAGACGCCGAGTCTTCGCGTCAGCTCGTTCACGCGGACGCCACCGCGGCGACGCACCTCGTCGAGGATCAGAGCGCGCCGCTGCTCCGCGAGGAGGTTCTGATTCTCACTCACGACCGCTCCGGTCCTTTCGCCGCTGCCTGCCCGACACTCCGTCCGAACCCACTCCCACGTGGACATTCTCCTTGTCCGAGGTCTGGAGGACGTCCCATCCTTGCACGGGACACCGCCAGTCGCGCCACTGCCCGCACGCTCACGTCGCCCCTCCCGTGGCGCAACTTTCACACGTATCGGGGAGATTCCGTGAGTTCGGCTGTGCACGCTGCCCGGAGCGCGGGATCCTTGTGCCTGCACATGACACATGCGACACGCGTGGCACGGGGGAAGTGCGGACAGTGGAACGTGCACGGGAACAAGCCATCGACGGGGAGTCCAGCAGCCCCGTACAGCCGCCCGAGGCGGCCGGGACCGCCCTGGAACTCCTGGTTCACGGGGTCGGCGGCGCCACGCCGGAGGACATGCTGAACGATCCGCGGACGGTCCGGATCACCGGCGACGTGACGGCGGCCGTGTTCCGGCGCGCCGACGACGTCGACGCCGAGGAGCGGCCCGGCGACCACCGCGGCGGGCCGGTGCGCGAGGCGTACGTCTGGTGCAACCTCACGTCCGGCAACGGCGCCCGCGCCCTGTGGCTCTTATTGCTGCCCTTCATGGTGGTCAACCTCGCGCACTGGATGCGCCCCGCCTCAGCCGGCCGCGGCAGAGCCGTGCGCCTGTACGGGCTGCTCGTCCGCCTCGCCGGGCTCACCCTCACGGTGCTGCTGGTCGCCGCGGCCTGCGAGGTCGCCCTCGATCTGGCCGCCTGGCAGTGCGCGGGCACCCGTGCGTGCGTGCGCAACCACTCCTGGCTCGGCTTCCTCTCCCCGGACCGGCCCGACGCCGGCTGGTGGAGTCAGCCGGGCCGCCGCCTCGCCCTGGCCTGCCTGGTGCCCGCGGCGCTCACCACCCTCCTGTGGTACCTGTCGCACCGCACCTGGAGCGCGTACGAGTCGCAGCAGCCCATGTCCCGCGCCGCCGAGCCCGACGAGGAGACCGACGGTTCCGGACTCGGCCGCCCCGGCTTCTGGTACGGGCGTCGCCTGGTGGCCCGGCTGCGCGCCGCGCACACCGCCGCGGGCTTCCTGACGGTCGCCGCGGCCGTGGGCTCCTCGACCGCCCGCTACGACCGTGCGCCGGGCGGGCCCGCCGTACTGGAAGCGCTGGGCGCCCTCCTGAACGCAACACTCGTGGTGGGCGCGGCCCTTGTGCTGTGGGTGGTCTGCCGTCGCGGCCGCAGCGAGAACCGCATCGACCACGGACGCGACCGGGGGCTCGTGCGCCGACTGCCGCCGGCCTCGCTCGTCCTGCTGGCCCTCACCCTGGTGTACGCCTGCTGGTCACGGCCGGACTGGCACTCGGCGGGGCGCCTGCCCGGCGACACCACGTTCGGCGGCCTCGCCCTCGGACAGGGCCTGCTCGTGATCGCGCTCGGCGCGGTCGCCCACTCCCTCTACCGCACGAATCCCCGGGTTCCCGGCACCCCCCGAACAGCGGGCGGCGACGCGCGCACCGCGATGCGCGGCTTCGCGGGACCCGCCGTCGCCATGCTCGCCTGCGCACTCGGCGGCGTGATGTCCGGAGGGGTCTCCCAGCGGGTCGCCGACTGGCTCGACGGCACCCGGCACTCGATCCCCGGCCCGCCCGTCCTGCTGACCTGGCAGGCCTCCGCCATCCCGCCGCTGCTCGTCGTCCTGCTCGCCCTCGTCGGCTGGCTCGCCCGGTGCACCTGGCAGCTGCGCCACCGCGAGACGATCGCCGTCGGGCGCGACTACCCGAGCGAGGCCAAGGACATCGCCCGCACCCGCCGCATCGCGAGCACGCGCGCGATGGCCGCACTCACCGACCGGGCGCCGCTCATGATCGGCGTCATCTCGTCCGCGACACTGCTGCTCGGGGCCGGCGCTCTGGCCGGGGCCTTCGCCACCGGGGACGCTCCGAGCGAGGCCGCGCGGGGGACGTACGGCGTCGTCCAGGGCGCGGCCGAGACCGCGCAGGCACTCGGCTCCTGGCTGATCGGCCTCGGCTTCATCCTGTTCGTCACCTGGGGCCGTCGCGCCTACAAGGACCCCGCCGCCCGCCGCACCATCGGTATCCTCTGGGACGTCGGCACCTTCTGGCCGCGCGCGGCCCACCCCTTCGCGCCGCCCTGCTACGCCGAGCGCGCCGTGCCCGACCTCACCTGGCGCATGGCCACCTGGACCCGTACCACCGGCGGACGCCTCGTGCTCTCCGGACACTCCCAGGGCAGTGTGCTGGCGGCCGCCGCTGCCTGGCAGCTCAAGCCCTCGGTACGCAAGAGGATCGCGCTGCTCACCTACGGTTCACCGCTGGAGCGCCTGTACGGACGGTGGTTCCCGGCCCACTTCGGGCCCGCCGCCCTGGCCTCACTGCACCGCGAGGTCGCCTGCTGGCGCAATCTCTACCGTCCCACCGACCCCATCGGCGGACCCGTCCGGCTGCCCGGCGACTGCGGTCCCGAGGTCGACCACGAGCCCTTGATGGACCCGCTCGCCTACGGCCGCACCGAGCGGCAGCCGCTGCCCGCGCCGGTCCTCGGCCACTCCGACTACCAGGCGGACCCGGCCTTCGCCGACGAGCGGGACCTGCTGCTGGCCCGGCTGCTGCCCGAGGTGCCCGGCCAGCGTCCCCGAACGGAGGCTCAGGGCAGCTCCGGGAGATCCTCCGAGTAGAGCAGGGTCAGGTCGTCCGTGTTCGGCTCGTCCAGCTGGGCGACCCGGCCCGCGTGCCGCTCCACCATCGCCTCGAACGTCTGCCGCGCCGTACGGCCGTTGCCGAACGCGGGCCCCTTCGGGATCGCCGTGAAGTACTTCAGGAGCGCCTCGGCCGCGCCCGGACCGAGCCGGTACTCGTGCTCCTCGGCCTGCTGCTCCACGATCCTCAGCAGCTCGTCGGGGAGATAGTCGTTGAAGGTGATGGTCCGTGAGAAGCGGGACGCCACACCGGGGTTGACCGACAGGAACCGCTCCATCTCGGCGGTGTACCCCGCGACGATCACGACGACCGCCTCCCGGTGGTCCTCCATCAGCTTCACCAGGGTGTCGATGGCCTCGCGCCCGAAGTCGCGGCCCGAGTCCTCCGGCGACAGCGCGTACGCCTCGTCGATGAACAGCACACCGCCGCGCGCCCGGTCGAACGCCTCCTGGGTGCGGATCGCGGTCGACCCGATGTGCTCACCGACCAGGTCCACCCGGGACACCTCGACCAGATGCCCCTTCTCCAGCACACCCAGCGAGGCGAGGATCTCGCCGTACAGCCGGGCGACGGTCGTCTTGCCGGTGCCGGGGGAGCCGGTGAAGACGAGATGGCGCCGGGCGGACGCCGCCTTGAGGCCGGCCAGCTGCCGGCGGCGGCCCACCTCGATCATGTCGGTGAGGGCCCGCACCTCGCGTTTGACGCTCTCCAGGCCCACCAGTGTGTCGAGTTCACCGAGGACGATCTTCGACCCACGGGCCGGCTGCGCGGGCTCCACGGCGGTGACGAGCGGCTCCCGCTCAGTGCTGCGCTGACCGGGGATCGCCCCCAGCAGACTCGCGGACGAAGCCGACGTCTCGACCGCCGCTTCGTGCGCCGGAGCGCGCAGGCCGGTGCTTTCGTCGCTCGCGCAGTCCTCGACGATCGGGCCTCCGCCGGGCGCCGCGCCTGCGTCGGCGAACTCGAAACCGCCGCGCGCGCACCGCTCCGTACGGCATTTCCGCAGGGTCGCCCGGCAGCCGTCGATCACATGGAAGCCATAGCCTCCGCTGTCCGCCACCCGGCAGTTCAGGAAGCTGCCCCGGCCGTCGGCCGACACATAGAAGCCCGCCTCGGCGGGCGAGGTGACCGTGCAGCGCTCAAGAGTCGGATCGGCGCCCTTGGTGACGATCACGCCGGTCTGTGTGCCGTCCACGATGCAGCCGGACAGGGTGCCGCCGCTGCCGTGGTCACGGAACCAGGCACCGGTCGCGGCGTCCCGGATGCGGCAGTCGTCGAGCTGTGCCGTGGCACCGTCGCTCACCGACACCGCGGTGTTGCGCACCTGCGAGATGTCGCAGTCGACGACATCCGCGCGCGAGCCCCGGTCGAGGACGAAGAGGGCGTCCGGCACGTCGTGCACCCGGCACGAGTCCAGCACGGCGGTCGCGCCGTCGCTCACCCACACAGCGGGGTAGTCGCCCGTGCTGTCGAAGATCTCGCACTGGTTGGCGTCCACGCGTGTGCCGGGGTCCCAGACCGACAGGCCGTTGCGCCCGAACTGCCGCACGGTCGTGCGGGTCAGGGTCAGCACCGAGCGGGAGCGCAGGTCTACCGCGTTCTCCGGGATGTCGTGGATGCGGCAGTCGGCCAGCGTGAGCACCGCGTCCGTGTCGAGGGTGACACCGTCGGCGGTCGTCCGGTGCACATCGCAGTCGGTGAGATGAGCCGTGGCCCGGCCGGTGATCTGCACCCCGGAACCCTTGACCTCGTACACCTCGCAGCCCACCGCCTCCAGCGACGAGTTCTCGCCGGTCACCGAGAGTCCCGCACCCGAAGTGTGGTGCACCCGGCAGCGCTCGAGGCGCGGATGCGCGCCCCCGCGGACCGCGACGCCCGACTGACCGGCCGCGACGATCTCGCACTCCTCGAACACCCCACCGCCGCCGTCCAGTACGGCGATGCCGACTCCCGCGGGGTTGTCGACCGTGCAACGGCGCACGGTCGGGCGGGCACCACCGCGTACCTCGATCCCGGCGGCGGACCGCGTGACGATCCGCACGTCCAGCAGTTCCGGGGTGCCGTCCTCGACGAGCAGCGCGGGCGCGGCCGAGTCCTGGCCCTCCACATGCAGGTCCTGGACCACGGCGGAGGCGCGCACGGTCAGCGGCACGCCGTCGACCGGCGCGATGCGCACGGAGCCGGGGGAGCCCTCGGGGCCGCGCAGCGTCACCGCGCGCTCCACCACGAGGTTCTCCCGGTAGGTGCCGGGAGCGACGGTCAGGACGTCACCGTCGGCCGCGGCCTCCAGGGCGGCGGCCAGCGATGCGTACTCACCCGTGCGGCGCCGCCACCGCGAGGTTCCGGTGTGCGTCACCTGGACCGTGCCCTGTGCCATGGCGCTGTTGTGCCCCCACCTCGTCGTACGCGGGTCCTGCGAGGCCGTGCTGATGCCCCGTCGGTCGGGATCCCGGTCCCTGCCGGACAGCCTCTCACGACGGTGCCGAACAGTTCGGCCGGTCCACCGTAGCGTGCGCGGGGACGCCCGGTTGACCGGAGCGGGAAGGCTGTCAACTGCCGGTGCCTGCCTTGCCCCAGTCAGGACCGGCCTTGTCCCAGGCCTGGTCCCACCGGGCGTAACGCCGACGGACCATGTGCCACACGATCAGCCGTCTGCCACCCTCCATGAGTCCCGCCGACAGCACGGCCGCGCCGAAACCGGCCAGCACGGCGTGGGTGAGCGCGGTGGCACTGTCCAGCGGACGGCCCACTATTCGGCCGTGCAGGTCGGTCCAGATCGGGAAGTGGTCCCCCGGGCGGGGGGACTTGAGGCCGGCGATCACCGTGCCGTGCTGCGGGGTGCCGTCCGGCGCCGTCCAGTCGGCCGTGACGCGGCTGCGGGCGTCCCGTGCCGTCGACGTCTCGGGGTCGGGCGCCAGCGGACCGCGGGTCAGCTTCTTGACCACGGTGGCCGCCACCTGGTGCCGGTCCTTGCGCTGGTTCCGTACGGCCTGTTGCAGCGCGTCCTGGGCCGAGGCCCCTACGGCTGCACCGACGAGAGGCGCGGCGACGAGGACGAGCAGGAGGGCGGCGAGGGCCAGCCAGGCCTCCACGAGATCCGTCGTGCGGCGCAGTGGATTGTGCCGCCAGCGCCAGAGTCCGATGATCGCGCGCACTGTCCCGCACCCCCTTCCGCGTCCGTGATAACCCGCAGCGGAGCCGTTCACGCGAGAGGCCGGGGAAGAGAGAGCGAAATCACCCTCTCCCGGGCCCTTCCTGAACATCTCACGCCGACTCAACGATCCCGCCCGGGGCCGGGGTTCCCTCTGCCCGGCCTCTGGCGAAATGTGATCGCAGGGGCTAGGCGAGGACCGTGACCGGGTCGCCGACGCGCAGCGTGCCGCGGGACTCGGGCACCAGGTTCTGCCCGAAGATCAGCCTGCCTGCGAAGCGGCGGTGGCGGGCGAGCGTGCGCAGCGGCTCCTTGCCGCGCCCGGCCGTGTCCTGGTCGGTCGTGGTGACGACGCAGCGCCCCGACATCCTGGCCACCCGGAAGGTGACCTCGCCGATGGCGATCCGCGACCAGTTGTCCTCGGCCCAGGCGTCGGTGCCCGAGACGACCACGTTCGGCCGGAAGCGGTTCATCGGCAGGGGACCCTCGTCGGCGTGGTCGCCCTGCGCGATCAAGGAGTTGAGCGCGTCCAGCGACCCGGTGGCGGTGACGAGAAGGGGGTAGCCGTCGGCGAAGTTGACCGTCTCGCCCGGCAGGGCGAATTCCGGGTCGACGGGCCGGCGTGTGGCGGGATCGTCCATGTGGACGAGGCGCACATCGGCGCCCAGGTAGCCGCTGCACCAGTCGTGCGCGGCCGGATCGGCGAGGACCCCTTCCACCTTGTCGCCGAAGATCTGGACGGTCGTCGTGCCGATGGGCTCGGGCACGGGAACGCTCACCGGCTCGCGGCCCTCGGCGGACAGACGAAGGCCGCCGCCGGAGAGAATCTCGGCGGCGGCCAGCGCCATACGCGGCTGCTCGCGTTGCGTGACGACCTTTCCCCCGTCGTCGATCAGAACCCAGCGTCGGTCTCCGGCCAGCCCCCAGGGCTCCACCTCGGCCTCCCGGGGTGACTGGCCCCGGAACGCCTTGACCGGATGGACGTGGATCGAGTGCAGTTCCGCATTCCCCATGACCGCCATGGTGCCAGGAAGCACCGACAATCGGGTTCGGGCTCAGTACCCGCGGTACTGCTGGTTGTTGTAGGGATCCTGGTAGGGAGCCGGGGCGGGCCGGGGAGCCGCGGGGCGCATCGCCTCGTAGCCCGTGCCGCTCGCCATCGGGCGGGGCTGCTGCGGCTGGGGGCCGGGATAGCCCCGAGGCGCGGCGGCCTGCTGCGGGATGTACGGCGCGGGGGCCTGCTGCAGCGGACTGGGCTGCTGGGCCTGCTGGTAACCGTAGGACGGACCGGCCGGCAGCGCGGGGAGCGCGGACGGCAGTGCCGGGAGGTTGTTGCCCGAGTCGTAGGCGGAGGGGACCCGGATCGGGGCGATCTGGGGGGTACCCCGCTCAGCGACGAGGGAGTCGTAGATCGGGGTGTCCTGGAAGGCGGAGTAGTAACCGCCGCCATAGGTGGAGCGGGGGGAGGTCATGGCACATAAGTTAAGCCCACGATGTGCTGGTTGGGGAGACCGATAAGAGGGTTGTTTTCCGTGTCGGCAGTGACGCGGGATCCCCAATGCGAGCGAACTCGGCAAAAAAGGACGTCAAAGATGGTTGAGATCGTGTAAAGGCCGAGCTGCGGACGGGTTACCGGCGGTTGACCAGGATCTTCCTGCACGAGTCATGGGAGTTCGGGTGGTCGGGGGATTAGGTTTGGCGGGAACGGAGCCGGCGGCCCGCTCGGGAGTCGCACCGGCGCGGAGACACGTGATGGGGGCGTACATGTCAATGCCTAAGGGATCGAATGTTCCTGTCCCGACGACCGCACTGCGGGTGGAATTTGGGTGGCGTTCAGGACCGGGGGTGCCCGACGTGGATGCGTCCGCCCTTCTGCTGGTGTCCGGAAAGGTCCGTTCGGACGCCGACTTCGTCTTCTACAACCAGCCGACGCACTCCTCGGGCGCCGTGCGCCACGAAGGGAAGCGGAACGAAGGCGGCCAGGTGAGCGACGCGCTGCTGGTCGACCTCACGCGCGCGGAGCCCGTCATCGAGACCTTCGTACTGGCCGCCTCCGCGGACGGCGGCTCCTTCGGAAGCGTTCCCGGCCTGTACATACGGGTCCTCGACGCACAGCACGGCACGGAGATCGCCCGCTTCGACAGCGCCGACGCGAGCGTGGAGACCGCCTTCGTGCTGGGCGAGTTCTACCGACGCCAGGGCGCCTGGAAGTTCCGTGCCGTCGGACAGGGCTACGGAAGCGGCCTCGAAGGGCTGGCCACCGACTACGGGATCACGGTGGACGAGCCGCAGCGCGCGGCACCCCCGGCCGCCCCCGCACCGCAGGGGCCCTCCACCCTCGTCCAGGGGCCGCCGCCCGTGGCCCCGCCGGTCACCATGCCACCGCCCGTCGCCCCGCCCGTGACCATGCAGCGACCGATGGCCCCGCCCATGGCTCCGCAGCCGCCCGCGGCTCCTCCGACGCCGGTCCGCCTGTCCAAGGTGACGCTCACCAAGGAGGCACCCTCCGTCTCGCTCAGCAAACAGGGCGGTACTTCCGGTGCCATGCGCGTGAACCTCAACTGGGAGGTGCGCAAGCAGTTCAAGGGGTGGGGCAGCAAGCGCGGCCGGGCCGTCGCCATGCACGCCGACCTCGACCTCGACCTGTGCGCGCTGTACGAGCTGTCCGACGGCCGCAAGGGCGTCGTCCAGGCGCTCGGCAACGCCTTCGGGGCGCTGCACCAGCCGCCGTTCATACATCTCGACGGGGACGACCGCACGGGAGCCGTGGCCAGCGGCGAGAACCTCTCCATCAACCTCGACCACAAGCAGAGCTTCCGGCGCATCCTCATCTTCGTGACCATCTACGAAGGCGCGCGTTCCTTCGCCGACCTGCATGCCACGGTCACCCTCCAGCCGCTGAACGGCGCGCCGATCGACTTCTCGCTCGACGAGTGCACGGCGCCCTCCACGGTCTGCGCGCTCGCCCTCATCACCGGCAACGGCGGCGACCTGATCGTCCAGCGCGAGGCCCGCTACCTGATCCCCGAGCGCGGCGTGAGTCCGCAGCGCACCGTCGACTACGCCTACGGCTGGGGCATGAACTGGACGCCCGGCCGGAAGTGAGCCTCGGGGCCCCGTTCCTTGTTCCGCAGAGTTCCTCGGCGGTCCTCAGCGTCCTCGGTGTCCTCAGCGGGTCTCAGTTCTCGTCGAGGGCGGTGTCGGGGCGGGCGTAGGTGCGGCCCTTCCAGGCCGCACCGCGCCCCCTGTAGTGCTGCACCGCGGAGTCGACCGTCATGAGGAGATAGAGGAACGCGGTGACCGGCAACAGGGGAGCGAGCCACACGGGCTGCCGGTAGTAGCGGAGCATCGGTACATACGTCGCCGTCATCACCAGCCAGGCCAGCCCTCCGGCCGCCGCCGCCCACGCGTTCCCCGCGGCGAGGCCCAACAGGAGGGCCACCGGCGGCACCAGGTACACCACGGCGAGCCCGGCGACCGTACCGGCGAGCAGCAGCGGATTGTGCCGCAGTTGGGCGTAAGCGCTGCGCGCGACCATGCGCCACAGATCGTGCAGCCGTGGATACGGGCGCACGCTGGCGACCCGATCGGCGAGGCCGAGCCAGATGCGGCCACCGCTCCGCTTGACCGCACGGGCGAGCGCCACGTCGTCGATGACGGCCTGCCGGATCGCGTCCGGGATCCGCGCCCGCTCGGCGGTGTCCGCGCGCAGCAGTACACATCCACCCGCCGCGGCCGCCGTCCGGGACCCCTTCACGGCGATCCGGCGGAAGGGGTAGAGCTGCGCGAAGAAATAGACGAACGCCGGCACGACGAGCCGCTCCCACACGCTCTCCACCCGCAGCCGCGCCATCAGCGAGACGAGGTCGAAACCACCCGTGCGCGCCGCCGCCACCAGCGTCCGCAGGCTGTCCGGCGCGTGCGCGATGTCCGCGTCGGTCAGCAGCAGATATTCGGGTCCCCGCGCGCGGGCGAGACCGATGCCGTGGCGTACGGCCCACAGCTTGCCCGTCCAGCCCGCCGGGGGTTCTCCCGGTGAGCCGACGGTGAGCGGCAGTCCGCCGTGCCGGCGCGCCAGCTCACGGGCCAGCTCTCCCGTGCCGTCCGAACTGCCGTCGTCGACGAGGAAGATCTCGGCGCGCCCCGGATAGTCCTGGGCGAGCAGCGACGGCAGGCTCTCGGGCAGCACGGCGGCCTCGTCCCGGGCCGGGACCACGACACAGACGGAAGGCCAGTCCGCCGGCTCGGTGTGCGAGGGCAGCCGCATGTCCGTACGCCAGAAGAAGCCCTGGCCGAGCAGCAGCCACAGCCACGCGGCCAGTGATCCGACAGCGATCCACACGAGGGCGCTCACCTGCCGCAGTCTGCCCCACCGCGGTCACCCGTGAGGACGGATCGTCTATGGTGACCGGGTGAAGATCGCGCTCATGGACTCCGGAATCGGACTGCTCGCTGCTGCCGCCGCGGTACGTCGACTGCGGCCAGACGCCGATCTCGTCCTCTCCTGTGACCCGGGCAGCATGCCCTGGGGGCCGCGTACACCGGAGGACGTCACGGCACGTGCCCTCGCTGTCGCAGAGGCCGCCGCGCTGCACCGGCCCGACGCCCTGATCGTCGCCTGCAACACCGCCTCCGTACGCGCCCTGCCCGCCCTGCGTGCCCATCTGGAGCCGGAGGTGCCCGTCATCGGCACCGTCCCGGCGATCAAGCCGGCCGCCGCGGGCGGTGGACCTGTCGCGATCTGGGCCACGCCCGCCACCACCGGCAGCCCGTACCAGCGCGGACTCATCGACGAGTTCGCCGCCGGAGTGGACGTCACCGAGGTGGCCTGCCCCGGACTCGCGGACGCCGTGGAGCACGCCGACCAGGCGGCCATCGACGCCGCGATCGCTGCCGCCGCCGCGCACACCCCCGAGGATGTAAGGGCCGTCGTCCTGGGCTGCACCCATTACGAACTCGTCGCCGAGCGCATCCGCGCGGCCGTGCAGCGCCCCGGCCGCCCGCCGATCGTGCTGCACGGTTCCGCCGGGGCCGTCGCCGCCCAGGCGCTGCGCCGGATCGGCGAGCTCCCCGACCCCGGAGCGTCCGCCGACTCCACGGTCACGGTGCTTCTGGGCGGGCGCGAGGGCGCGCTGCCCGCGACCGCGCTCACCTACGAGGAAGGCCGCACCCTCGCGGCGGTCAGCCCCGCACGCGCGGAGTAACGCTCCGCGACCCGGTGCCCGTGCAGCGGAACCTGAGTAGTCTCATAGGCATGAGGGACCACCCCCACGGCGAAACCTCCCCGCATCCGGAGACCTGGACCGGACACGCGAGGAATCGCGTTCAGTTGCTGCCCGCCATAGGCGGCTTGGCCTGTCTGGCTCTCGGGATCGAGCTGGCCGTCGACTCCGGTGGGACGTCGGGAACGGCCCCGCTGATCATGTCCGTCGTCGGATGCATCGCGGCCGGACTGCTCATCCTCTTCGGCACGCTCGCGTTCGTGGTTGTCGCCGTGAAGGTGGACAAGGACTGCCTGGAAGTGCGCTGCGGCCACATAGGTCTGCCGCGCCGCCGCATCCCTCTCTCCACGGTCGTCGGTGCCGACTTCGCGCCCCAGGTCACCCCGCGTCAGTGGGGCGGCTGGGGGTACCGCTGGCGGCCCGAAAAGGGAACCGCCGTCATCGTCCGCCGTGGCGAGGGCGTGGTGCTGCGCCTGGGCGACGGCCATACGTTCACGATCACCGTCGACAACGCGGAAGCCGCGGTACGGATCATCCGCGGCCACCTGCGCCCGAACACGTCCGGTGTGGTGCGCTGACGACCGAGGTGCGGCTCTCATGTCCCCGGGTGACCGAAACGCCCTTCCGGGTCCAGGCCGTCGTCAGGCTCCCCCGTGGTGAGCGGTCGTGCCGTCGCGATCCCGGCGAGCAGTCCCGCACCCGCGGTCACCGTCATGAAACTGAGTGCGTTGCCGATCGACGCGATGGCGGCGAGCGCCGTCAGGGCCGCGCCGGTCGTCAGCGCGATCGGCGTGGAACGCGGCGAGCGCAACAGTGCGTACAGGACCCAGCAGAAGGCGGCCGCGAGCAGGGCCACGCCGGTCAGGCCCTGCTCGGCGGCCTGTTGCAGGGGCGCGGAGTGGGGTTTGCCGTCGGGCAGCAGTGACTGGGCGACGGTGGGACTGAGCTCGCCGTAGCGTCCGGGCCCGACCCCCAGCGTGGGATGGGCGCGGGCCATGTGCAGAGCGTCGTGCCAGAGCAGGACCCGGTGCTCGGTGAGCTGGCCCTCCAGGGACGCGGTCAGTCCGGTCGGCAGTGCGTCCTCGCTGATCGCCCAAGTGGCTCCGGTCACCAGCACCGCGGCGGCCGCGAGCCCCGTCAGGCCGAGGGCGCGGCGCCGCACGCGCGCGGCGGCGAGCGAACACAGCAGGACCCCGGTACAGGTGACGAATCCTGTGGTCGACCCCAGGACCGCCGCGGTCACCGCGGTCCCGGCGGCCAGCAGTCGCAGCGCGAGCCGCAGGGCCGGCGGGCGCGCGGCCCAGGCCGCGCAGCACGCGGCGCCGGAGGAGAGGGTCAGCAGGGCGGCGGTAGCGCCGGTGTGGCCGAGTTCCAGACTGATCTGCGGGCCGGGCGTGGCGATCGCGAGGCCGAGTCCGGCCAGGGCTCCGGCACAGGGTGCGGCCACCGGCAGGAGTGCTCCGAAGATCCGCCCCGAGGCGTAGCCCGCTGCCACGGCGAGCACCGCCAGCAGCATGCCCTCGGGCCGGCCCTCGTGCGCGGCCGCGGTGATCAGCGACCAGGCGGCGCAGGCCGCGAGCACGGCTACGCCGACGGCATCCGCGGCGCTGCGTCTTTCGCCCGTGGCCGCCGAACCCGCCGCGGACGCCGTCCCCGTGGAACCCACCCCGTCGCCCCCCGACTCCGCCGGCCCCCGGGCGCCGTCACCGCATCAGGCCGCACGTCAGAGGCTCGGGCACACCGTAACGGGTGATGCGCCGGTTTGGGGACATGTTGTGCAGGAACGTTGCGGCAGAGGCGTGCGAAGGGAGCTGCCGGGCGGCGTTCCGCCCATCGGGACCGAGAAGGCCGAGCTGTCGGCGGCCAGGTCAAGCGCCGTACACTCCCCGAGTGACCGCCACCGCAACCACCGTAGACGAGCCGGAACAGCTCGAACCCCAGGCTGTGCCCGCCCCGCGCGGAGCCGCCCTGGTGCGTCGACTCGTTCCGGCCGCCGCCGCAGCCCTCTCCGGAGTGCTGCTGTACGTCAGCTTCCCGCCACGGACCCTGTGGTGGCTGGCCCTGCCCGCCTTCGCGGTCTTCGGCTGGACCCTGCGCGGTCGCTCCTGGAAGGCCGGTCTCGGTCTCGGATATCTCTTCGGCCTCGGATTCCTGCTCCCGCTGCTGGTGTGGACCGGCGTCGAGGTCGGCTCCGGTCCCTGGCTCGCGCTCGTCGCGGTGGAGGCGGTCTACGTCGCCCTCGTCGGCGCGGGGATCACGCTCGTCTCCCGGCTGCCCGGGTGGCCGCTGTGGGCGGCCGCGGTCTGGATCGCCGGAGAGGCGGCACGCGCGCGTGCGCCCTTCGGCGGCTTCCCCTGGGGGAAGATCGCGTTCGGGCAGGCCGACGGTGTCTTCCTGCCGCTCGCCGCGCTCGGTGGCACTCCGGTGCTCGGCTTCGCGGTCGTACTGTGCGGATTCGGGCTGTACGAGATCGTCCGACTCGCCGTCGAGGGGCGCGGCACCCGTGTCCTGCGCCGGGGCGCGGCCGTGGCAGCACTGCTCAGCGTCGCCGTCCCCGTCGTCGGGGCGCTGGCCGCGCGGACGCTGGTCAGTGACAAGGCCGAGAACGGCACGACGACCGTCGCGCTCATCCAGGGCAACGTCCCGCGCGCGGGACTCGACTTCAACTCCCAGCGGCGTGCCGTCCTCGACCACCACGTGCGGGAGACCGAGCGACTGGCCGCCGAGATCAAGGCGGGCAAGGCCGCCAAGCCCGACCTGGTGCTGTGGCCCGAGAACTCCTCCGACATCGACCCGTTCGCCAACGCCGACGCGCGCTTCGTGATCGACGAGGCGGCCAAGGCGATCGGCGCCCCCATCTCCGTCGGCGGGGTCGTCGAGCGCGACGGCAAGCTCTACAACGAGCAGATCCTGTGGGACCCGGACAAGGGCCCGGTGGACACGTACGACAAGCGGCAGGTCCAGCCGTTCGGTGAGTACCTGCCGCTGCGTTCGCTGCTCGGGGCCATCAACAAGAACTGGACGTCGATGGTGCGCCAGGACTTCAGCCGCGGCACCGAACCGGGCGTCTTCACCATGAACGGCACCAAGGTCGGCCTCGCCACCTGCTACGAGGCCGCGTTCGACTGGGCCGTGCGCAGCACCGTCACCGATGGCGCGCAGATCATCTCGGTGCCCAGCAACAACGCGACCTTCGACCGCAGCGAGATGACGTACCAGCAGCTCGCCATGTCCCGCGTCCGCGCCGTCGAACACAGCCGCACCGTCACCGTCCCCGTGACGAGTGGTGTCAGCGCCGTGATCATGCCCGACGGGAAGATCACCCAGAGGACCGGGATGTTCGTCGCCGACTCGCTGGTCCAGAAGGTGCCGCTGCGCTCCTCCGAGACCCCGGCCACGAAGCTCGGCGTCATCCCGGAGATCGTCCTGGTGCTGGTCGCGGCGGGTGGCCTCGGCTGGGGCGCGGCGACCGTGCTCCGCGCGCGGCGTAACACCGCCGCCTAGGGCCTGTCCGGCGGAGCAAGTCGGAGGAAACCTGCGGCGCCTGATCAGCGCACCAGACCCCGCGTCTCCGGCATGATCCGCCGGACAGGCCCTAGTACACGGTTCGTGGGGCCCCGCCGAGGTGACGGAGTCGCGCGGTTAGGGTCGGGGCCATGGCTACTCCCGACTTCATCCGCGCGATCCGGGCCTCCGCGGGCCACCAGCTCCTCTGGCTTCCCGGAGTGAGCGCCGTGGTCTTCGACGACGAGGGCAGAATCCTGCTCGGGCAGCGTTCGGACAACCACAAGTGGGCGCTCATCTCCGGCATCCCGGATCCGGGAGAGCAGCCGGCCGCCTGCGCCGTGCGTGAGGTGTACGAGGAGACCGCCGTGCACGTCGAGGTCGAGCGCATCGTCATGGTCCGGGCCGGGGACGAGGTGAACTTTCCGAACGGCGACGTCTGCCAGTTCATGGACATCACGCTCCGGTGCCGCGCTGTGGGAGGCGAGGCCCGCGTCAATGACGACGAGTCACTCCAGGTCGGCTGGTTCGACGTGGACGCCCTGCCGAAGCTGAACGACTACGCCCTCGTCCGGATCAAGCAGGCGCTGGTCGACGCACCCACATGGTTCGAGCCTATGACTTCAGCGTGAAGTGTGTGTGCTGACCACATCGGTTGGGGGGCGGCTGCTGCCTAGGGTCGAGCCATGACCGCGCCCAGCGCCCTTCCGGGCACCCACGCTTCCGCACTCGACCTCGGCGGCCGCACCGCCCTCGTCACCGGCGCCGCGAGCGGCATCGGCCGCGCCTGCGCCCTGCGGCTCGCCGCCGCCGGAGCCAAGGTGAGAGCGGTCGACCGGGATGCCGGAGGCCTGGAGACCCTGGCCGAGCGGATACCCGGCCTTCCCGGCACCGTCGAGCCGCACGTCCTCGACCTCACCGACCTCGACGCTGCCGAGCAGGTCGCGGCGGGTGTCGATGTCCTCGTGAACAACGCCGGGCTGCAGATGGTCCGTCCGCTCGAGGAGTTCCCGCCCGACGTGTTCCACACGGTGCTGACCGTGATGCTGGAGGCGCCGTTCCGTCTGATCCGCGGTGCTTTGCCCCACATGTACGGGCAGGGCTGGGGCCGCATCGTCAATGTCTCCTCCGTCCACGGGCTGCGTGCCTCGCCGTTCAAGTCGGCGTACGTCGCCGCGAAACACGGCCTCGAAGGCCTCTCGAAGACCGCAGCCCTCGAAGGCGCGCCCCACGGAGTCACCTCGAACTGTGTGAACCCCGCCTATGTGCGCACCGCGCTGGTAGAGAAGCAACTGGCCGATCAGGCGCGGACCCACGGGATTCCTCGGGAGCGTGTCCTGACCGAGGTCCTGCTGCGAGACAGCGCGATCAAGCGGCTCATCGAGCCGGAGGAGGTCGCCGAGGCGGTGGCCTATCTCTGCGGTCCGCAGGCGGCCTTCATGACCGGAACGTCATTGTTGCTGGACGGGGGCTGGACCGCGCACTGAGCGGGGCCCAAGCACTGCCATGCCCTGCCCGCCGCGCCCCGGCCCCATCGGAACCGGCCACGTCCCGAACGGTATCGGAATCGACCCCGTCACCCGTCGCGTCGTAGCCGGAGTCCGCCACGTGCCGCATCGGAATCAGCCCCGTCACGAACCGCGCCGGAGCCGGCCCCACCGCGACCTGCCCGGTGTCGGCCCCACCCCGAGGCGCACGGGAACGGGGTCCCACCCCGAGCCGTACCGGAGTCGGTCGTGAGTTATCCACAGGGCCGCGGCGCCGCCCCGCGGATGCGCGATCCTGTTGCCATGTCCCGCGATCACCTGCCATCAGCCGAGCGCTCCGCCGACAGCGCGGAAGCGCCGTACCTGGAACTCCTGGCCAGAGGAGCGACCGCCGACGCGTACGAGCAGCCGGTGCTGCTCGCCCGCGCCGAGGGCCTGCCCGCCGAGCGCGTCGCCGCGCTCGAACAGGCCAAGCTGCTCGCCCTGCGCGTGCGCACGGAGATAGAAGGACGGCGCCGCCGCGAGGCCGAGCTCTCCGCACTCTTCGAGACCGCGCACGACCTCGCGGGCCTGCGCGACCTGGACGCCGTGCTGCAGGCGATCGTCCAGCGGGCCCGGTCACTGCTGGGCACGGACGTCGCCTATCTCAGCCTGAACGACGCCGTCAGAGGTGACACCCACATGCGTGTCACCGAGGGCTCCGTCGCCGCGCGCTTCCAGCAGTTGCGGCTCGGCATGGGCGAGGGCCTGGGCGGGCTCGTCGCCCAGACCGCCCGCCCCTATGTCACCGACGACTACTTCAAGGACGAGCGCTTCCAGCACACCCGGACCATCGACGCGGGAGTGCGGGACGAGGGGCTCGTCGCGATTCTCGGCGTGCCGCTGATGATCGGACCCCAGGTCATCGGCGTGCTGTTCGCGGCGGACCGCAGGGCGCGGGTCTTCGAGCGGGAGCAGATCGCGCTGCTCGGCTCCTTCGCGGCGCTGGCCGCGGCGGCCATCGACACGGCGAACGCGCTGGCGGAGACCCGCTCCGCCCTCGACCGGCTGGGCCGCGCCAACGAGATCATCCGGGACCGCAGCGGAGTGATCGAGCGCGCCTCAGACGTCCACGACCGGCTCGCCGAACTCGTGCTGCGCGGCGGGGGAGTCCATGACGTGGCCGCCGCCGTGTCCGAAGTCCTCGACGGCACGGTCGAGTTCGCGGAGCCGGGCGACACACCGGCCAGCGCCGTGGAGGCGGCCCGATCCGATGGCCACGCCGTGCGCCACGGGGACGACTGGGTCGCCGCGGTGGCGGCGGGCGGCGAGCTGCTCGGCGCGCTGGTGCTGCGCGGACATCCGGGCCTCGACCCCGTCGACCAACGCACCCTGGAGCGCGCCGCGATGGTCACATCGCTGCTCCTGCTCGCCAGACGTTCGGCCTCCGAGGCCGAACAGCGGGTACGCGGCGAGCTGTTGGACGACCTGCTGGACGCCCGGGACCGCGATCCGAGACTGCTGCGTGAGCGGGCCGCGCGGCTGCGCGCCGATCTCGACGGCCCTCATGTGGTGCTGGCGGCCCGGCTCGACGCCACGGCCGCCGACGCCGACCAGGAGGCGGCCGCGCGCAGACGGCTGTGGTCGGCCGCGTCCCATCTCGCCACCACCCGCCACGGACTGGCCGCCGCCCGCGACGGTGGCACCGTCCTGCTGCTCCCGCTCGCACCCGGTGACACGGTGACGACACTGGCCCGCCGCACGGCCAAGCAGCTCGGCACCGCCGTTCACGAGGCGGTCACCGTCGGTGCCTCCGCGCCCGTCGACCGGCTCGCGGCGCGCCCCGAAGTGGTGGCCTCGGCGTACGCGGAGGGGCAGCGCTGCCTGGAGGCGCTGCGTCTGCTCGGCCGGGCCGGCGACGGCGCGGCCGCCGAGGACTTCGGGTTCCTCGGGCTGCTGCTCGCCGGGGACCGGGACATCTCCGGGTTCGTCGACCGCACGATCGGCGGAGTCGTCGCCTACGACGAACGGCGCGGCACCGACCTGCTGAGCACCCTCGACGCCTACTTCGCGAGCGGAATGAGCCCGGCGCGCACGAAGGACTGCCTGCATGTGCATGTGAACACCGTGGCGCAGCGGCTGGAGCGGGTGGGTCGCCTGCTCGGGGACGACTGGCAGAGCCCGGCCCGCGCCCTGGAGATCCAACTCGCCCTGAGACTGCACCGGTTGTCGTCGGACACAGCGCGCTGATCCCCGCACGCGGATCGCGTACGGGGATCGGGGGCGGGTCTGCGGTCAGACGGAACGGGCGTCCGCCGGCGCGGCGGGAGCGGGTCGCTCGTCGGTCGTGGCCTCGACGTCGGACAGGTCGCGGTTGCGGGTCTCCTTCGCGAGGCCCACGGCGATCAGGGTCAGGACGACCGCCCCGATCACGTACAGGGAGATGGGAGTCGAGCTGTCGTACGAGGAGAGGAGCGCCGTCGCGATGAGCGGTGCGGGCGCGCCCGCCGCGACTGAGGCGAACTGGGCGCCGATGGAAGCACCCGAGTAGCGCATCCGGGTCGCGAACATCTCGGAGAAGAAGGCGGCTTGGGGTGCGTACATGGCGCCGTGCAGGATCAGGCCGACGGTGACGGCGAAGACCAGGTTCCCGAAGCCGCCGGTGTCGATCAGGGAGAAGAACGGGAACATCCAGAGGCCGATACCCGCGGCGCCGACCAGGTAGACGGGGCGGCGCCCGATGCGGTCCGAGAGCGCGCCCCAGGCCGGGATGACGGCGAAGTGCACGGCCGAGGCGATGAGGACGGCGTTGAGCGCGGTCTGTTTCGAGACACCCGCGGAGGTGGTGGCGTACACGAGGATGAAGGCGGTGATCACGTAGTAGCTGATGTTCTCGGCCATTCGGGCGCCCATCGCGACGAGTACGTCACGCCAGTGGTGGCGCAGGACGGAGACCAGCGGAAGCGTCTCCGGCTTGTCCGGCCCAGCCTTCGTGCGGGCTTCCGCCCGGGCCAACGCCTGCTTGAACACGGGTGATTCATCGACAGACAGACGTATCCACAAACCGACGACGACGAGGACGCCGGAGAGCAGGAAGGGGATGCGCCAGCCCCAGGAGGTGAAGGTGTCGTCCGACTGGGTGGCGGTGAGCAGCGACAGGACGCCGGTCGCCAGGAGTTGGCCCGCGGGTGCTCCGGTCTGCGGCCATGAGGCCCAGAATCCACGCCGCTTCGCATCGCCGTGCTCAGACACCAGCAGGACGGCACCGCCCCATTCGCCGCCCAGCGCGAAGCCCTGCACCAGCCGCAGCGCGGTCAGCAGGACGGGGGCCGCCGCGCCGACGGTCGCGTGCGTGGGCAGCAGACCGATCGCGAACGTCGCCCCGCCCATCATCAGCAGACTCAGCACGAGCAGTTTCTTGCGGCCGAGCCGATCGCCGTAGTGGCCGAAGACGAGCGCGCCCAGCGGCCGGGCCGCGAACCCGACGGCGTACGTCAGGAAGGACAGCAGCGTGCCGACGAGCGGGTCGGAGCCGGGAAAGAACAGCTTGTTGAAGACCAGGGCGGCGGCCGAGCCGTAGAGGAAGAAGTCGTACCACTCGATGGTGGTGCCGATGAGGCTGGCGGCGACGATGCGCTTGAGGTTGGTGGGGGGTGGGGGAGCGGTGGTTCCGGAGGCCATGTGCGCCACTTCCTCATGTGCGGTGGGGACGGGTACGTGTTGGCACACGGTAGGAAGATGCAGGTCAGGGGCACATGTGGTGGGGCAACATAGTTCGAGGGTTGGCTATGCGTGTGGCCACCATGCCAGGGTCGTGGAAGGCTGGTTCAGGGGCTCGTAGGTGGTCGAAACGAGTGCCGTCCGGGACGCGTAGTTGGGGGTGATTTGACGGTGCGGTGCTGACTCCCGTGCTGACTTGGTGCTGACTACGCTCCGTTGAACTCGGAGGCACAGCGGTCATACCGTGAGCGCGCTGCTCGCTGACGCGCGTCCGGACAGGGAGCTACTCCTGTCCGGAGACGGCCATCTCCCCAAGGAGCGACCAGTCGTCCTGAGGAACGGTCGCGTTCACGATGCGCGGCGTCTCGACCAGATGGGGCGGCAGCGTCTGCTGCGCAGCCTTGAAGTGCGCGGACTGCACGTGCTCGGCGCCGGCATCGTCGTCGCGGAAGGCCTCGACCAGGACGTACTCCGTCGGGTCCGCCAGACTGCGCGACCAGTCGAACCACAGGCAGCCGGGCTCGGCGCGCGTGGCCTGGGTGAAGTCGGCGGTGATCTCGGGCCAGCGGTCGGCGTGCTCGGGACGGACTCGGAACTTGGCGGTAATGAAGATCATGGGATTCCTTCGCTGATGTCTGTGCATTTTGCATCAAACGGGCGTTGCGTACGGCGGATCGTACGACCTCGGTTTGCTGTCGCCGGTTCGCCGACCCCACGACAGCGGACGCGTCGCGGCGTTCCGCCGCACGGCTGCGGCGCCCCACGCGCCCCGCGCGCCGCAGCGGGCCCCCGATGGGCGGCCCGCCGCAGCGGGCCCCCGATGGGCGGCCCGCTGCGGTGGAGCGGGTAGGTGGCGCGGGCGTGCCCGACGGATCGTTACGACTGGAGTACCAACTGACCGTCCGCGTACGGAAGGACCTTGGCGCGCGGCAGGTGAACGAGGACCTCCTCACCGACCGGAACTCCCTCCTCCCGCGGCGTCTTGGCCCTGACGAGTTGCCCGGCGACCTCGACCTCGAGCACGCGCTGCGCGCCGTGGTCGCTGACGCTCCGCAGTCGGCCGGGGAAGGTGTTGGGGCCGGGGTCCGTGACGACCTTGACGTGTTCGGGCCGGACGCCGACCTGGACCCCGGTCGTGCTCTGGGGGATGTCCCAGGCAACGGACAGCGTCCGGCCGCCCAGCGCGAAGGGCCCGTCGTTGCGGTCCACGGTCAGGAAGTTCATCGCCGGTGAGCCGATGAAGTAGCCGACGTAGGTCGAGGAGGGCGCCTCGAAGAGCTGCTCAGGGGTGCCTTGCTGCACGGCGCGGCCGTCCTGCATGACGAGCACTTCCTGCGCGAAGCTCATCGCCTCGTACTGGTCGTGCGTCACGTAGATCACCGTGGGCCGGAACTGCTCGGTGATCTCTCGGATCTTGCGCCGCAGCGAGTGCTTCAGCTGCGGGTCGATCACGGTGAGCGGCTCGTCCATCAGGACGGCCGCCACGTCGTCACGGACCAGGCCGCGGCCGAGTGAGATCAACTGCTTGTCGTCGGCGGTGAGCCCGCGAGCGGGCTGCCCCAGCCGGTCGTGCAGGTCCAGGGCCTCGGCGACCTGCCGGACCTTGGCATCGATCCTCGCCTTGTCCCAGCGCCGGCACTGCAGCGGGAAGGCGAGGTTCTCGTAGACCGTCATCGACTTGTAGATGACGGGGAACTGGAAGACCTGGGCGATATTGCGCGCCTTCGTGGGCAGAGCGGTGACGTCGACGCCGTCGAACAGCACCCGTCCCCGGGATGGTCTGACCAGGCCGGACAGGATGTTCAGCAGCGTCGTCTTGCCGCAGCCCGAGGGTCCGACCAGCGCATAGGTCTTGCCGGATTCGAAGGTCAGCTTCAGCGGCTTGAGAGCCCAGCGCTCCTCCTCGGCACCCGGCGCGTACGCGTGCCCGACGTCGACGATGTCCAACTGCGCCATATCAATGCCCTTCCACTGAAGCGAGATCGTATGAAGGTGTTCGCACGAGCGTCCCCTGCTCGTCGAAGGCGAACAGCCGGTCGGGACGGAGCCGAAGTTTGATCAGGTCGCCGAGGGCGACGTCGAGGATGCCCTCGATCTGTACGACGAAGGGGGTCTCGGCGACGACCACATGGACGAAGGTCTCGGAGCCGGAGATCTCGACGAAGGTGACCTCGCCCTCGACCCCGCCGGAAGCCAGGCTGACGTCGGTGGCACGCAGGCCGAACTGGTAGGCGCCGTCGGGCAGGTCGGCCAGGTGCGCGGAGACGTGCGTGGCCTGGAAGTCGGCCACCGTGACCTGGCCGCCCTCGATCCGGCCCGCGAAGATGTTCATGGGCGGGTCGTTGATGATGGACGCCACCGCGGTGGTCGCCGGGCGTTCGAAGACCTCCTGCGGGGTGCCGGTCTGGAGGATCCGCCCCTCGTGCATGACCAGGACCACGTCGCCGAGCATCATCGCCTCGGCGGGTTCGGTGGTCGTGTAGATGACGATCGTGTCGCCCTGGTCCGAGAAGAGGGCCTTGAACTCGTCGCGCAACTGTTCGCGCAACTTGTAGTCCAGGTTCGCCAGTGGCTCGTCGAGCAGGAGGATGCCGGTACCGCGGGCCAGGGCGCGAGCCATCGCGACGCGCTGCTGCTGGCCGCCGGAGAGTTGGGAGGGCTTGCGCTTCTCGAAGTCCGCGAGCCCCACGCTCGCCAGGCTCTGCCGGACCCGTCGCTGGATCTCGTCCCGTGACAGCCCGGCCCGCTTCAGCGGAAAGGCCACGTTGTTGTACACATTGAGATGCGGGTAGTTGATGAACTGCTGATAGACCATGGCGGTGTCGCGCCGCCACACCGGCGTCTTCAGGAAGTCGGCTCCCGCCCGGGTCAGCGAGCCGGAGTCCACTTTCTGCAGACCGGCCAGGGCCCGCAGCAGCGTTGTCTTCCCGGCCATCGTCCTGCCGATGACGGTGTGGAGCCGTCCTGGCTGGAAGGTGGCGGTGACGTTCTTGAGGTGGTCGACGCCGTCGACGGTCAGGCACAGATCATTGGCGCTGAGGTTCATCGGACCGCTCCCGACAGGTTCCCCTTGGACAGTAGGCGCTCCACCCAGAGGGCGAGCAGGATCAGCGGTGCCACGCCGAAGAGCGCGGCGGCGGACAGCGTCCACCATGGTGGAATGGAGGAGTTGAGGGCGACGACCGCCTGGGGCAGGGTCTGGACCTCGGTGAAGGTCAGCCGGAAGGCGAAGAAGAAGTCGTTCCAGCCGAACACGGCGCAGAACATCGCCGCCACGGTCAGCCCGGGCAGGGAGTTCGGCAGGATCGCCCGTACGAAGGTCTGGAACGGGGGGCAGCCGTCCAGCATCGCCATCTCGTCGATTTCCCGGGGGATGCCGTTGAAGAAGTCCACCATCACCCAGACCGCGATGGGCAGCAGCAGCGCGACCGTCACGATGACCAGGCCCGGGATGCTGTCCAGGAGGCCACCCCACTGCAGGAGGTAGAAGAACGGGATCACCAGGACGACGGGCGGCATGATCCGTTGGGAGACGAAGAAGAAGACGATATCGCTGTTCTTGATGAAGCCCAGCTTGAACCGGTAGCGGGACAGTGCGTAGGCGGCCAGGGACCCCAGGGCCAGGCTGATGGCGGACGCGGCGATGGTGATGATCGCGCTGTTGACGAAGGGATCGATCACATCGATACCGCCGGCTCCGCCGAAGATGTTGCGCCAGCCGGTGAGGGTGGGCTTGTACTGCACCCAGGGGATGTAGGTGGGGCCGCCCTGGACCGCGTTGGCGTTCTTGAAACTGGTCGTCATCGCCCAGAAGAACGGTCCCGCGACGAAGCAGGCCCACAGGCCGATCACGGTGTATTTGAATACGGGATAAAGGCGCGACCTCATGAGGCCCCCTTCAGCTTGAAGGCCCTGGTGAGCAGGGCGGCGACGACCGTGAGCGTGACGATCATCAGGACGAGGTAGGTCAGGGACATCGCCCCGCCGTAGCCGGTCTGCTGATCGCGGAGCCCCTGGATGTAGAGGTAGTAACCGGGGGTCTCCGTGGAGGAGCCCGGCCCGCCGGACGTCAGTACGTAGACGCTGTCGGAGAGCTTGGACGCCTCGATCAGCCGGATGATGATCGCCGCGACCGAGACCGGCGCCATCAGCGGGAAGGTCACCTTCCAGAAGGTGCGCCAGGTGCCGGCGCCGTCGATCGCGGCGGCCATGAACGGTTCCTTGGGAAGGCTGAGCAGGCCGGCCAGCAGCAGCAGGAACATGAAGGGGGTCCACTGCCAGACCTCGACGGTCATCAGCGCGACCAGCGCCGGCCCGGACTCGGTGAGCCAGGGAACTTTCGTCAGGCCCAGCATCCCCAGCAGATCGTTCGCCGGACCCAGCGACTCATGGAAGATCGTCTGCCAGATGGCGGCCATCACCACGGGCGTGGTCATCATGGGCACGAGGAACAGCACCCGCCAGAATCTGCGGCCGCGTGCCTCGCGCCAGACCAGCATGGCCATACCGAACCCGATGACGTACTGGATCAGGACCGTTCCGCCCGCCAGCAGGATCAGCCGGGTGATGGAGGCCCAGAAGCGGCTGTCGTCCAGCATCGCGGTGTAGTTGGCGCCTCCGATGAAGTCCATCTGAGGGTTGCTGACGTTCCAGCCGGAGAAGCTGACCCGGATGGTGAACAGAAGCGGGAAAATGATGATCAGAAAGAGCGTGAGCAGTCCTGGCAGCAGGAACATGCTCTTGTGCCGGCGCAGGCCGTCCATGGTTCTCCTTGCGGAAGGGGGCGGGCGCCCCCGGGTGGCCGTCCGGTCGGGTCCAGCCACCCGGGGCGTCCTACGGTCGGATCGAGTTGTCCTCGAGCGCGACCACGTTGCGATAGGCGCTTTGGACCTTGTCCTTGCCGATCTGGCCGGTGATCTTGGACCATTCCTTGGCCACGCCGTCCAGCGCGTCCTGCGGGGAGTTTTGGCCCGCCAGGGCCGCGGCGACGCCGTTGGCCAGCGCGGACATGTACTGGTTGACACCGGGAACGCGCAGGTCGAAGACGCGGTTGCGGCTCTCCTCCATGCCGGAGAGCGTCTTCACGTACGACTTGGCGACCTTCGGGTCCCAGCCCAGCCCCTCCCAGAAGTTCGGGTCGAAGTGGGAGTAGCGGTAGGGGTTGACGCCGAACCGGCCGATGCTCAGGTCGAGGGCGGTGTTGGCCTCGTTGCTGAAGAAGCACAGGTAGTCAAACGCCATCTGCTGGTGGCGGGAGGCCCTGGGCACCGCCGAAGTCCAGCCCCAGGTGAAATACGGAGCCTGGTTCGCCTTTGTGTCCCACGACTTGGTGGTGCGGTTGTAGACCTCGCTGGATCCGGGCAGTGGCGCCGCCTGCACCTTGTTGCGGATCCTGCTGTCGGGCTGCTGGGCCTGGATGAAGGCGTCGTCCCACGAGTACGACATCAGCGTCTGGCCGCCGCCGAAGGAGAAGATCTCGTCTCCCAGGCCGAAGTTGGCGCCACCGGGTGCCCAGGTCGACTTGGCCTTCACCATGTCTTCCAGGGCGCGGACGAAGCCGGGCGTGTTGATCAGCGGCTTCATGGTCTCAAGGTCGAAGAAGACACCGCCCTTGACGTCCGGGTTCTTCACATACGGCGCCGCCCGGCTGATGAAGGCGGAGAACGTCAGGTCGTCGCGCTTGGTCACCTCGGCGCTGCCGTAGTTGCGCTTGCCGTCGCCATCGAAGTCCTTACCGTTGAAGAACTTGGCGACGTCCTGGTATTCGGCCCAGGTCTTCGGAACTCTCAGCTCCTTGCCCGTGGCCGCCTTGTAGGCCGCCTGCTGCTTGGGGTCGTTCAGCACGTCGGCGCGGACCTTGAGGTAATGCCGGTCCCCGTCCATGGGGTACTGCACGACCTTCCCGTTCCAAGTCGCCACATCCATATAGGTACTCGTGACGTCCTTCATGCCGGGAGTGTTCAGATACTTCTTCGGCACCGGCGCGAGGTACGGGGCCATGTCGCCGATCCACAGCGAGGGGTAGAACATCACGTCGTAGGCGGGCTGGCCCGCCTGCAGGGGCGTGAGGATTTTCTGGTGCAGCTCACCGAAGGGAACGTTGACCACCTCGACCTTCGCCCCGGTGATCTCCTCGAACTGCTTGGCGTGCAGCTGGGTCGGCTCGCCGATGACCGGGACGGCGTGGCTGATGATCTTCAGCGTCTCCCCGGAGTAGTCCTTCCGGCTGATCGCCTCATAGCTGCACGGCCCCGGGAAGTCCTCCACCTTGGTGTCCGGGTAGTCCTTGCCGTACTTCTTGTAGCTGATCTCCGAGCCGAGCTTGAAGAGCGGGGCCTTCTCCTTCGGCTTGTCCTGTGCCTGGTTCGGGGCGGTGCACGCGGTGGCGGTCAGGGCGGCGACGGCCGCGACGGCGGCGAACCGCTTGTAAGGTCTCGTACGCATGGAATTGCTCCTTGGACGTGTCAGGGGATCAAGATCGCTCGGCCGCGTACGGCCCCGGTGTCGAGGTCGTCGAGGGCCTGCCGGAAGGAGGCGAGGGGGTATCGCTGGGTGTGCAGGGTGACCTTGTCCTGGGCCGCCAGGACCATCAGCTCGGAGAGGTCGTTGTGGGACCCCACGAGGTTGCCGATGAAGTTGATCTCCGTGGAGATGACGTCGATCGTCGGCACGTGGAGGTGGCCGCCGTAGCCGATGACGTAGTAGTTGCCGTTCCGGCGCAGGCAGGCCACGCCCGTCTCGACGGCACCCCCCTCGCCGACGAAGTCCAGGACGGCCTCCGCCCCGTGACCGCCGGTGAGATCCCGTACGCGGTCGGCTTCGCTTCCGTCCGCGGCGAGGGTGTGGTCGGCGCCCAGTTCCTTGGCCAGAGCCAGGGCCTCCGGGCTGCGGTCGATGACGATCATCTCCACCGGCGACAGGGCCCGCAGCACCTGAATTCCGATGTGTCCGAGTCCGCCGGCGCCGATGACAACGGCCTTGTCGCCTGGCCGCAGCACCCGGGCCGCCTTGGCGACGGCGTGGTACGCCGTGAGCCCGGCGTCGGCCAGGGCCGCCACCGAGGCCGGCTCCAGGGACGGGGCGAGAGGCACGACCGAGCGGGCGCTGGTCTTCAGGTACTCGGCGTAGCCCCCGTCGGCGTCGATGCCGGGGAAGGCCGAGTTCATGCAGTGCACGTCGTCGCCGGCCCGGCAGGCGCGGCACAGACCGCACGTCACCAGCGGGTGCAGGATGACCGGGTCACCGACCTTGACGTTGGTGACGGCCTGCCCGACCTCCGCGACCCAGCCGGCGTTCTCGTGACCGATCGTGTACGGAAGGGCGACCCCGCTCTTGTCCTTCCACTGTCCTTCGAGGATGTGCAGATCGGTCCGGCAGACTCCGGCGCCCCCGATCTTCACGATCACATCCAGCGGGCCGGTGATCTGCGGGTCCGGCACGTCCACGAGCACGGGCGGCTCGTCGTACTCGATGACCTGCACGGCTTTCATAGCGGCTCCCTGCGAGTCGGCGGGTGGGGTGGTGCGCCGATTACACAGGCCGCCGATCGCAGGTCGATGTCTCAGAATCCGTCCGCGAATGTCTCAATGTGGTACACGCCGTAGGCGCCACGCTGTCGAGCTGGTCCAATCACTGCACCGAGGGATGTAACGCGCGCAGTACGGGAGTGTTAATGCCCCGCCAACAACCCGAAAGCTCACTGAGAGTGGCCAGAGAGCTCTACCTGGAAGTCACCAAGGATCCGAGCGCCCGGCCGCTTGTGGTGGCCTCATGGCATCGCTCGATGGAATACAAGGTGAAGTCGGGCAGCCTCGACGCTCCGTACCTGGACAACCCCAATCTGGACAGCCCCCTCGCAAGGGCTGGGCTGCCGATCCTGGACAGGCTGCACGAGCAGCTCGCCGACGACCCGGTCTCCACGATGATCACAGACCGCAATGGAGTGGTCCTCTCCCGGAAGGTCTCCCACGAGGGGCTGACGACGAACCTCAACCGGGTACACCTGGCCCCGGGCCATGTGTTCGCCGAGCGCTATGTGGGCACCAACGGCATCGGGACCGCGCTGGCCAGTGGCCACCCGGTCATGATCGCCGGGATGGAGCACTACGTCGAGGCGCTGCGGGACTTCCACTGCGCGGCCGTGCCGATCCTGCATCCCACCCGGCGCACCCTGCTGGGAGCCTTCAACCTCACCACCATCCGTCAGGGCTCCGACGGCATGCTGATGGCCTTCGCCCGCTCGGTCGCGGCCCAGATCGAGGCCGAAATCGCGGCGATCACCTCGCGGCGCGAGCGGGCTCTTTTCCAGGACTACATGGAGGCGTGCTCCTCGGCGCGCCCAGGACCCGTGCTCGCTCTCAACCGCGATGTCGTCATGATGAACGAGCAGCTCAGCGCCACCGTGACCGGGCCGGATCAGTATGCGCTGCTCGACCACGCCCGTGAGATCGCCGACCATCCCCGGCCTGAGGGGACCCGCAGCATCGCCCTGCCCTCGGGACGGGTCGCCGAACTCAGGGTCAGTCGCTGTCGGCGCGAGGACAGCGACGCGGGCGCCGTCTTCCGAGTCCGGCTGATCGGACGGCCCCAGCCCACACCTGCGGGTTCCGCCGCGCCCGCCCGCTCCAATCTGGGACTGGTGGGCTCGTCCCCGCACTGGCTGCGCGCGGTCGCCGACAGCGAAACAGCGTTCGTCGCCGGGACATGGCTTCATCTCCTGGGCGAAGCCGGCGTCGGCAAGAGGACGTTGGTCGAGGCCCTGCACCGGGCCCGCGGCGCCGGACGTCGGCTGGAGATGACGCAAGCGCCGCTGTCGGATGCACCGGCCGTCACGGAGCGCTGGCTGCACGACATCGGAGAGCTGCTCATCGTGCCGTCCAACGTGCTCGTCCTGAGCGATGTCCACCTGTTGGGCGACCAGCTGCGGCAGCGGCTGAGCAACCTGCTGGTGCAGCTGGACGGCAGCGCGACCGGGCAACTGGTCATGATCTGCCAGCCGTCGATGGTCAGTGCCGACGACCAGCTCGACCAGCTCTGTGGCGCCTCGGTGGAGGTGCCTCCCCTACGGCATCGCTATGGGGACATCGAGCACCTGGCGCGGTTGTTCCTGCGCAAGTACCGGCCGAGCGGCGAGTGCACGTTCTCCCCGGATGCGCTGGCCCTGCTTCAGCGATGCCCCTGGCCGGAGAACGTCCGGCAGCTCGAGTCGGTGATCCGCGGCCTGGCGCGGCGGCCTTCCGGCCGGGTGATCCACGTGGAGGACCTGCCGCCGGAATGCCGGGTGTCCTCGCACAAGGTCCTGACCACCATCGAGGCGCTGGAACGCGACGCCATTCTGCGTGGGCTGATGGACCGCAATTCCAACGTCCAGCGGACCGCGCAGGACCTCGGGATCTCCCGCGCCACGATGTACCGCAAGATGCGCCGCTACGGAATCGTTCCGTCGAGCCTGACGTGACGGGCCGGTCCGGCACGCCGGCCGTGGCGTGCGGCGCCTGCTCGACGTCGCCGCTCGGGCGGCCACACAGCATGGACGAGGCCCGGTGGCCCCAGCCCCTGAGGCGTGGAGGCAGGGCCGTCGTGGGATGCGCGGGTGATGGCCACCGCGTCGTGACACCGCGCCCGCTGGGTTGCCGGCTCTGACCGAGTTCAATACGTCACATGGCATCTGACTCGTCCCCGCACCAGGCGTTGGAGCGGGGAGCGACCCCCGGGTCTGAGCCACGCCTGCTGCCGGCCGCGTGACGGGTTGTTCCGCCGATGCCCGATCGGTCTGGCCGTCCACAGCCCTGAGATGACGATTCTGGGGGTCAACAGGGCGATGGAACGGTTCACCCGAAGATCCCGGCCAGATGGCCAGATCACTTCCGAGGACGCAACCGTGCCCGGGTCAAGAACGGCGCGTCGGCGTGCAGTTGCGGCCATCAGTGCCTGCGGCGCCCCGGATTCGTACCGTCTCTCCTCACGTACCGGACATCCGTCCCGCGTCGGGACGCGGCTGGTCGCGGAGCACCGCGTCACTTCGAGGAGCCGACATGCAGATCGCGGAACTGTCAGATCTGCGGGCCCGTGGGGACGCGGACGGGCCCTGCCTCCCTCATGACGTGGCAATTCTGGACAACGCGGCGTTCGCCCGCCGGGTGCGCCGGGCCGCGGCGGCCCTGCGGGCGCGGGGTGTCGGGACCGGGGACGTGGTGGCGCTGCTGCTGCCGCCACCGCGGATCAGCTGATGGTCCACCGCAACACCGTCCATTACCGCATCCAGCGGGCCGTCGACCACTGCCACCTCGACCTCGACGCCAACGCCTTCGACCTCCACTTCGCCCTCAACGTCTGCCGCTGGCACGGGGTCCTGCGCCGCAAGCGCAGATGATGGAGTCATGGGGGCCCTCGTCACCTCATCGGTTCCCTGAAGTGGACACTCGTCCGGCTCTCTGGACACACATCACCGCATCCGCAACCTCGACGAGACGCTGCGGGGTAGGTGGCGCCGACCCTGCCGCAGTTGGGGCGTGTTCCTGCAGTGGGACTGGCGCCGACGTTGATCCTGGTAACCGTCCTTCTGTCGCTGGCTATTTGGTCCGCAGCATGAGGGCAAAACGTGTGTTGTCGCCGTAGACCCCGGTCTCATCGCCGCGGATCCCGTACCGCTTCTGAAACAGGGTCACTGCCGCTCGGACCTCCGCGTCGTAGCGCCCGTCGATCGGCCCACCGTCGTAGATGCCGGGTATCTGCAGGAGACGTACCTGCAACTCGTAGACGCCATGGCCGCTGTCGTCTTGGCGCAGGACGCCCGTGCCCGGGATTTCGGGGAGCGGCGGGTCTGGTGTGCCGTGCGGCGGGCGGTTCGACTGCCCTTCAGTCGGGAGGGAGGGGTCCTTCGGCGCGGGAGTCGTCGGCAGTGGGGATTCCATGTGCCGGGGAGGCGAAGAGGAGGTCGTAGGGTCGGCGTTGTGGTAGGTCGGCAGCCAAGTGGCGAGGATCAATCCGCTCGCCGCGCCCAGCCCGAAGATTCCGGTGATTCGCAGGTCCCTGCGGCTGGTGAATCGCCGCCGTCTGCCGCCGATCTTCCTCCCGTGTGCGCGGGCGGACGGCGCAGATCCCGTTAAGACGGTGTCCTACATGGTGAGTTTGAGGAGTCGTTTGTAGCAGCAGAGGGCTGCGGCGAGGCCGAGAAATGCCAGGTAGTTGCGTGGGTGAC
>NZ_JBEXNW010000033.1:0-104003 GCF_040611295.1 Streptomyces sp. NPDC002935
TAATCTAACTGGACCACACCCTCGGCTGCCCGGGTGGCCTAATTGTCGTACTGCCCGGGCTCGGTGAGTTGGGGTAGGTGGACGTCGTCGTCGAGCTCGACGACGACGGACTGCTCGTCGACGGCGACGTGCTGCGCAAGGTGCGCGACCTGTACGCCGCCCGGCCGCGGCTCGGCATCGTCGGCTTCCGCATCGCCGACGAGCACGGCGAGACGCAGCGCCGCCATGTGCCGAGGGTCGGGGCCAAGGACCCGATGCGCGGGGGACCGGTCACCGGTTTCCTCGGGGGCGGCCACGCGCTGTCCATGCCGATGCTCGCCGAGACCGGGGACTGGCCCGCCGAGTTCTTCTTCGCGCACGAGGAGACCGACCTCGCCTGGCGGGCCATAGACGCGGGGTGGACTGTTCTGTACCGCCCCGAACTGCTTCTCCAGCACCCGAAGACCTCGCCCGCCCGGCACGCCATCTACTACCGCGTGACCGCCCGCAACCGGGTCTGGCTCACCCGCCGCCGGCTGCCCCTGGCGCTGATCCCGGTGCACCTGGGGATCTGGATCCTGCTCACGCTCCTGCGCACGCGGTCCGTCGGCGGCCTGCGGGCCTGGTTCGGCGGCTTCGCCGAGGGGCTGCGGCAGTCCGGCGGAGAGCGACGCCCCATGCGGTGGCGCACGGTGTGGCGGCTGACCCGCCTCGGGCGCCCGCCGGTCATTTAGCCAGTGGATTTGTCTGGGTAGGGGATTTCGTTCGGATCGCCGACGGATCGGGCCAGGTGTCGCGGCCCCGGGGTGATCCGGACGAAAACCCCTGGTCCCAGCTCACAGGCCGCTGAACGGACGGAGGCCCCGGTCGGATCACATCGACGACCGGGGCCTCTCACGTCCCCGGATCCGGCACGGCGGCGACACTCCCCCGAGTTACGCGTAGTACGCGCGCACCGTCGGGCCAGATCCGATGGACTGATCACATCAGGCCGCGCCAACGGATCGCTAACATGAGGCCAACGGTTCTTTCGGGAACGATCAGTCGGTCGGCGTGAAGTCGTCTGGAAAAGGCGGGAACTCGCCGTGGTGCGCGGCCGGAGCGGTCGGGCGGAAAGGCAGTGGGGCGGCGTGATGCGGAACGGGCTGCGGTTCGGGCTGCTGGGGCCGCCGGTGCTGTACGACGCCGACGGCGGGGTCGGCTCGATCGGCAGCGGCAAGATGCGCGCCCTGCTGGCCGCGCTGCTCCTCGAACCGGGCCGGGTGGTCTCCGTCGACGTCCTCAGGGACGCGCTGTGGGGCGGGGCGCCACCCGCCTCCGCCCAGGCATCCCTGCAGAACCATGTGACCCGGCTGCGCCGTCTCCTCGACGATCCGGACCGGCTGCGCGCGGTGCCACCGGGTTACGTCCTGCGGGTCGGCGAGGGCGAGTTGGACGTCCGGGTCTTCGAGCGGCACGCCACCGACGCGCGCGACGCGCACGCCGAGCGCGACTGGGAACGGGCGCTCCGGGAATCCACCGCCGCGCTCGCGCTGTGGCGTGGCACCCCGCTGAGCGGCCTGCCGCCCGAGACCGGCGGACACGCCTTCGTCCAGCGCCTGGAGGAGGCCCGGCTGCTGGTCCTGGAGTGGCGGTACGAGGCGGAGCTGTTCCTCGCCCCGACGGCCTCCCGACTCGACCGGCTGGCACCCGAGTTGGCCGCCCGCACGGCCGAGCATCCGCTCCGCGAGTCCTTCCACCGGCTTCTCATGCTGGTCCTGCACCGCACCGGACGCCAGGCCGAGGCCCTCGCCGTCCACCGCGACCTGCGGGCCCGCCTGGTGGAGGAACTCGGCATCGAGCCGGGACCCGCGGTCCGCAAGGCCCACCTGGAGATCCTGCGGGACAACAACCGGGCCCCGGGCGGGCGCGGGGACGGTGACACGGGCCGGGGCCGGGCCGGTGGCGGAGGCCGGGGCGGGGGCGGGGCTCCGGGCGAGGGCCTGGACCCGAGGACGGCCGGCGACCGGGACCGGAACATGGACCGGGACCGGAACATGGATGGGAACCGGGACCGGGACAGCGACCGGAGCGCCGGCCGGGACGGGAACGCCGACCGGAGCGCCGGTCGGGACGGGAACGGCGGAGCGGAGACCACGGCGGGCTCCACGTGGGGCGGCCGGGACACGGCTGTGCCGCCTCGCCCCGCCCAACTCCCGCCGCCCCCGGCGCACTTCACAGGCCGCGAAGACATCCACGACCGACTGCGACTGGTCCTCGACCCGAGGCATCCGGCACACCCGGAACCCCCAGAAGTCCCAGGACACCTCTCGCACCCGGCCCGTTCGGCGGGCCTGGAAAGCGCGGCGCGCCCTGGCGTGGGGGTGGGCAGCACCGCGACCGGTAGCGCCGCGTCCGGAGGGGCCGAGTCCGGAGGGGGCGAGCCGGGAGGTGCGTCCCGTGACGCGACGGTCGCGGGAGCGAGCGCCGGGACCGCCGACAGCCGTGTCGGCGGGACGAACCGCGGGGCGAGCACCGGGACGGCTGACCGCGCAGCGGACCGGACGGCTGACGGGACAGTCGGCGGGAGGCACGCCGGGATGCCTCGTGTCGCGGTGATCAGCGGGATGGCCGGCGTCGGCAAGAGCGCGCTCGCGCTGCACGTCGCGCACGGGCTGAGGGAACGATTCCCCGACGGCCAGCTCTACGTCAACCTGCACGGCGCCACCCCCGGCATGACCCCCCTCACCGCCGGTCAGGCGCTCGCCGCACTCCTGCGCGACCTGGGTGCGGAACCCCGACGCATCCCCGAACACCCGGACGCGGCAGCGGCGTTGCTCCGCTCGATGCTCGCGCCCACCCGCATCCTCATGGTGCTGGACGACGCGGCGCACGCGGCGCAGGTGCGGCCGCTGCTGCCGGCCGGCCCGGGCTGCGCGGTGATCGTGACGAGCCGCTCGCCGCTCACCGCCCTGGACGGCGCCGACCGCTTCCCGCTCGCGCCGCTGACGGACGAGGACAGCGCGGCACTGCTCCGCGCGGTCTCCGGCCGCAGGGACGGACTCGACAGCGGGCACCCCCTCGTCGAACTCACCGGCCGGCTGCCGCTCGCCCTCCGGGTCGTCGCGGCCCGCCTCGCCGCCCGCCGCGCCCTCACCCCGGATGTTCTGGCAGGTCAACTGGCCGCCACAGAAGGGCGGTTGCACCATCTGGAGTACGACGACCTGAGCGTGCGCCGCTCGCTCGCCGTGGCGCACGACGCGTTGCGCGCCTCCGAGCGTGAGGCCGACCGGGACGCGGCCCTAGCCTTGTGCCGTATCGGCGCGCTCGACCTGCCCGCCTACGGAGCCGCCCTCGTAGCCCGCCTCACCGGCACCGACGAACGCCGTGCCGAGGCCGCGCTCGACCGCCTCGTCGATGTCGCCCTGCTGGAGGAGACCGCCTACGGCCGCTACGCGCCCCACGATCTCGTACGGGATTTCGCCCGGGAGATCGCGGGCGCGGTGGAGTGCGTCGTCGTCGGCTCGGGCTGTGACCGTCCGGCCTTCCCGGGCAGTCACGGCAGTGCCGTTCCCCTCGGTCATGACGCGGTCGTCGCCGAGCGCGCCCTGCGCTGGTACGCCGGTGTCGCCGCCCGCTCCCTGGAGGCGATCCTCGAACCCGGTCTCGACCGGGAGGACCGCAGCAGGCCGACGGCCTCCCAGCCGGCCGGGCACGCGGCGGACGTCGCGGCCACGCCCCCGTTCTGCTCCGCGCGGGAGGCCTTCGCCTGGGGCGACACGGAACTGGCGAACGTGGTCGCGCTGGCGGAGCGGTACGCGCAGACCTCGCCGTACGTTCCGCTGCTGGCCCGCATGCTCCACCCGTACGTCCAACGCAGCGGCCGTGTGGCCGAGTTGGAGGTCCTCCAGCGGGCCGCGCTCGACGCGGCCCGGCTGCTCGGGGACCGGGCCGCCGAGGCGTGCGCGCTCGGCGACCTCGGGGGCCTGCACTTCGTGACGGGCCGGGTGGGCGAGGCCCTCGCCCTGAACGACGAGGCGCTCGCGATCTGGCGGCGCCTCGGGGTGCTGTCCTGGATGCGACGGGGGCTGAGCAACCGGGGCATGCTTCTCGAAAGCCTGGGCCGTTACGCGGAGTCCAGTGACGCCCTGCTCCAAAGTCTGCAGTTCTCGCGGGAGTTGGGCGACCGGCACATGGAGGCCATCACCTACAGCCACCTCGGCAACCTGTACGAGCACACCGATCCGCGGGCCGCCATCGACCACCACAAGCGCAGTCTCGCGATCGGCGACGCCGTGCAGGACGTGATCATCCGGCACTCCGCGCACTGCAACATCGGCTACGCCCACCTCACGCTAGGCGAACCGGCCGCCGCCGTACCGCACTTCGAGGAGAGCCTGCGCATCCTGGGCGGCCATGGTGACTGGCACGGCGAGTCACAGACCCGGCTCGGCCTGGTGCGCGCCCTGCGGGGTGTCGGCCACTGGGAACGGGCCGCGCGCGAGTGCGATCTGCTGCGGTGCCGCGCCGACCGCCGCGCCGACCGGTACACCGGAGGCCTCGCCCGCCACCAGCGGGGGCTGCTCCTGCGGGAACGGGGTGACGCCGAAGCGGCGTATCGGGAGTGGGCGTCGGCGTTGGAGGCGCTGGAGGAGACGGACAGCCCGGTGGCGGGCGAGCTGCGGGAACTGCTCGCGCGGTAGCGCACCCGATGTCGCTGCGGATGCGGATGCGGATGCGGATGCGGATACGGATACGGATACGGATACGGATGCCGATGTCGACAACGACGGCGACAGCGAAGGTTGCGTCTCTTCCGATTCCCCGCGGACGCCCTACTTCGCGTCCGCGTAGCACCGTACGACCGCCGTCGTGAACGGAAAACGCACCGGTGTCTCCCCGAAGGTGAGGCGGCCCGCGAGCTCGGCCGCTTCGCGGATGGCGGCCACGACGGTGTCGGCCTCCTCGGCGGGGCAGTGCACGATCACCTCGTCGTGCTGGAAGAAGACCAGCTCGGCGGCGAGCCGGGAGCAGGCGCGGCGCAGTGCCGCCAGCACCAGCAGGGCCCAGTCGGCGGCGCTGCCCTGCACCACGAAGTTGCGCGCGAACCGTCCGCGGGCACGGGAGTTGGACGAGGCGTAGCCCGGTACCCAGCCCTGGTCGACGGCGGTGTCGACGGGATCGTCCTGGGGGATGCCCGCCTCCTCCCCGCTGTCGTCGCCCGCCCCGGCCGCCGGAGGGCAGGTCCGCCCCAGCCAGGTCCGTACGAGGCGCCCCTCCTCGCCCGCGCGGGCCGCGTCGTCGACGTAGGCCACGGCCTTGGGGAAACGGCGGCGCAGCAGTGCGAGGTTCTTCAGCCCGTCACCGGACGTCTGGCCGTAGACGGCGCCGAGCACGGCGAGTTTGGCCTGTGCGCGGTCGCCGGAGAAGGCCCGGTCCGACACCGACTGGTAGAGGTCGCTCTCGCGGCCCGCGACCTCCATGAGACCGGGGTCGCGCGAGATGGCCGCGAGGACGCGGGGCTCCATCTGGTCGGCGTCGGCGACGACCAGCCGCCAGCCGGGGTCGGCGACGACGGCACGCCGGATCACCTTGGGGATCTGGAGGGCGCCGCCGCCGTTCGTCACCCAGCGTCCGGTGACCGTCCCGCCCGGCAGGTACTCGGGCCGGAAGCGTCCGTCGCGCACCCAGTCCTGGAGCCAGGACCAGCCGTGCGCGACCCAGATCCGGTACAGCTTCTTGTACTCCAGCAGCGGCTTCACGGCCGGATGGTCGATCGACTCGATCTCCCACCGCCGGGTGGACTTGACCTTGATCCCGGCCTGCGCGAACGCCTTGACGACGTCGGCGGGCAGATCGGGTCTCACCCGTCTCCCGAAGGCGGCGGACACCTCGTCGGTGAGCTCGGCGAGGCGCCGGGGCTCACCGCCCCCGGTGTACCGCTCGCCCAGCAGTTCGTGCAACAGGTCCCGGTGGACGTCCGCGCTCCATGGCAGCCCTGCCTGGTTCATCTCGGCGGCGACCAGCATCCCCGCGGACTCGGCGGCCGTCAGCAGCCCCATCCGCTCCGGGTGCGCGGTCGCGCCATGGCGGCGCTGCTGGTCGGCGTACACCGTGAGGAGATCCGCCAGCGGTAGGTGGACCGGGCGCGGTTCGAAGAGGGAGGACTGCGAACCGGGCTCGGCGGAACGCTGCGGCGGGTCCGGCGGCACGGGGCCGCCGCGCAGTCTCGCCAGCGCGGCGGCCGCCGACCGGGGCTCGCCGAGCCGCCCCTCGTGTCCGAGCAGCAGGGTCTCGGCGGCCTCCATGTCGTAACACCGCTCCACTCGCACCCCCGTGGCGAGCAGTCGCGGATAGACATCGGCCGTCGACCGCCACACCCACCGGCTCACGTCCGGTCGGGCGCGCACGGCCTCCGCGAGGTCCGCCTCCCGGCGGACCGGCCCCGTGGGCAGCCCGTCCGGGCCGAGGGCGGCGATCTCCGCACCACCGTCCTCGGCCGGCGCGAGAGCCCAGCGCTCGGTCATGCTTCCGAGTCTCGCAGGAGGGTCTGACAATCCCGTCCGGCGACGCGGCGCGCCCTTGGTGCGCCGAGGCCGGCGCCTCCGTCCCCCGGGGCCGGCCGGTTCCCTTTCCTCGGGCCCACCAGCCGGTTCCCTTTGCCAGGGCCCAGCCGCCTCCCCTATGCGTTCCCCTCCGCCGCAGGCTTCCCGTCCGGCTTCCCGTCCGTCGCCTCTTGCGCGGCCGTCTTCTGCCGCACGACCTCATCGAGCATGCGTCCGATGTGTGCCTCGGCCGCCGCCTTGTCGACGCCGACGGAGCTGAGGACCCCTTCGCCGTTCTCGAACTCCAGCAGGGCGAGCAGGATGTGCTCGGTGCCGACGTAGTTGTGGCCGAGGCGCAGGGCCTCGCGGAAGGTGAGCTCCAGGACCTTCTTCGCGGCTGGGCCGTACGGGACCAGTTCGGGGACCTCGTCGGCGGCGGGCGGGAGCGCGGCGACGGCCGCTGCGCGGACGGTGTCCAGGGAGACGCCCTGCGCGGTGATCGCCCGTGCGGCGAGCGCGTCGGGTTCGCTGAGCAGGCCGAGGACGAGGTGCTCGGGCAGCCCCTCGGTGCCGCCCGCGGCCTTGGACTCGTCGTGCGCGACCATGACCACCTTGCGGGCCTGCTCGGTGTAGCGGCCGAACCCCTGGCTGGGGTCGAGGTCCGCCTCCGCCTTCGGTACGAACCGCTTCTGCGCGGCCTGCCGGGTGACGCCCATGCTCCTGCCGATGTCCGTCCAGGACGCCCCTGAACGTCGGGCCTGGTCCACGAAGTGTCCGATCAGGTGGTCGGCCACGTCGCCCAGGTGATCTGCCGCGATCACCGCGTCCTGGAGCTGGTCGAGCTCGTCGCTGTGCACCTTCTTGATGGCCTCGATGAGGTCGTCGAGACGCACGGATGCCTTGCCGGGTGGATTCGTCGTCATGTGTCAACGGTAGGTTGACAGTCCCGGAGTGTCAACCCGAGGTTGACATCTTCCCTGCTTCGGTCACCCGGGAGAGGAGGCCCACCCGGGCCACCTCCCGCCGCCGCCCCCGGTCCGGTCCCTGCCACCCCCGGCCATGTCCGTGCCGCCCCCGGTCAGGTCCGTCCGCCGCCATGCCCCCGCCACCGAGGCCCCCACCCCGATCACCAGGCAGACCCCCACGCACCCGGACAGCAGCCCCCAGGGCACGGTCACCGCCACCGGCGCCGACAACCTGGCCAGCGCCCCCGCCAGTCCCGCGAGGTTCACCCCGGCGACCGCGGCTCCGAGCGCCGCCCCCACGCAGACCGCGACCGCCGTCTCGCCCGCGACCACGCCCAGCACCTGCGCCCGGGTGGCGCCCGCCAGGCGCAGGGACCGGAGTTCCGCACCCCGCGCGGATGTGGCCATCAGGCAGGTGCCCGCGAGGGAGATCCCGGCGTAGACGAGGGCGATGCCCAGGACCACCAGGAGCCCGAGCCGGGTCTGCGGGCCGTTGCGGGGGTGGGTCGCGGCCAGCCAGGCCGGGGTGGTGCGCACGGTGCCACCGGACAGCCGCAGCGCTTTCGCGACCGCCGCCGGGTCGGCCCCGCGCCGCACCCGCGCGTCGAGGCGGTCGACGGTCGAGCCCGGCGCGTTGGCCGCCGTGACGTAGGCCCCGTTGTCGCCGGTGCCGCGCGCCAGCACCGCCGCGATCCGCAGCCGGGCGGGCCGTCCGTCGCCGAGCCGGACCGGGACCCAGGAACCCACCTCGTGGCGTTCCCACTCCTCGTTGACGACGATCGAGCGGTCGTCGAGATCCCGGACGTCGCCCGCGACCACCGGCAGCCGGGTCACCGACACGAACGCCGCCACGTCGCTCACCGCCCGCGCGTCCGACCGTATGAGCGCGGCCCCTTCCTCGCGCACGAACACGGCGGTCGACGCGGTCGCGGACACCGTCGCGCCGGGCGCCGTCACCTTCCTCAAGTGCTCCCCGGTGACAACGAACTCGGCCCGCGTGTGCTCACGTGCCTCCGTCGCCCGCGCCCCGGTCACGGTCGCCGCCGAGCCGAGCAGCGATCCGGCCAGCGCGACCGTCACCAGCGCGGGAGCCGCCACGGCGGCGGTGCGCCGGACGGAGGCCGCCGCGTTCTCGCGGATCAGCAGCCCGTACGCGCGCGGGAGCCGCCGGAGCGGAAGCAGCCGTACGGCCGGACCGACCAGCATCGGCGCCAGCACGGCCACCGCCGTGACCAGCACCATCGGCTGCGTCGCGTAGGTCTTGCGCTTCAGCAGCGCCGCCGGGTCCGCGTACAGCGTCCAGGCCGTGAGGCCGAGTCCGGCCGCCAGCAGGACCGCCCCGGTCACCCGTCGGGAACGCGGCATCACGCCCGTGTCCACCGACGCCTCGCGCAGCGCCTCCAAGGGGCCGGTCAGCCCCGCCCGCCGCGCGGAGGCCCAGGCGCCCGCGAGGGCCACCGACACCCCGGTGCAGAAGGCGACTTCGTACGGCCAGTGCGTCCCGTCCCGCAGGACGAACCACGGCGGCGCCACCCCGCCGTCCACCAACGCCCGTACGAGCAAAGGCGCTTCACCGCCGCCCAGCACACAGCCGACCGCCGAGGCCGCGAGCCCCACCGCGAGCGCCTCCCCGAGCACCGCCCGCCGGACCTGCCCGGGCATCGCCTCGGCAAGCCGCAGCAGCCCGAACTCCCTTCGCCGCAGGGCCACCACGAAGGCGAACGTCGACGCCGTCACGAAGACCGAGACGAAGGCCGTCACCCCGGCCGCCGTGCCCAGCAGCGCGTCGACCCCGACCAGTGCCTCGGCGTCCCGCGCGGCGGACGGGTCGGCCCGGTGCCGGTCGTCGCCGGTGAGCACGAGGGCGCGGTCGCCGACGAGCCGTCGTACGGCCGCGACGGGTGCGTCCACGCCGACCGCGTCCCGGGCGGCGCCGTCGGTCCGGACCGGGCCCAAGGTCCGCAGTCCGGCGATCAATTCGCTGTCCACAGGGTGTGGATGCGCGAGCGGCTTCGACACCAGGGCGGTGCCCGGCCCCCGCCGCACCTCCATCGTGAGGGTGTCCCGGCCCATCACCACGACCGGCGAGGCCGCGAACCGGGTCGGCGGGCGGGCGGGTGGATCGAGCGCGGCGGCGAGGCCCAGCCCCATGGCCGTCATCACCGCCACCCCGAGCGCGACGGCGACGAAACACCCGAAAAGCGACGGCCAACGCGACCGCAGCGACGCGATACTCAGCACGCCACCCACTCCGCCCCCATAGCCCTCATAGCCCGCATCGACCCCGTCGTCCCGGCCTTCCCGGTCGGCCGGTCCGCCGTCACCGCGTCCGGCGGGGCGGCGGGACGGTGTACGGCCGTGGAGATCGGCGCGGCAGTGGCGGAGGTCGGCGCGGCGGCGGAGGTGCGTGGGGCGGTGATCGTCATGGTTCCAGCGAACCGTTCGCGGGCCGCCCGGACACGACCACCAGGGGGTGTCCCGGGGGTAGGGCAGGCCATACCTCCGGGCCCCGACGGGCCCGTGACACGATCGGGGAATGAGTACGTCCAGCACCGTGGAGCGCGCCTTCGAGGCCGCCCTCTACGCCGCCTCCGACACGGCCCTCGACACCGGCGCCTCCCTGCTCGCCGCCGACCCGGCCTCCGACGCCGAACTCTCCCGGCGCGGTGAGGAGTTCGTCGCGGCGGCCTGGCGGCGCGGCTGGCAGCCGGCCGATGTCGTACGGATCGTGCGGCGGGACCTGGACGACGTGCACGTACGCCTGGTGACGTCCTTGATCCTCAAGGAGAGGGAAGCCGACCGTTCACCCCGGGGTGCGCGCTGGGCGGCCCAGCTCGACGAACTGGAGGCCGAGCCCCACGACGTCCGCACCGACCGCTTCTCCTTCGCCACCGCCGCCCTGGAGCTCTACCGCCTGCTCCTGCGCCTGCCCGCCATCGAGCCGCTGGAGCCGAGGGTGTCGGCCACGGCGGCCGCCCCGCAGGAGACGCGCATGCTCACCCGCATCCGCGCCCTGCTCGCGAAGGCCGAGGCGACCGGGTTCCCGGAGGAGGCGGAGGCGCTCAGCGCCAAGGCGCAGGAGCTGATGGCGCGGCACAGCATCGACGAGGCACTGCTCGCCGCCCGGACCCACGCGAAGGACGCGCCGGGCGCCTGCCGTATCGGCGTCGAGCCGCCGTACGAGACGGCCAAGGCGGTGCTCCTGGACGCGGTGTCGGGGGCCAACCGCTGCCGGGCCGTGTGGAACGAGGCCCTCGGCTTCTCCACCGTGGTCGGCTTCGAACCCGATCTGGAGGCGGTCGAGCTCCTCTACACTTCGCTCCTCGTACAGGCCACGGCGGCGATGACGAAGGCGGAGGCGGCGCAGCGGGCGGGCGGCCGCAAGCGCACGAAGACCTTCCGGCAGTCGTTCCTCGCCGCGTACGCGCACCGGATCGGCGACCGGCTCGCGTCGGTCGCCGAGGGCCAGGTGACCGCCACGGAGGGGGAGTTGCTGCCGGTGCTGGCGGCCCGTGACGTGGCGGTCGCGGACCACCTGGACCAGATGTTCCCGGAAACGGTGACGACCCGGCTGCGCGGGGTCACCGACGAGGCCGGGTGGTACGAGGGTGCCGCGGCGGCGGACCGGGCACAGGTCCGGGACAGACGCCCGCTCCCTTAGAAGCCGGCCGCCCGCCCCCACAAGGAGTACGCCCCGCTCTTCCGGGGCGCCCGCCCCTGGAGCTCAAGAGCTCAAGAGCTCAAGAGCTCAAGAGCTCAGGCGCCCGACAGGACGCTCGCCCCTCAGTCGCCCGCGTGCTGGAACGGCGTCGTGGAGGCGTTCGGCTCGCCCGCCGAGCCCTTGCCGGCGACGGGGCCGTACGACCACGGGAAGTTCTGGGTGGTGTCGGCGCCGGGCAGGCCGATCTTCAGCGTCTTCACGGCGAGGGTCTTCGCGTCGCCGTCCGCGCCGCGTACGTAGGTGATGGTGAAGGACGCGGTGTCGCCCTTGGCGAGGGTCAGCTGCTCCGGCTGCGCGGCCTCGTCCGCGACGATGTCGGCGGAGGTGTCGCCCGCCTGTACGGAGAGCCCGGGGAAGCCCTTGAGGGTGCACCGGGCGCCCTTGTTGGTGAGGGTGACCGGGATGTTGCCCGTGTCCCCGGCGGCCGTGGCGGCGTTCGCGGGGCCGACCTGGATGCCGGCGTCAGCGATCCCGCAGGCCGCGACGGCGGCCTTCTTCGCGGGGGCGGAGGAGCCTCCGGATTTCCCGGAGTCGCCGGAGCCGCCGTCGTCGCAGGAGGTCAGGGCGAGGGCCGCCGCGAGGACGGTGACGGCGATGGGCAGAGCGCGCATGGGTTCCCCTGGGGGTCGTGAGGATGTGCATGGATCATCACGCACGCGGGCCCACCGAGGTTGCGCACCCCTGACGGTTCACCCGCCCGGGACCGGTATCGCCAGTTTTTGTCCGCGCCTGACGGTCGAGCGGGCTCCGCGGTCGAGTGGGCTCCGACGGCCGAGTGGCTCCGAGGGTCGAGCAGGGTCTGGCGGCAGAGCAGGGTCCGATCGTCGAGCGGGGCCGACGGCCGAGAGGGCCTACCGCCGAGCGGGCCGCCGAATCCGACGGATTCCATGGCCCGCTCGTGAACATTGGCCGGATCAGGAGCCCAAGCTCGCCGTGGGCAGCCCCGTGGGGAGTTGTCCGCCCTCGCTCTTGGTGTACGTCTCCTTGCCGAGGTCGCCCTCCCAGGTGACCTTCAGGGTCGTACCGCTGACGGAGTCGACCATGCCGACGGCGCGGCTCTTACTGCCGTCCGAGCAGGTGAGGCGGATCATCCGCATGCTCGCCTCCTCGGACGCGGTGCCGCTGCACATGGTGCCGCCCGTCGCGAAGAGCCCCACCTGCTTGCCGTTGATCATCAGGACCACGGCCTTGCCGCCCGCGGTGGTGAGCCAACTGCCCTGGAGTTTGCCGCCCGCCGAGGAGGTGCTTCCGGAGCCGCCGCCCGTACCGGCGCCCTTCGTGGCGGACGCGCTCTGGCTCGGACTCGCCGACGGGTCCCCGGCGTCGTCGTCGCCACTGCTGCAACCGGTCAGCACGAGCGCCGCCGCCAGACCCAAGGCCGCGGCCGCGATGCTCGCCTGGAGGGACGGGAAGGTCGCCGTAGTCACTGAAGCCCCCAAGGGTGGGATGGATGCGGGTCGCCCGAGCGATCGCAGCAAGCTATCAGGAGGACGCGCGGACTCCCGGCGGGAACGCCGGGTGCGCTTGCTCACGCGAACGCGCCCGGGTCGGGGGCCGGTGATCGCCTCCGGAGCCGCACACCGGCGGGAGATGCCATACGTAGGTGATTCCCTACGATTGACGCGTAGGGAATCACCTACCTATTCTGTCGTCCATGAACATCACCCACGCCTCCTTCGTCACCCTCCCGGTCGCCGACCAGGACCGGGCCCTGCGCTTCTACACGGACGTCCTCGGCTTCGAGGTCACCGCCGACCTGGACATGCCGCCCGGCCGGTGGCTCCAGGTCGCGCCCGAGGGGGCGCAGACCGTCTTCACCCTCTCGGGTCCGGGGATGGGGAGTTTCACGCCGGGCGAGACCCGGGGGATCATGTTGGTCACGACCGATGTCGACGCCGACTGCGCGCGGCTCACCGCCGCGGGTGTCGCGGTGGAGGGTCCCGACGACCTCCCCTGGGGCCGCATGGCCTCGTTCCGCGACCCGGACGGCAACGGTCTGATGCTGATCACGGAGAAGGCCCTGGAGACGGCCTCGGAGTAGGAGTGAAGGGTGCTGAGCGCGCCATGACTGTGACCGGAACGGGAACCGGGGTCGGGCCGGAGAGCGGGGCGGCGGCTTCCGCCGTAGCTTCCGCCGGGACTCCCGCCGGAGTTCCTGCTCGACCTTCCGCCGGAGTTCTCGCGGGAGCGTCGGGCGCGTCGGGAGCGCCCGACGAAGCTCCCGCCGGTGCCCACGAGGACCAGCTCTTCGCCGCGCTCGCCAACGCCACCCGGCGCGAGGTGCTCCGGCTGCTGCGCGAGCAGGGGCCCCAGCCCGTCCAGGCCCTGGCCGACCACTTCGCCATGCGGCGCCCCAGCCTCTCGGAACACCTCAAGGTGCTCCGGGAGGCCGGACTCGTCTCCGAGGAACGCGCGGGCCGGCAGCGCATCTACCGCCTGGAGGCCGCCCCGCTCGCTGACGTGCAGGACTGGCTCCATCCGTACGAGCGGTTCTGGCGGGACAGGCTGAAGGGTCTCGGCGACCTCCTGGACCGCATGCCAGACGATGCCGGGACATGAGCACCGATCCGCACGGCGAGAACCCCGTCCCGCCGCGAGACGTGAACTCCCATCCCAACGGCGAGACCTCCGTCCCGCGTGACACCAACCCCGATCCGCGTGACACCAACCCCGATCCGCAGGACATGAACCCCGATCCGCAGGACATGAACCCCGATCCGCAGGACATGGCCCCGGTTCCCGAGGATGACCTCACGACCATCCGCGTCGCCCAGTTCCTGCCGCATCCGCCCGCCAAGGTCTGGCGGGCGCTCACCGAGCCCGAACTGCTCGCGAAGTGGCAGATGCCGGGGTCCGAGAACTTCCGGCTCGAAGTCGGCCACCAGTACACGCTGACCGCGGTCCCGCGCCCCAACGCGAACTTCTCCGGCACCGTTGACGTGCGCGTTCTCGCCTACGAACCGCAGCGGATGCTGAGCGTCCGGTGGGCTGACGCGAACGCGGTCCGTCCCGCCGAGTGGACCATTACTTGGACACTGGAACAGGAAGGGCGCGGTACGCGTCTCTTCCTAGTACACGAGGGATTCGATCCGGACGATCCCGCACAGATGATGGCGCGGAAGATCATGGACGGGGGCTGGAGGTCGCATGTGATGCGATCTCTGGGGAATGCGCTGGACCGGATGTAGTTCGTTCTGCACCCCGGTGAGCTGCAGGCCGTAGTCGGGCGAACGACAACCGGTAGTCAAGGGCCGGTAAAAGCTGTAACCGCAGGACCACCCCGCGTGCACGTGCATATGCCCATGCATCTGCACATGAACAGAGCTATGATCCGAGTCAGTTGACTACTGCATCTATGGCCACCTCAGCCACTGCACGACCGGGGAGCGACCTGTGGACCACGACGTGTTCGACGTGGATGACGTGTACAACGGCATGGCTGAAGACGTGTACAACGGCATGGCCGCGACCGAGCTGAACGGCGTCGCCTGGCAGAAGAGCCGGCACAGCAACTCACAGGGTTCCTGCGTGGAGTTCGCGCGGCTGCCCGGCGGTGACGTGGCCGTGCGGAATTCGCGGTTCCCCGAGGGGCCCGCGCTCGTCTACACGCGCGCCGAGATCGAGGCGATGCTGCTGGGTATCAAGGACGGCGAGTTCGATCACCTGATCGCGAGCTGACGGCCGTGATCGCGGGCCGTTCCGGGTCGGCCGACCGTGGGAGCGTCGGCGGGCGCGGCGGCGCCAACCGAGGGTAGTCGTTCACTCGTCGTTCAGTAACGCGCGTAGAACCGCGGCGCCAAAAGGCGCCGCGGTTCGTCATTCGGTGGGCAGTGCCGCCGGCCCCGGCTGCGGCCCCAGTCGGAACAGCGCCCACACGACCTTGCCGCTGAGCGTTCCGGCGAGCGGATGCCAGCCCCAGCTGTCGGCGAACGAGTCGACCAGGAAGAGGCCGCGCCCCGACTCCGCCGAGAAGTCGTCCGAGTCGCCGGCGACCGGACTGTCGTGGCTGGGGTCGCGCACGGCGCACACCAGTCGCGAGGTCCACCGCATCAAGTGCAGCCGTACGGGCGGCCCTTGGTCATCCTTGCGGGGCGTGTCCGAGGGCAGCGCGTGCCGCAGGGCGTTGGTGACGAGTTCGGAGACCACCAGGCAGACGTCGTCGAAACGGTCGCCTATCTCCCACTGGTCCAGCGTCCCGCGGGTGAACTGCCGGGCCTCGCGCACCGCTTCGTAGCGGGCGGGCAAGGCGCACGAGGCGGCGCTGGACACGGCCGCGGGATCGAGAGGCGGAAGTCCCTGCCGTAAGGGTTCGAGCATGGTCGATCCATTCGTCCCCATGCGAGGCACTCCCGGGTGTTCGCGGTCGTTGCGATGCAGCGGTGGCGCGGGGACCATGGTTCCGAATGCGTACAGCAGATGCAAGGGCAGATGCACGTGCACGCGCCCGAATTGGACCTTCCTCTCCTACTTCTTACTCATTTCTTCTGTCACCTTATTCCCAGTTGTTGACGTCCAACTGATCTTTTCCTGTGCGGCTCCTTTGGCTACTTTCCGTTTCCGTAACCGTACGAGTACTGCTTGAAGTGTTTTAGTGGCAGACTTCGGCGTCTGGAAGACCGTTGGGGAGGCTGACGAACGTGAGCGCTGGTGAGTCGAGCGGCTCGGTGGTGCGGCGCATGCTGCTGGGGTCCCATCTACGGCGCCTGCGTGAGGCGCGTGGCATCACCCGTGAAGCGGCCGGTTACTCGATCCGTGCCTCCGAATCGAAGATCAGTCGCATGGAGTTGGGAAGGGTGAGCTTCAAGACGCGCGACGTCGAGGACCTGCTGACGCTCTACGGCATCAACGACGAGGCCGAGCGCACCTCCCTGGTCTCGCTCGCCAAAGAGGCCAACGTCGCGGGCTGGTGGCACAGTTACTCCGACGTCCTGCCCAGCTGGTTCCCCACCTACGTCGGCCTCGAAGGCGCGGCCCACCTGATCCGGGTCTACGAAGTGCAGTTCGTGCACGGCCTGTTGCAGACGGAGGCGTACGCCCACGCGGTCGTCCGGCGCGGGATGAAGGGGGCCTCCGCCGCCGACATCGACCGGCGCGTGGCCCTGCGTCTGGAGCGGCAGAAGTACCTCGTCTCCGAGAACGCTCCCGAGTTCCACATCGTCCTCGACGAGGCCGCGCTGCGCCGCCCCTACGGCGACCGCGAGGTGATGCGCGGACAACTCCAGCATCTGATCGAGGTCTCGGAGCAGCCCAACGTACGGCTTCAGGTCATGCCGTTCAGCTTCGGCGGGCACTCCGGCGAGAGCGGCTCCTTCACCATCCTGAGCTTCCCGGAGTCCGACCTGTCGGACGTCGTCTATCTGGAGCAGCTCACCAGCGCGCTCTACCTGGACAAGCGCGAGGACGTCACCCAGTACGAGGGCGCGCTCAAGCAGCTGCAGCAGGACAGCCCGGGGCCGTCCGAGAGCCGCGACCTGTTGCGGGGGCTGCTCCAGCTCTCCTGAGAGTGTCCACAGACTTCTCCGGCCTTCTTCAACTCCCTTGAAACACAAGTACGATGACGTGTGATCAGACCGTGATCGGATGTCTGCTGACCCGGGCCAGGACTGCCTCGGCAGCACAGGGATTGAGGGAGCACATGTCGTCCTACTTCACCGACCTGGCCCAGCAGTACATCGACGGAGAGTGGCGCCCGGGAACGGGCTCCTGGGACATCATCGACTTCAACCCGTACGACGGCGAGAAGCTGGCGTCGATCACCATAGCCACAGTCGACGAGGTCGATGACGCCTACCGCGCCGCCGAGCGCGCCCAGAAGAAGTGGGGCGCGACGAACGCGTACGCGCGGCGTGCGGTCTTCGAGAAGGCGCTCGCCATCATCGACGAGCGTGAGGCGGAGATCTCCGAGGTGATCATCGCCGAGCTCGGCGGCACCCGCCTCAAGGCGGCCTTCGAGCTGCACCTCGTCCGGGAGTTCCTGCGCGAGTCGGTCCAGCTTGCGCTGCGCCCCGAGGGAAAGATCATCCCCTCGCCGGTCGACGGCAAGGAGAACCGCCTCTACCGCGTCCCGGTGGGCGTCGTGGGTGTCATCAGCCCCTTCAACTTCCCCTTCCTGCTCTCGGTCAAGTCCGTCGCGCCGGCCCTCGCGCTCGGCAACGGCGTGGTCCTGAAGCCGCACCAGAACACCCCGATCGTCGGTGGCTCCCTGGTCGCGAAGATCTTCGAGGACGCGGGCCTGCCCGGCGGTCTCCTCAACGTCGTCATCACCGACATCGCCGAGATCGGCGACGCCTTCATCGAGCACACGGTCCCGAAGGTCATCTCGTTCACCGGCTCCGACAAGGTCGGCCGTCACGTCGCCACGGTCTGCGCCGCGAACTTCAAGCGCTCAGTGCTCGAACTGGGCGGCAACAGCGCCCTGGTGGTCCTGGAGGACGCGGACATCGACTACGCGGTCGACGCGGCGGTCTTCAGCCGATTCGTCCACCAGGGCCAGGTCTGCATGGCCGCGAACCGTGTCCTCGTGGACCGGTCGATCGAGGCCGAGTTCACCGAGAAGTTCGTCGCCAAGGTCGCGACGCTGAAGACCGGCGACCCGAGCGACCCGCAGACGGTCATCGGCCCGGTCATCAACTCCTCGCAGGCGGACGTGCTTTCGAGCGCCGTCGAGCAGGCGATCGCGGAGGGCGCCACCGCCCTGCTGCACGGCACGACCACCGACAACCTGGTCGAGCCGTCCGTCCTGACCGGCGTCCCCGCCGACTCGGGCCTGCTCCAGCAGGAGATCTTCGGCCCGGTCGTCTTCCTCGTCCCGTTCGACGGGGAGGAAGAGGCGGTCCGGATCGTCAACGACACCCCGTACGGCCTCTCCGGCGCCGTCCACACCGCCGACATCGAGCGCGGCGTGAACTTCGCCAAGCAGATCGACACCGGGATGTTCCACGTCAACGACGGCACCGTCCACGACGAACCCCTCGTCCCCTTCGGCGGCGAGAAGCACTCCGGCATCGGCCGCCTGAACGGCGAGACGACGGTCGACGCCTTCACCACGACGAAGTGGATCTCGGTCCAGCACGGGCGGAGCCGCTTCCCCTTCTGAGACGTTCTCGCGCCCCGGCCGTCCCGAGACACGTTCTCGAGACACGTCCTCGCGCCCCGGACCCTTGCGGACAGAAGCTGACCGCAAGGGTCCGTAGCGTCATCGGTGTCAGGCAAGAGGACCCGATGAGAGGCGGCCGGTCATGGTCACGCATGTGCGAGCGGAAGAGCAGGGCGACGAGCGCGGGGCGCTGCTCGCCTTCATCGAGGAGCAGCGCGGCGGCATCCGCCGGGCGCTGCTCGGGCTTACCGAGGAGCAGGCGGCGAGCAGGCCGAGCGCCAGCGAACTCTCCCTCTCCGGTCTGCTCAAGCATGTCGCCGAGGTCGAGCAGGGCTGGGTGGCCCGTGCCAAGGGCGAGCAGCCCGCGGTGAAGCGGGACGAGTCGAACTGGCACGAGTGCTTCGTCCTCGCCGACGGAGAGACGGTCGCCTCGCAGCTCGCGTACTGGGAGAAGGTCGCCGCCGAGACGGACGCGTTCCTGCGCTCGGTGCCGAGCCTCGACGACACCTTCGCGCTCCCGAACGACCCCTGGTTCCCGCCCGAGAGCCGCGTCTCGATGCGCTGGCTGGCCTTGCATCTGATCCGTGAGACGGCCCGCCACGCCGGGCACGCCGACATCATCCGGGAGTCCCTGGACGGGAAGACCGCCTTCGAGCTGGTGGCGACGGAGCAGGGCACCTCCTGGGGCTGAGCCCGCGCGCCCTAGGCTGGACGGCATGTCAGCGATCCGTCTCCTCGTGCTCGGCGCGGTCCGCCAGCACGGGCGGGCCCACGGTTATCAGGTGCGCAACGACCTGGAGTACTGGGGCGCGCACGAGTGGTCCAACGCCAAGCCCGGTTCGATCTACCACGCGCTCAAGCAGATGGCCAAGCAGGGCTTGTTGCACGCGCACGAGATCGCGCCGTCCACGGCCGGCGGTCCGCCGCGCACCGAGTACGAGATCACGGACAAGGGCACCGAGGAGTTCCTGGCGCTGCTGCGCGAGTCCCTGACGTCGTACGACCAGAAGATGGACGTCCGGTCGGCGGGCATCGGCTTCATCGTCGACCTGCCGAGGGACGAGGCGGTGGCCCTCCTGAAGGAGCGGATCCGCGGGATCGAGGAGTGGCGGGGCGCCGTCACCGAGCACTACGTGCCCGAGGGCGGCCCCGAACAGCTCGGCCACATCGGCGAGATCATGAACCTCTGGGTCCACTCCGCCGACGCCGACGCCGCGTGGACACGCGGCCTGATCGCCCGCGTCGAGGGCGGCGCGTACACCTTCGCGGGGGAGGGCGAGCCGTTCGTCGGAGTCCTCGGGGAGGACGAGAAGAACCCGTACGCGACGGGGGAGCGGCATCCGGAGGACGCTCGCTGATCCGCGCGCCGATCGGCGCGCCGACGCCGATCCGCGCACCGATCCGCGCACCGAGTCCCTCGTTCGTCAAGTTTGACTAATGCCCCGGCCGGGCATACCCTCCGTCGACGTGGATCAGTAGTCAAGTTTGATTAGCGCTGCCGGGGTGTGGGACGGGCGTGAGCCGGCGCGAGGTGGCGGAGGGTGCGGAATGAGCGGAGGGAGCGGGATGGCCGAGGCGATCGTCGTCGAAGGCGTACGCAAGCGATACGGGGACCGGCACGCGCTGGACGGGCTGGACCTGCTGGTCGGGCGCGGCACGGTGCACGGGGTGCTCGGCCCCAACGGAGCGGGCAAGACGACCCTGGTCCGGGTCCTGTCCACCCTGCTGCGGCCGGACGGCGGCCGGGTCGAGGTCGCCGGGCACGACGTGCTGCGCGAGGCCCGCCGGGTGCGGTCGAGCATCGGCCTGCTCGGCCAGCACGCGGCGCTCGACGAGGAACTCGGCGGCCGGCAGAACCTGGAGATGTTCGGGCGCCTCCACCACCTGGGCGCCCGCGCGGCCCGCGTGCGGGCCGGCGAGCTCCTGGAGCGCTTCGGCCTCGCCGACACCGGCCGCAAGGCGGTCCGCGCGTACAGCGGCGGCATGCGGCGCCGCCTGGACCTCGCCGCGTCTCTCATCACCGAACCCGAGGTGCTGTTCCTGGACGAGCCGACGACCGGGCTCGACCCGCGCGGCCGGGCGGAGGTGTGGGCGGCGGTGCGCTCCCTGGTCGGCGGCGGTACGACGGTGCTGCTCACCACGCAGTACCTGGAGGAGGCGGACCAGCTCGCCGACCGCATTTCGGTCGTCGACCGCGGGCGTGTCATCGCGGACGGCACGGCGGACGAACTGAAGTCCCGGACGGGCGGCGACCGCATCGACGTGGTGCTGCGCGACGCGGGTCTGCTGGGCGCCGCCGTGGCCCTGCTGCCGTTCGCCGGCGAGGGTGTCTCGGTCGACGCCGACCGCCGTCTGCTGAGCGCCCCGGTCACCGACCGCATGGCGGCCCTCGCCGCGGCCGTACGGGTCCTGGAGGAGGCCGGAATCGAGGCGGAGGACATCGCGCTGCGACGCCCGACGCTGGACGAGGTGTTCCTGCACCTCACCGGAGACGAGCAGCGAGTGAAGGAGGCCGTGTGAGTTCGACGTACGACACCACCCGCGATTCGACGTACGACACCACTCGCGAAAGGAACCGGGGGCCTTGGCGGCGCGGGGGATCCCGGGAGCCACGGGAGCCCGGTGCGGGAGCGCGCCTCCTCTCCGACTGCTGGACCATGACCCGCCGCGAACTCGCCCACTGGGCACGGCAACCGGTCCAGGCCGCGGTCGGTCTGGTCTTCCCCGTGATGCTGCTCCTGATGTTCGGCTACCTGGTCGGCGGCGGCCGGGGCGTCGAGGGCGCCTACGTCGACTACCTGGTGCCGGGCATGCTCGCCCTGACCATGGCCTTCGGCCTGGAGGGCACGATGCTGGCCGTCACCCAGGACCTCGACAAGGGCGTCATCGACCGCTTCCGCTCCCTGCCGATGGCCAACGGCGCCGTCCTGGTGGGCCGTTCGGCCGCCGACATGCTCCAGTCGGCGGTGGGCCTGGCCGTGCTCACCGGTGTCGGGTACGCGATCGGCTGGCACGCCCACGGCACGCCCGGCGCGTTCCTCGGAGCGATGGGCCTGCTCCTGCTCTTCCGCTTCGCGATGCTGTGGATCGGCATCCACCTGGCGATGGTGGCCGGGAAGCCGGAGATGGTGCAGGCCGTGCAGATCCTGGTCTGGCCCGTCGGCTTCCTGTCCAACGCCTTCGCCACCCCCGACTCCATGCCCGGCTGGCTGGGCACGGTGGTCGAGTGGAACCCGATGTCCCACACGGCGACGGCGGTACGCGACCTCTTCGGCGGACCGGGCGGTGAGCCGGGCCACGCCGGGGCGGCGGTTCTCTGGCCCCTGGCCCTCCTCGCGGTCTTCTTCCCGCTGGCGGTACGCCGATTCGCCCGCCTGGGCCGCTAGCGGAACACCCTGCCGGCTAGCGGAACACCCTGCCCGCCGACGGAAACTCGCTGCCCGCCCGGCGCCGTGCGCCGGGCGGCGCTCGCGGTATCTCCCGGAGCGCCGCCCGGCCCGGACGCACTGCTCGGCCGGTGACGGAACCCGTCCAGGCTCTAGTGGTGGAAAGCCGTCGCCGCGCCCTTGTCGGTCATCGGATGCGGCTGGCGGCGCAGTTCGGGCAGCAGCCGGGTCAGGTCCTCGATGAAGAGGTCGGCGAGGTCGGAGGTGAAACCGTTGCGGCACACCACGCGCAGCACGGACAGGTCCTCGCGGTTCTCGGGGAAGGTGTACGCGGGCAGCAGCCAGCCCCTCTCACGCATTCTCCGGGACACGTCGAAGACATCGAACGCCTTCACCTCGGGCGCGGTCGTGAAGGCGAACACCGGCAGCTCGTCGCCCCGGGTGATGAGCCGGAAGTCGCCCAGACAGTCGACGCGTTCGGCGATCGAGCGCGCCACGTCCCGGGTCGTCTGCTGCACGGCCCGGTAGCCCTCCCGGCCCAGCCGCAGGAACGTGTAGTACTGCGCGACGACCTGTGCTCCGGGGCGCGAGAAGTTGAGCGCGAAGGTCGGCATGTCGCCGCCCAGGTAGTTCACCCGGAAGACCAGCTCCTCGGGCAGTTCGGCCGCCGTCCGCCACAGCGCCCAGCCGACACCCGGGTAGACCAGGCCGTACTTGTGCCCCGAGGTGTTGATCGACGACACCCTGGGCAGCCGGAAGTCCCAGACCAGGTCCTCGTCGATGAACGGCGCGACCATCGCCCCGGACGCGCCGTCGACATGGACCGGGATGTCCAGGCCCGTGCGCTCCTGGAGCCGGTCCAGCGCCGCGCACAGCTCCTGGATCGGCTCGTACGACCCGTCGAAGGTGGAGCCGAGGATGCCGACGACGCCGATGGTGTTCTCGTCGCACAGCTCGGCCGCCGCCTCGGGGTCGAGGTGGAACCTGTCGCCCTCCATGGGGACCTGGCGGGCCTCGACCTCCCAGAAGTTGCAGAACTTGTCCCAGCACACCTGGACGTTCACGCCCATGACCAGGTTGGGCCGCGCGCCCGGGTAGCGGTCCGCGTTGCGCTGGGCCCAGCGCCGCTTCAGAGCCATGCCGGCGAGCATGCAGGCCTCGCTCGACCCGGTCGTCGAACAGCCCACCGCGGCCGACGGATCCGGTGCGTTCCACAGGTCGGCGAGCATCGCCACGCAGCGCCGTTCCAGCTCGGCCGTGCGTGGGTACTCGTCCTTGTCGATCATGTTCTTGTCCCGGCACTCCGCCATCAGTATCCCGGCCTGCGGTTCCATCCAGGTGGTGACGAAGGTGGCCAGGTTCAGCCGGGAGTTCCCGTCCAGCATGAGTTCGTCGTGGACGAGCTGGAGCGCCGTCGTGGGCGGCAGCGGGCCGTCCGGGAGCCGGTGCTTCGGCGGCGCCTCGACCATGCCACTGACCGGATTGGTCTCCCCGTAGAACGGGTTGACGGAGGCGGGGCGTTCATCGGGCGTCTGGTGGCCCTGGTGGAGCGGCACGGGCTTCTCCCAACGGTTCAGCGGGACGGGGCGTCCCCATGGTTCATCGGATGGGGGGTTCCCGGTGGTTCATCGGGGATGCCGTTCTCCGGTGGTTCATCTGATCGGGCTTCCGTCCTTGTTCAGCTGCATCTGCGGCCGTCCGGTCACCAGCAGCCAGGCCGGCAGCGAGGCGATGCAGAGCAGGGCGATGATCGTGGGCGAGGACACCAGGACGGCGGCCGTGAACAGGCTCACCCAGCCCTGCCGGGTGGTCGCGAGGAGCACGCCCAGCACCCCGGCGGCCAGACCGAGTGACGCCGGGACCGAGGACACGAGCGCGTGGGCGCACAGACCGAACGAGGCACCGACGAAGACGGCGGGGAAGATCCGGCCGCCGCGGAACCCGCAGCACGCCGCGACGACCAGCGCGGCCAGCTTCACCACGGCCATCAGCGCGTACCGGCCCGCCGAATAGTCGTCCGGGTGCTGGGCGATCTGGGCGACCTGGTCCAGGCCCTTGAACAGCGTCAGCGGCCCGCCCAGGCAGCCCAGCAGGCCGAGGACGAGCCCGCCGACGGGCAGCGCGACCATGGGGTGGCGCAGGAACGAGAAGACCTTGTGGACGGAGGCGAAGACGTAGACCGCGGCCAAGCCGAGCACCGCCGCCGCGGAGGCGATCACCAGGGCGGACAGCACATCGGCCCAGCCGGGACTGCCGAGCGGGGGCAGACCGAGGTCGAAGCTGGCGTGGCCCAGCAGCGCCGTGGTCATCGAGCCCACGGACGCCGCCGTCAGCGGAGCGAAGAGGTTGTCCCACAGCAGGCCCTTCATCTGGCGTCCGGCGAGCGCCTCGGAGATGACCAGAGCCGCCGCGATCGGCGTACCGAACAGGGCGCCGATCGTCCCCGCCTCGGCCAGCATCACCCAGAGCGCGCCGGGCGCCGCGGGCGCGAACCTGCGGCCCGCCCAGAACGCCAGCGCGACGTTGGTGGCGATGATCGGGTTCTCGGGGCCGAGACTCGGGCCGCCCGCCAGCATCAGCGCGGTCGCCACCAGCAGCCCGGGCAGGATGAAGGGGGCCATCGGCTCCGCCTGGAGGCCCACGGTGGCCGGGTCGGGTCCCGCGTGCCCCGGCGCCTTCCAGACCACCAGGCCGACCAGGATGCCGGTGCTGGTGAGCATGACGATCATCCAGAGGGAGGAGTACCCGCCGATGCCGAGCGCGTCCGGCAGGTCCGTCCACAACACGTCCTTGAGCTGGTCGGCGAGCTTGCTCACCCCCACGTAGAGAAGGCTCGAGACCGCGCCGACCACGACGGACGGGAGGAACAGCGGCAACAGGGTGCGTGCGGGCGTCGCCCGGGCGAGGGCCGGCTCCGGGGGAGCCGCGTCGTCGGTCACGGGCTCACCCTAAGCGCGCGAAACGGACATAACACCCCGAGTGTCGGCGCCGGACCCCGGGATCTCGGGGCTTGCACCTCACGTCACGTCAGGCCTCATCGTGAAGGGCGTACCGAGGAAGGAGCGGAAGTGAGCTACTCAGTGGGCCAGGTCGCCGGGTTCGCCGGCGTCACGGTGCGCACGCTGCACCACTACGACGAGATCGGTCTCCTCGCGCCCGGCGGACGCAGCCATGCGGGTCACCGGCGCTACGACGACGCCGATCTCGACCGGCTGCAGCAGATCCTGTTCTACCGGGAGCTCGGCTTCCCGCTCGACGAGGTCGCCGCCCTGCTCGACGACCCGGAAGCGGACCCGCGCGCGCATCTGCGCCGCCAGCACGACCTGCTGACCGCCCGGATCGAGAAGCTGCAGAAGATGGCCGCGGCCGTGGAGCACGCCATGGAGGCACGCACGATGGGTATCAACCTCACACCCGAGGAGAGGTTCGAGGTCTTCGGGGACAAGGACCCGGAGGCGCACGCGGAGGAGGCCGAGCGCCGCTGGGGCGGCACGGACACGTACGCGGAGTCGCAGCGCCGCGCCGCCCGCTATACCAAGGACGACTGGAAGCGCATGCAGGCCGAGGTGGCCTCCTGGGGCGAGCGGTACGACGCCCTGATGGAGGCCGGGGAGCTGCCGGACGGCGAGCGGGCCATGGACATGGCCGAGGAGCACCGGCTGCACATCACCCGGTGGTTCTACGCGTGCACCTACGAGATCCACCAGGGGCTCGGCGACATGTACGTCGCCGACGAGCGGTTCAAGGAGTTCTACGACTCCATGCGGCCGGGGCTGGCCGAGCACCTGAGGGACGCGATCAGGGCGAACGCCGACCGGAACACCCGGGAAGCCTGACACCGGACGACCCTCGTGGGGGCGACGGACGACGGGTGCTGCTGCGGACGAGGGCTGTCGCAGCAGGAGACAGGCCGCCGACGCGGGCACGCGCCGTCAGCGCCGGTAAGGGGCGCCCGCCAATGCGGGCGCCCCTTACCCGTACGCGCTACTCCTTCGCCAGGACCACGGCCGTGCCGTACGCGCACACCTCCGTGCCCACGTCCGCCGCCTCCGACACGTTGAAGCGGAACATGAGCACGCCGTTGGCACCACGCGCGCGTGCCTGCTCGACGAGCCGCTCCATGGCCTGGTTGCGGGTCTCCACGAGCGTCTTGGTGAGCCCCTTGAGCTCACCGCCGATCATCGACTTCAGGCCCGCGCCGATCTGGCTGCCCAGATGACGCGAGCGCACGGTGAGTCCGAAGACCTCGCCGATGACCTGCTCGACGCGATGGCCGGGTACGTCGTTCGTCGTCACGACCAGGACGTCCGCGTGGGGAGCCTGGCCGCCGCCGTATTCATCGATGCCCATGGCTCACAGCTTTGTCCCAGTCGCCGCACAGTGCATCCTGGAGTCACGGGTGGAACCTGGCGTGGACACATTGCGTTGATAGCTTTGGTCGGCCGTACAGGACCGCCGTACCTCCCTTCACCCCTCAGGAGCCCGGAACCGTGACGACGCTTGCCCTCGGTCCCAGCTGGCTGGATCCGAACACGCTCCTGGACAACTTCGGCATCTGGGGCCTGCTGCTGATCGTCTTCGCCGAGTCCGGCCTGCTCATCGGCTTCTTCCTGCCGGGTGACTCGCTGCTGTTCACCTGCGGTCTACTCATCGCCACGGACGCCATGGACTTCCCGCTGTGGGCGGCCATCGTGCTGATCTGCCTCGCCGCGATCCTCGGCGACCAGGCGGGCTACCTGTTCGGCAAGAAGGTCGGGCCCTCGCTCTTCACCCGCCCGAACTCCCGCCTCTTCAAGCAGGAGAACGTGGTCAAGGCCCACGAGTTCTTCGAGAAGTACGGGCCCAAGTCCCTGGTGCTGGCCCGCTTCGTGCCCGTCGTGCGCACGTTCACGCCGATCATCGCCGGCGTCAGCGGCATGAAGTACCGCCCCTTCCTCACCTTCAACGTCATCGGCGGCGTCCTGTGGGGAGCGGGTGTGACGCTGCTCGGTTCCTGGCTCGGCAAGATCGAGTTCGTGAACAAGAACATCGAGCTGATCCTGATCCTGATCGTCTTGGTCTCGGTGGTCCCGATCATCTTCGAGTTCCTGCGCGCCCGCTCCCAGGCCAAGAAGAACCCGCCCCAGGAGCCCGTCCCGGACCAGCCCACGGCCGACCGCACCCGCCACGCCGCGCCCGTCATGGACGACGCGACCAGGCCGCTGCGCGTGCCGCCGGTCCACGAGGCCCAGGACCCGACGTACGGCTACCAGGGTCACGGCCAGTCGTACGGCAGCCAGGGCCACGACCAGTCGTACGGGAACCAGGGCCACGACGCCTCGTACGGGAACCAGGGCCACGACGCGTACGGGAACCAGGGCCAGGGCTACGGCCATCAGGGCAACGGCTATCCGCCCCAGCACCAGCAGCAGCACCAGGAGCCGTACCAGCAGCCGTACGGCTCGGATCAGGGCTACGGCTACGACCAGCAGTACGACCAGGGTTACCAGCAGGGCTACGACCAGGGCCCGGCGCACCCGCCCCGGCAGCAGCGCCCCCAGGGCCACTCCCAGCAGCAGTACGGCTCGGAGCAGTATCCCTACGGCCAGGGCCCCACGCAGAACTGAGGCTCTCAGAACCCGCGCGTCCGCTTGGCGGCCCGCCGCCCTCCGGCGGAGCCGCCCGGCAGGCGCAGGAACAGCCGCGAGATCTCCGAACCCAGGTTCACGCCGATCGCGATGGCCATGGCGAGGGCAGCCGCCTTGGTGAGCGACACCAGGCCCTTGTCGACCTCGTTCTGGGCGATCGACAGCAGCCCGAAGTAGGTCGCCGAACCGGGCAGCAGGGGCCCGATCGCGGCCGTCGTGTACGGCAGGGCGGACGCGAACCGGTAGCGCGAGAGCAGCTGCCCGAAGAGACCCACCAGGCCCGCGGCGACGGCCGTGGAGGCCACCGGCGAGATGCCGCCCGCGTAGTGCATCGCCCCGTACACCGACCAGGCCACGCCTCCGTTGAGCGTCACCGCGAGGACGGTGGATCGTTCCTGCTGGAGCAGGATCGCGAAGGTGAGCGACAGCAGCATGGACGCGGCGATCTGGATCAGCGGCCGTTCGGAGAGGCTCAGCGCCGCGTCCGGGTTGAGCTGCGTGCCCAGCTTCACGCCGAAATAGAGCACCAGCAGGACGCCGGAAACGATCCCTACGAAGAAGTACATGACTTCGAGCAGCCGCGCGGACGCGGTGATGTAGAAGCCGGTCAGTCCGTCCTGCACCCCCGCGACGAGCGCCCGCCCCGGCAGCAGCGCGAAGAGCCCACCGGTGATCACCGCGGACGCGTTCACGTCGACGTGCGCCAGCGTGAGCGCGACCCCTATCGCCGCCGGCGGCATCGCGGCCACCGTGAACTGGTAGAACTCCGGCAGCCCGCGTCCCGCGCACAGCCAGGCGAGCCGGTCGCCCAGCATCGCGCCGAGCGCCGCGGCGACGAACACGATCGCGTCACCGCCGACGAGCACGGAGGCCGCACCCGCGAGCAGTCCGCCGGCGGCCGTCAGCACCCAGCCCGGATACGGGTGCCGGTTGCGCCGCATCTCCGCGAGGCGCCCGTAGGCCTCCTCCAGGGAGATCGTGGTCTCCGGGTCGCTGAGGTCGTCGACGAGCCGGTAGACGGCCCCCAGACGCGTGTAGTCGGTGCCCCGGCGGCGTACGGTCCGTGACGCCGTCACCGGGTCGTCCACCAGGGACGGCTGGTGCGAGATCGACAGCAGGGTGAAGGTGACGTTCGGCTCGCAGCGGTCCAGCCCGTAGGAGCGGCAGACGGCGAACATCGCCGTCTCCACGTCCTCGGCGCCCTCACCGCCCGCGAGCAGCAGCTCGCCGATGCGCAGGGTCAGGTCGAGCACGCGCGGGACGGCGGGTCCCGACTCGTCCTCCTTGTGCACCGGTTCGGGCGCGGGCCGCTCGGTCACCGGCATGCGCAGCATCGTGCGCATCCGGTCCTGCCACGGCGCGTCCTTCGTCAGGCTGACCAGGGGGATGCCGGTCGCCGGCGTGAAGGCGGGCGGGGCCTGCCTGGCGCTGTACGTGCGCGGAGTGCTGAACGCCGAGCCCTCCTGCTCCGGCCCGGGCGGCTGCGGGGCGTCGAGGCCCACGGGGAGCGCGAACTCCGACGTGGTCGACGACTCCTCGTCGGCCGCCGCCGGTCCCGGCGCCGCCACACCGGCGGGCGGGCTGAAAGCACTCCTCGCCTCGTCCGAGTGCGGCTTGCGGTCTTCCGCTTCCGGGTCCGCCACCAGCTCCAGCCTCGCCTTTCGCGTCTGTGTGGTTCTCCTACCTGCCCTCCGTATGCCTCAGTATGCGTACGGACGCACGAACGGGCCGCGCGACCCCCAGGGGGATCACGCGGCCCGTTCGGAAGCGGGGGAGGTCAACGACCACCCGAGGGGGAGGTCAGTGACCGCCCTGATCCTTGAGGCGCTTGTAGGAACGCTCGATCTCGGCCTCGGCCTCCGTGCGGCCGACCCAGTTGGCGCCCTCGACGGACTTGCCCGGCTCCAGGTCCTTGTAGACCTCGAAGAAGTGCTGGATCTCCAGGCGGTCGAACTCCGACACGTGGTGGATGTCGCGCAGGTGCTCCACCCGCGGGTCGTGCGCCGGGACGCACAGCAGCTTGTCGTCGCCGCCGGCCTCGTCCGTCATACGGAACATGCCGATCGTGCGGCACTGGATGAGGCAACCCGGGAAGGTCGGCTCGTCCAGGATGACCAGGGCGTCCAGCGGGTCGCCGTCCTCGCCGAGGGTGTTCTCGACGAAGCCGTAGTCGGCCGGGTAGCTGGTCGAGGTGAAGAGTCGACGGTCCAGACGGATCCGACCGGTCTCGTGGTCCACCTCGTACTTGTTCCGTGAACCCTTCGGAATCTCGATCGTGACGTCGAACTCCACCGGTGGCTCCTCCATGATCAGCACATAGTTCTGGTGGTTAAGTGTCCCTCACGCAGGTGGGTGATCGCGAAAGGGGCTGGTGGTCGTGCCAGAGCTGAGGGCTTGGCGGGCCGCGAGACCGCATGTGGTGCGGGTCGCGCGGACGGTGAAACCGCGTGTGGCGCGGGTCACCCGAGCCATGCGGCCGCGTGCCGTTCGATTCACGACACCGCAGCTCACGGCCGTCGCCGCCGTCGTGGGCCTGGCTCTCGCGGCCGGGGCGGTGACCGCGGCCGGTCCCTGGGACTCCACCGGTCAGCGTACGGCCGAGCACGACTGGGCCGCATCGCGGGAGCCGGAGGGTGGCACAGATCACGCACGTAAATCCCGTACGCCCCGAACGTCACCCCGGCCCGCCCCCAGCGCCGCCTCCGTACTGGCCGGACTCGGCGGCTCCACGAGCACCGTGCCCGCGCCCGCCGAGAAGGCCCTCGCGAAGGTCCTCGACCCGCTCCTGGACAACCCCGTCCTCGGCTCGCTGCGCACCGCCGTCGTGGTCGACGTGGCGACGGGCGAGCGGCTCTACGGCAAGGGCGCCGGCGAGGTCCAGACACCGGCCTCCACCACGAAGATCGCCACCGCCGTGGCCGCCCTGGCGGCGCTGGGCCCCGACCACCGCATCCGGACGCGTACGGTCCTGGAGCCCGACACCAAGGAGCTCGTGCTCGTCGGCGGCGGCGACCCGACGCTGACCGCCCGCAAGCCCGCCGACGGCTGGGCGGACCTGCGCACCCTCGCCGAGGACACGGCCACCGCCCTGAAGGCCCGTCACATGGACCACGTGACGCTCTCCTACGACACCTCGCTGTACCGCGGCCCAGACCTTCACCCCATCGGTGTCAACGAGAACATCGCGAAGGTCTCCGCCCTGATGGCCGACGAGGGCCGCCTGGACGACTCGACCAGCGGCACGGCCATGCGCGCCCAGGACCCGGCGGCGGACGCCGCGCGGAAGTTCGCGGACCTGCTCCACGACAGCGGCATCACGGCGACATCGCCCGGCCCCTCGAAGGCGACGAGCCGCTCGCAGGCCCTCGCCTCCGTCTCCTCCCCGCCGCTGTCCGCCCTGGTCGAGCGGATGCTGACCAACAGTGACAACGACATCGCGGAGGCCCTGGCCCGCCAGGTCGCCCTCGCCACCGGCGAGGAACCCAGCTTCGACGGCGACGCGAAGGCGATCCGCGCCCAGCTGAAGAAGCTCGGACTCCCGCTGTCCGGAGCGCAGTTCGCGGACGGCAGCGGTCTGAACCGCGCCGACAAGCTCTCCGCCGCCCTGCTCGCCGCCCTGCTGGCCAAGGCCGGCGACCCGGCCCACCCCGAACTCCGTCCGGTCCTCACCGGCCTGCCCGTCGCCGGTTTCACCGGCACCCTCAGCACCCGTTACGCCGACGCCCCCACCGCCACCGGGGTCGTCCGCGCCAAGACCGGCACCCTGACCGGCGTCAACACCCTCGCCGGCACGGTCGTCGACAAGGACGGCCGCCTCCTGGCCTTCGCCTTCCTGACCTCCGACGCGGCCCACCCCCCGAACCCCCTGGAGGCGCGGGCGGCGTTGGACCACACGGCGACGGCACTGGCGGCGTGCGGCTGCCGGTAGCCGCACGCCCAGCGGAGAGCCCCGACCCGCCCGACCCGCAGGCACCACAAGCACCACCAGCCCCACGGGCGGGGGCATACGGCGCCGTACCCCTCACCGCAGTCGGACCCGCTCACGTACGGTTGACGCATGACGAGCATCGGTGGTGCTGCATCTACTGGGATGGTCGACTGGAATCTCGCGGTGGCGACCGCGACCCGGCTGGTGCGGCCGGGACCCGAAGTGAGCCGTGACGAGGCCCGGGCCATCGTCGCGGAGCTGCGCCGGCACGCGAAGGCCTCGGAGGGGCACGTCCGGGGCTTTACTCGTATGGGTGGCGACATCCTGCACGACACCCCCGTCCTCGTCGTCGACCGCCCCGGCTGGGTCCGGGCGAACGTCGCCGGGTTCCGGGAGATCCTCAAGCCTCTTCTGGACAAGATGCAGGAACGGCGCGGGAGCACCCCGGGCGGCGCCGTCCTCGGCGCCGTCGGCGGCAAGGTCACCGGCGTCGAGCTGGGCATGCTGCTGTCGTTCCTGTCGTCGAGGGTCCTCGGGCAGTACGAGACGTTCGCCCCCGCGACCCGGGACCTGCCCGCCGGCGGCCCCACCGGCTCGGGCAACGGCGGCGGAAGGCTCCTGCTGGTCGCCCCGAACATCGTGCACGTGGAGCGCGAACTCGACGTCCAGCCCCACGACTTCCGCCTGTGGGTGTGCCTCCACGAGGAGACGCACCGTACCCAGTTCACCGCCGTGCCCTGGCTGCGCGACCACCTGGAGGGCGAAATCCAGTCTTTCTTGGCGGAGACCGAGGTCGACCCCATGACCGTCCTGGAACGCATCAGGGAGGCCGCCCAGTCGCTCTCCGGCTCCCGCCCCGACACCGAGGAGGACGACGGAGGCCGTTCCCTCGTGGAAATCGTGCAGACGCCCGCCCAGCGGGAGATCCTCGGCAGGCTCACCGCCGTGATGTCCCTCCTGGAAGGACACGCCGACTTCGTGATGGACGGCGTCGGGCCCGCCGTGGTCCCCTCCGTCGCCGAGATCCGCGAGAAATTCCAGCAGCGCCGTGCCAAGGGTGCCTCCCGCCTCGACCTGGCCCTGCGCAAACTGCTCGGCCTGGACGCCAAACTCAGGCAGTACCGGGACGGCGAGCGGTTCGTACGGGCGGTCGTCGACGAGGTCGGCATGGACGGCTTCAACCGTGTGTGGACCTCTCCGAACACACTCCCGACCAAGGCGGAGATCGCCAAACCGGCGGACTGGGTCGCGCGGGTGCACCGCAAGGCCGAGTCGTGAACCCTACGGGACCGTCGTGAAACGAATCCGGCCGATGGCAGGCAAACGCCCCTCCAATCACCCGTCCGAGGGACCGTAGGGCATGGGTAGGCGTGCAATGCTCGGGGAACGCCCCGGTTCTGTCACCATCTACACACTCTGAGTGACCGATCCCGGGCTAACCCCCCGAAAACTTCATGAAGGGAACCGGACATGGGTCCCCATCCTGCGGTCGCGGCGATACGCCTGGCGGTCCGCCGCGTACTCCACGACATCCTCACCGAGCAACCGCCCGCCCCCGACACCCGGCGTACGCCCGCACGCGGTGCCGCGCGCCCCTGCACCTCCGACGCGGAGCGCGTACCCGCACCCGGAACGCGACGCAGCATGCCCACGCCCGCGAGGGCCCGGCACGACGAACCCCCCGCGAGCTCCCGGCGACCGGGCGGGGACGTACTCCCGGCGCCGCTCGTACTCGTCGCGTGCTCCGGCGGCGCCGACTCCATGGCCCTCGCCTCCGCCCTCGCCTTCGAAGCCCCCAAACTCGGCATCCGCGCCGGTGGCATCACCGTCGACCACGGTCTGCAGCCCGGCTCCGATCTGCGCGCCGACGAAGTCGTGCTGCGCCTCACCGAACTGGGGCTGGCCCCGGCCGAGTCCATCGCCGTCACCGTCGGCCGCGACGGAGGCCCCGAGGCCGCCGCCCGCGACGCCCGGTACGCCGCCCTGGACTCCGCCGCCGAGCGGCACGGCGCCACGGCCGTCCTCCTCGGCCACACCCGCGACGACCAGGCCGAGACGGTCCTGCTCGGCCTCGCCCGCGGCTCCGGCATCCGCTCCCTGTCCGGAATGGCGGCGGTCTCGGGGGCCGACGGCCGTTACCGGCGTCCCTTCCTGCACCTGGACCGGCAGACCGCCCGCAAGGCGTGCATGGTCCAGTCGCTGCCCGTCTGGGACGACCCGCACAACGCCGATCCCGCCTACACCCGCTCGCGGCTCCGCCACGAGGGTCTGCCCGCCCTCGAAAAGGCGCTCGGCAAGGGAGTCGTCGAGGCACTCGCCCGTACGGCCCAGCTCTCCCGGGACGATGCCGACGCCCTCGACGCGTGGGCCAGCCAGGCGGAAGCGTCCGTACGCGACGCGGCCGGCCTCCTGGAGTGCGCCAAGCTCTACGCCCTGCCACCCGCCGTACGCCGCCGGATCCTGCGCCGCGCGGCCATCGAGGCGGGTGCTCCGGCCGGTTCGCTGTTCGCCCGCCACATCGAGGAGATCGACCGGCTGATCACCGGATGGCGCGGTCAGGGGGCCATCAATCTCCCGGGCAAAGTCGTCGCTCAGCGCCAGGGTGGCAGACTGGTGATTCGGCAAGGCTGAAAACCGGACCCTCCACCGGGGCCGCTCACGCGGCTCCCCGGGACCCCTTCACTCGGGTCGCGGGCGGTCCGCGTGGCCGCGCGGGTGAACCGAAGGGGACCGTCGCCAGTGGCACCGGCGCCCCAAAGGTGAACGAGCCCAAAAAAGTGGGACGGACGACCGAAAGTGATGCGGGTGGACGCGAAAGACATGGGCACCGACCTCAAGTCGGTGCTCATCACCAAGGAAGAGATCGACGCGAAGCTGGCTGAGCTGGCCGCGAAGATCGACGCGGAGTACGCGGGCAAGGACCTGCTGATCGTCGGAGTGCTCAAGGGCGCCGTGATGGTCATGGCGGACCTGGCGCGTGCGCTGTCCACCGCCGTCACCATGGACTGGATGGCCGTGTCCTCGTACGGCGCGGGCACCCAGTCCTCCGGCGTGGTGCGGATCCTCAAGGACCTCGACACCGACATCAAGGGCAAGCACGTCCTGATCGTCGAGGACATCATCGACTCGGGGCTGACCCTGTCCTGGCTGATCTCCAACCTCGGCTCCCGCGAGCCCGCCTCGCTCAAGGTGTGCACGCTGCTGCGCAAGCCGGACGCGGCCAAGGTCGCGATCGACGTGGAGTGGGTCGGCTTCGACATCCCGAACGAGTTCGTCATCGGGTACGGCCTGGACTACGCCGAGAAGTACCGCAACCTCCCGTTCGTCGGTACGCTCGCGCCTCACGTCTACGGCGGCTGAGCGCCCCCTTTCTGAGGGCGGCTCAGTCCTTGTAGGACGTTCGGGAACCCCAGCGGGTTTCGCGCCGTTGGAGCATGCGTGGACGGGATTGCCAGCAGTCCCCTGCGGCTTCGGGTGACAATGCTGGGGTACCGTCCGAAGAACAGTCTTTATCAAACTCACTATGGCAGGAGGGACGGGGCGACACCGCTCCGTATGGATGGACGTGAAGCGATACTTCCGTGGGCCGGTCATGTGGATCGTGCTGGCCGTCCTTGCCGTGGTCGTGTTGATGCAGGTCGTCGGTTCGTCCGGCGGCTACAAGACGGTGGACACCGGCCAGGTCGTCAAGGCGATCAACGACAACCAGGTCGAGTCGGCCAAGATCACCACTGGCGACGAGCAGGTCATCAAGGTCTCGCTGAAGGACGGCGAGAAGGTTGACGGCAGCTCGAAGATCCAGGCGAGTTACATCGGCGACCAGGGCGTGACCCTGGCCAACACACTCCAGAACAAGTACGAGAACAAGCAGATCCCGGACGGCTACACCGTCGCTCCGTCCAAGCAGAACCCCTTCGTGGGCATCCTGCTGTCTCTGCTTCCCTTCGTCCTCATCGTCGTCGTCTTCCTGTTCCTGATGAACCAGATGCAGGGCGGCGGCTCCCGAGTCATGAACTTCGGGAAGTCCAAGGCCAAGCTCATCACCAAGGACACCCCGAAGACGACCTTCGCGGACGTCGCGGGCTCGGACGAGGCGGTCGAAGAGCTCCACGAGATCAAGGAGTTCCTCCAGGAGCCGGCGAAGTTCCAGGCCGTCGGAGCGAAGATCCCCAAGGGCGTTCTGCTCTACGGGCCTCCTGGTACGGGCAAGACGCTGCTCGCACGTGCTGTCGCGGGCGAGGCCGGCGTTCCCTTCTACTCGATCTCCGGTTCCGACTTCGTCGAGATGTTCGTCGGTGTCGGTGCCTCCCGAGTCCGTGACCTGTTCGAGCAGGCCAAGGCGAACGCTCCGGCGATCGTCTTCGTCGACGAGATCGACGCGGTCGGCCGTCATCGCGGCGCCGGCCTCGGCGGCGGTCACGACGAGCGCGAGCAGACCCTCAACCAGCTGCTCGTCGAGATGGACGGCTTCGACGTGAAGGGCGGCGTCATCCTGATCGCCGCCACGAACCGGCCCGACATCCTCGACCCGGCCCTCCTGCGCCCCGGCCGCTTCGACCGCCAGATCGCGGTCGACCGCCCGGACATGCAGGGCCGTCTGGAGATCCTCAAGGTTCACCAGAAGGGCAAGCCGGTCGCCCCGGGCGTCGACCTGTCGGCGGTCGCCCGGCGCACGCCGGGCTTCACGGGCGCGGACCTGTCGAACGTGCTGAACGAGGCTGCGCTGCTCACCGCGCGCAACAACGGGAAGCTGATCGACAACGACATGCTCGACGAGGCGATCGACCGTGTGGTCGCGGGCCCGCAGAAGCGGACCCGGATCATGTCGGACAAGGAAAAGAAGATCACCGCGTACCACGAGGGCGGCCACGCCCTGGTCGCGGCGGCTTCCCCGAACTCCGACCCGGTCCACAAGATCACGATCCTCTCGCGAGGCCGTGCTCTCGGCTACACGATGGTCCTGCCGGACGAGGACAGGTACTCCACGACGCGCAACGAGATGCTGGACCAGCTCGCGTACATGCTGGGCGGCCGCGCGGCCGAGGAGCTCGTCTTCCACGACCCGACCACCGGCGCCGCGAACGACATCGAGAAGGCCACGGCCACCGCTCGCGCGATGGTCACGCAGTACGGCATGACCGAGCGTCTCGGCGCGATCAAGTTCGGCGGCGACAACACCGAGCCCTTCCTGGGCCGGGAGATGTCGCACCCGCGCGACTACTCGGAAGAGGTCGCCGCGCTCGTCGACGAAGAGGTCAAGAAGCTCATCGAGAACGCGCACAACGAGGCCTGGGAAATCCTGGTCGAGAACCGCGACGTACTCGACGCGCTGGTGCTCCAGCTGCTGGAGAAGGAGACGCTGAGCAAGGAGCAGATCGCCGAGGTCTTCGCTCCCATCGTCAAGCGCCCGGCCCGCCCCGCGTGGACCGGCTCCTCCCGTCGCACGCCGTCCACCCGCCCGCCGGTGCTCTCCCCCAAGGAGCTGTCACTGACGAACGGGGCGAACGGCTCGGCGGCGGCCATCGCCGCCGCGACGGAGTCCGTCCCGGCGACGGAGGCGGCCCCGGAGGACCGCACCGAGAGCTGACATCGCTCGGCTCCCGGCGGCCTCACCAGGCCCGGAATGGATGCCGCGCCCCCCAGGTTCTAGCCTGGGGGGCGCGGCATTTTCGTGTGCCCGCAGCTTTTGGACGCGTCGAGGCACGCGCAGGATGCACAGGAACGAGGACCAGATGACCGACCCCGTGACGCTGGACGGCGAGGGCGTGATCGGCGAGTTCGACGAGAAGCGTGCCGAGAACGCCGTACGCGAGCTCCTGATCGCAGTCGGCGAGGACCCGGATCGCGAGGGCCTGCGGGAGACGCCGGGGCGGGTGGCGCGGGCGTACAAGGAGATATTCGCGGGCCTGTGGCAGCAGCCGGAGGACGTGCTGACGACGACGTTCGACCTGGGCCACGACGAGATGGTCCTGGTGAAGGACATCGAGGTCTTCAGCACGTGTGAACATCACCTGGTCCCGTTCCGGGGAGTCGCGCACGTCGGCTACATCCCGGCGACCAGCGGCAAGATCACCGGCCTGTCCAAGCTGGCCCGCCTCGTCGACGTCTTTGCCCGGCGCCCCCAGGTGCAGGAGCGGCTGACGACACAGATCGCCGACTCCCTGATGGAGATCCTGGAGCCGCGCGGCGTGATCGTGGTCGTCGAGTGCGAGCACATGTGCATGTCCATGCGCGGCATCCGCAAGCCGGGCGCGAAGACCATCACGTCGGCGGTCCGCGGACAGCTGCGGGACGCCGCGACGCGCAACGAGGCGATGAGCCTCATCATGGCCCGCTAGCCCGGGAAGCACGCCGGCCCGGGCCGCTGCGGGGTTACGCCACCGGAGCGGCCCCGCCGTGGTGTTCGTCGTCGTCCTCCGGGAGCTTGCAGACGTGTTCCAGGAAGAAGGCGGCCGCTATCACGCCGATTCCGGCGATGACGGACAGGCCGGCGTAGATGGCCTGGTCGCGGCGGGCGGGGTCCTCCAGCGATCCCAGGAGGAAGACGCCGGTGCCGCCGTACATGCCCGCCACCAGGGCGGCCACCAGGGCGCTCGCCTGACCGAAGACGACCGCGCGGGCTGCCATCAGCGGATCGACGCCCTTGGCGCCGGGGCGGCGCTCGCGCTGCGCCTTGAGGCGGGAGCGCAGCGAGAGGGCCGTCGCGAGGAGGACGATCGCGATGAGGGCGAGGACGATGGGGGCGGCCAGCGGGACCCGGGGCAGCGTGCCCAATGCGTTCCACAGGCGGGCGCCCGCCCAGGACAGCACTCCGGCCACCAAGAACACGGCGGCCAGTGTCCTGATACGCAGCTCTTTCACGATGCCCCTTCGGTAGCCCGCCTGTGGCCGGGCCCTGTGTCGGGCCGGCCGGCCTGTGGTCGTCTTGACCTTAACGACTACTCGGGCAGCCGGAGTTCCAGGTCGGCGCGGGCAGCGACACCGTCCCGGGTGAGGGTGGCGAGGAGCTGGGCGACGGCGCCGCGGCCGGGGAGCTGTGCGTCGGGATCCACGTCGTGCCAGGGGGCGAGGACGAAGGCCCGCTCGTGGGCGCGCGGGTGAGGGAGGGTCAGCACCGGGTCGTCGGAGACGACATCGGCGTAGGCCACGATGTCCACGTCGATCGTGCGCGGGCCCCAGCGCTCGTCCCGTACACGGTGGAATGCCTCCTCGACCGCGTGCGCCCGCTCCAGGAGCGAGGACGGGGGGAGGGTGGTCCTGAGCATCACGACCGCGTTGAAGTACGACGGCTGGCTGCCCGGTTCGACGCCCCACGGCTCCGTCTCGTAGACGGGGGAGACCGCTTTGATCCGGACGCCGGGAGTGTCCTCCAGGGCGTCGATGGCGCCCTGGAGCGTCTCCAGGCGGTTGCCCAGGTTCGAACCGAGGGAGATCACCGCGAGTCTGGGGTTGGACAGCGTCGTGTCGGCGGCGTCCACCTGCTCGACCACGGAGGCGGGCACCGGCTGGACGGTCGGGTCGCTCTGACCCTCGGTGAAGAACGCGGTCATACTCGGCTCCGGATGATCGTGACGGTCACGTCGTCGAAGGGGACCGTGATCGGCGCGTCCGGTTTGTGGACGCAGACCTCGACCTCCTGGACGCCGTTGTGCTTGAGACACGTCTGGGCGATGCGCTCGGCAAGCGTCTCGATGAGATCGACGGGCTCGCCCTCGACGACGGCGACGACCTCTTCCGCCACGATGCCGTAGTGCACGGTCTTCGCCAGGTCGTCGTCGGCCGCGGCCGGCCGGGTGTCCAGGCCCAGCGTCAGATCCACGATGAAGGTCTGGCCCTCCTCGCGTTCCTTCTGGAATACGCCGTGGTGCCCGCGGGCCTTGAGGCCGCGCAGCGCGACACGATCCACGCGAATCACTCCTGCAATCGTCGGTAACGGCCGTCATGCACCGAATGCGGTCGGCACACCGGCCTCGAACGAATCTACCTGCGGGCACTGACATCGCTCGCCCACGGGCACGGCGTCCGGGCGAAGGCCACGAGGCTTCACCGGGCGTTTCCCCTGGGGAACACGGCGGCTCACGGGTTGGTAGCCGCACCTACCCCGGGCCGGTGATTCCAACCACCCCTTGGTCCCTGCGGGCCGTACACCCACTCAACCGGCGGTGTCCTCGTCCTCTTCCTCGCCGGACTCGGCCAGCACGGGGGAGGCGTGGTGGGACCAGATCTTCCAGCCGTCGGCGGTACGGCGGAACACGTTCGTGGCGACGACCAGCTGGCCGACGAGCGGGCCGAGCTCGTCGCCGTCGTCGGGGGCGGGACCACCGCTGAGGATGTTCTCGGTGCAGGTGACCAGGGCCGTGTCGCCGGAGACGGAGACGCGCACGTCGGTGAGGAAGAACTGGATGTACTCCGTGTTCGCCATGATCAGCGCGTAGGAGCGGAGGACCTCGCCGCGGCCGTTGAGGACGGGCCAGCCGGGGTGGACGCAGGAGACGATCGCGCCCTCGCCCTCGAAGTCGTCGTCGGAGGTGTCCAGCGGGGCCAGCCACAGCGAGGACAGCTCCTCGAAGTCACCGCGTTCCATCGCCTCGTAGAACGCGGTGTTGGCCAGTTCGACCTGCTCGACGTCGGTACGCGGTGTGCTCACCGGGCTCCCTCTGCGGCCGGACCACCGGCGGCGGCCGATGCCCCGCCGGTCCGGGCACCCTCGACGGCGCGTGCGACCCGTACGGCGTCGGCGGTGGCCCGTACCTCGTGCACGCGGACCGCCCAGGCGCCCTGCTGGGCGGCGATCGCCGAGACGGCGGCGGTGGCGGCGTCGCGCTCGCGCGCGGGCGGCGGGGCGCCCTCGGGGCCGGCCAGGACACGGCCGAGGAAACGCTTGCGGGAGGCGGCGACCAGCAGAGGGTGTCCGAGGGCGCGGAGGCGGTCGAGGTGGGCGAGGAGGGCCAGGTCGTGCTCGGGGTCCTTGGAGAAGCCGAGCCCGGGGTCGACGACGACGCGGTCGGGGGCGATGCCGCCCGCCAGAACGGCCTCCACGCGTGCGTGCAGTTCGTCGAGGACTTCGGAGACCACGTTCTCGTACGTCCCCCGGACGTTTCCGCCTGCCAGGAAGCCGCGCCAGTGCATGACCACGAAGGGGGCGCCCGCGGCCGCGACGGCCGGGATCATCGCGGGGTCGGCGAGACCGCCGCTGACGTCGTTGACGAGGGCGGCGCCCGCGGCCAGGGACTGCTCGGCGACGGAGGCGCGCATGGTGTCCACGGAGACGGTGACGCCCTCGGAGGCGAGGCCGCGGACGACGGGGATGACGCGCTTGAGTTCCTCCGCCTCGTCGACGCGGGTGGCTCCGGGGCGGGTGGACTCGCCGCCCACGTCCACGAGGTCGGCGCCCTCGGCGACCAGGCCGAGGCCGTGCTTGACCGCGGCCGTCGTGTCGAACCAGCGGCCGCCGTCGGAGAAGGAATCGGGGGTGACGTTCACGACCCCCATGACCGCGCAGCGGTCCCAGGTCGGCAGTCCCGCGACTCGGCCGCGCCCGCGCTCAATAGTCATACGTCCAGCCTAGGCCTCCCGCGGGGGGCCTCATCGCCCCCTGCCGGTGTCAGTGGTTCCCGGAGGCGGGTGCGGGTTGTCCCCCGCCGGGCCCTCGGACGCCGCGCGGCCCGTTTCCCGCCCGCCGCCTGTGTCGGCCGGCCCTGTGCCGGCAGGTCCGTGTCGGCCGGGCGGGCGGGTCCCCTCGTGGGGCGCCGCCCGGCTCGTCGGCTAGGCCGCCCTGACCCCTCGCTCCGCGACCGCGTGTGTGCAGGGACGCGGGGCCGGTGCGCGGCGGCGCAGTACCCGGGGCAGGGCGAGGTTCACGAAGCCCTCGGCCTGCATGGCGGCGAAGCCGATGCGGGGGAGGTCGCGCGGGGAGGCGTAGACGACGAAGCGCGGCTCCCAGCGCGGGCGGAACTTGGCGTTGAACTTGTACAGCGACTCGATCTGGAACCAGCGGGACAGGAAGACCAGCAGTCCGCGCCAGGCGCGCAGCACGGGTCCGGCACCGATCTTCTCGCCGCGGGCGAGCGCCGCGCGGAACATCGCGAAGTTGAGCGAGATCCGGTCGATGCCGAGGCGGGGCGACGCCTGGAGCGCCGCCACGATGAGGAGTTCGTTCATGCCGGGGTCGGCCGCGCGGTCGCGGCGCATGAGGTCGAGCGACACACCGTCGGTGCCCCATGGGACGAAGTGCAGGACGGCCTTCAGGTCGCCGTACGGGCCCGGCGGGTCGTCCGTCTTGTGCGCCGTGGCGATCAGGCAGTTCCCGTCGGACGGGTCGCCGATGCGGCCGAGCGCCATGGAGAAGCCGCGTTCGGTGTCGGTGCCGCGCCAGTCCTCCGCGGCGCGCCGTATCCGGTCCAGTTCGCCCTCGCCGAGGTCACGGATGCGCCGTACCCGGGTCTCGTATCCAGCCCGTTCGATGCGCTTCACCATCTGGCGGACGTTCCGCATCGCGCGCCCGCACAGGGAGAAATCCGCGACATCCACCACCGCCTCGTCCCCCAGTTCGAGGGCGTCGAGGCCGGTTTCGCGGGTCCACACCTCGCCGCCGGTCTCGGAGCAGCCCATGACGGCGGGCGTCCAGGAGTGCGCCCTGGCCTCGTCCATGAAGCGCTCGATGGCGCCGGGCCAGGCCTCCACGTCGCCGATGGGGTCGCCGCTGGCGAGCATCACTCCGGAGACGACCCGGTAGGTCACCGCCGCCTTGCCGCTGGGGGAGAAGACGACCGCCTTGTCGCGGCGGAGCGCGAAGTGGCCGAGGGAGTCGCGGCCGCCGTGCCTGTCCAGCAGGACGCGCAGCCGGGCCTCGTCGTTCTCGGTGAGGCGGGCGGCGGGGTGTTCGGGGCGGAAGGCGAGGTACACGGTGGTGACGGCGGTCAGCCAGCCGAGCGCGCCGAGCGAGAACGCGACCGTCCAGGAGGTGGGGCCCGCGTAGTCGACGGGGCCTTCGAAGCCGACCAGGCCGTACAGGACATGGGTAATGCGGTCGGCCAGGCTCGGGTCGCCGATCATGCGGTTCTCGTGGACGCTGACGATGACGAGTCCGAGGACGAGGGAACCGGCGCCCATGAGAACGAAGTTGGCGAGCGCGCGCCAGCGGCTGCGTGGATCGGGCAGGGCCGTGAACTCGTCGCGGTGGCGCAGCAGCGGTGCGAGCAGCGCGGCCGAGATGACGACGCCGATCACCGAGTGGCGGTACGCGAACTGCGCGGCGGCGCCCACCGGGAGCAGCAGCACCGCGGCGCGCCAGGCCCGCCGTTTGCGGCGGCGCAGTCCGTGGGCGAGCAGCAGCAGAAGCACTCCGACGCTGAGCGACAGGGCCGCGGCGAACGGGCCGAACGAGCCGGGCAGCACCTCGGCCAGGGCGTGCATACGGCTGTGACGGAAGCGCGGGAAGACGCCCGCGGCGATGTCCAGGAGACCCACGAGCGTGCAGGCCCTGGCGATCAGGGCGGGGACGGCCTCCGGGCTCGGACCGCGGAATATGCGCCGCGTTCGGCCTGTTCGGCTCGGAACCCCACCCGACATTTCCCCATCTATCCTGACAGACATCGCATCCCGTGGTTCTGCGAGAGACCTTGAACCCGGTGCCAATCCGGCATCCGGCGACATTGCGCCCTCTAGGACGGTGTCTTGGGGAGACAGGTTCACTCCTCTCCGGAAAGCCGGTTCAAAGGGCAAGGAAAGTCCAGGGCAAGGCCTCGCGAAAGGGTGGGGCGGGCCCGGGCGGAAAGCGCAGGCGGGAACAGCTCATGGGTCTCACGAGCAACAAGGTGCTGGTGGTGGCGGTCCTACTCGCCGTGCTGCTGTTCGTCGGCACGGTCTGGTGGTGGCCCCGGTTGGCCCGGCGCGGCTGGTGGTCCGTCAGCGGACGCGTGGGGCTGCTGCTGGCCACCCAGGTGACGCTGTTCGCGTCGATCGGACTGTCCGCCAACCAGGCGTTCGGGTTCTACGCCAGCTGGGCGGACCTCCTCGGCCGGGAGAAGGGCGAGGGCGTGGTCGTCGACCACAACGGCGCGGGCGGTCCGGGCGGCGGCCCTCTCCAGGTGGTGGACACCCAGCAGGTGGCCGTCTCGGGCGGGTCCCGGCCGCGGACCGGTGGCCAGATCCAGAAGATTGACATCGTGGGCCGTACGACGCGTATCGCCACACCGGCGTACGTCTACCTGCCGCCGGAGTACTTCCAGCCGCGGTACCGCACCCGTACGTTCCCGGCCGTCACGGTGCTGACCGGCTATCCCGGCACGGCCGAGGCGCTCATCAAGGCCCTGCACTTTCCGCAGACGGCTAACCGGCTGGCCAAGAACGGCAAGATCCAGCCGATGATCCTGGTCATGCTGCGGCCGACCGTCGCGCCCCCGCGGGACACCGAGTGCGTGGACATCCCCGGTGGTCCGCGGACCGAGTCCTTCTTCGCCGAGGATCTCCCCGACGCCGTATCGGCCCACTACAGAGTGGGCAGGAAGCCCGGGAGCTGGGGCATCGTCGGCGACTCGACCGGCGGCTACTGCGCGCTGAAGCTGGCCGTCCACCACCCCGAGGTGTACGCCGCCGGCGCGGGCCTGTCGCCGTACTACAAGGCGCCGGTCGACCGTACGACGGGAGACCTCTTCCGCGGCGACAAGGCGCTGCGCGACAGCGCGGACCTGCGCTGGTACCTCAAGAACAAGCCCGCGCCCGACACCTCACTCCTCGTCAGCAGCAGCAGGGCGGGTGAATCCAACTACAAGGAGACGCTGGACTTCATAGACCTCGTGAAGTCCAACGGGCGCACCAGGATCTCGTCGATCATCCTCGACAGCGGCGGCCACAACTTCAACACGTGGCGGCGGGAGATCCCGGCGACGCTGCAGTGGATGAGCGGCCGGCTGAGCGACCGCTGACGCGAGCCGTTCGGTGCCCGGCACGGAGAAGAATGCCGTCCCTCGGAGAAATGTCGCGCCCCGAGCATTCCGATTCGGTGAACCGTCCGGAGCCGGCGGAATCGATCGAGGAGCGGGGGTGGCCGGGGGGCGGGACGGGCCTTGTGGGACAAGAGGTGTGCCCTGCCGACGGCTGGTACGGGACAAAGGTTCCGGGGTGACTGTGTTTTTACCGGGCGGGGCACCAAGATTCGCCTACGCGCGGTAAGTTTCTGGCCATGCCACGTGGACGCCACCGCCATTCCCCGCCCTTGCACAGGGTGCTGCCTCCTTCGGCGATCGCCGGCGTGTCGCTCGTCTGTGCCGTAGGGCCCTGGCTGTTCACGGAGGCCTTCGTGCTCCGTGTCCTGGCCGCGGGTGCCGCGGTGACGGCGGTCGCCGGTGCGGTCGTCATGCGCCGCTGGGACACCGCGGCCGGTAAACGCGTCGCCGACCTCACGCGCGCGCGGGCGAGCGACGAGTGGCGTCACGAGGAGCGCGTCGCCGAACTGGAGACCGACCTCGACGAGTCGCGCGAGCTGCGCGTCAAGCTGGAGCAGAAGCTGCGCGCCAAGCGCACCGAGCTGGCCGGCCTGCGCAACGAGCACGCGGCGCTGCTTCGGCGGTACGCCACGGCGGAGACGGAGCGGGCGACGGCCCTGGAGGGCCGTCGGCAGCTCGCGATAGAGGCGTCGGTGCCCACGCCCGCCCTGCCGGCCGCGCGCACGGCTCCGGACGAGGTGACGACTCCGGACGAGGTGACGACTCCGGATTCCCCGGACATGCCGGATTCCCCGGACACGCCGGAATCCCCGGGCGCGGAGGACTCCTCCGACGCGGTGGATTCGCCGGACGAGCCCGGGACGGTCGGGTCGTCCGAGGAGCCGGAGGAGTCCGAGACGTCCGAGGAACCCGAGGGCGCGGTGTCCGGGAGCGGGACGGACGCCGTCGACGCCGTCGAGGCCTTCATCGCGCCCGACGACGACACGGTTTCCACGGATGCGGACGCGGAGGCGAAGGCGGAGGCCGGTGCCGAGGCGGACGAGTCCCCCGAGGTGTTCTCGCCGACCGGGTCGTCGCTCTTCCTGCGGGCCGGTGCGGCGCTGAGCCGGATAGCGGGTGGCCCTCGGGAGGCGGAGAGTGTCAAGGGCGTCGTGGTCTCGTCGTCCGTGGCCCTGGCGCTCCCCGACACGGACCCCGATACGGACCCCGACTCCGCCGCCGTTCCGGACGGCGCCCCCGACGCCGACGCGGGTTCGGCGACGGCCAAGCCCCTGAACGGTGTGCCCGAGCACCGCGAGTCCGCGCTGGACGCGGCCGTCAAGAGGGACGCGGCGGCGAAGAAGAGCGCGGCGACGCGGAAGTCCGCGGTCGCGGCGAGGAACACGGCCGTGAACGGCGAGTCCCCGAAGGGCGCTCCGGCCGATGAGGCGGGTCCGTCCTCGGACGCCGTCGCGGAGGCGGGTGGGGCGCAGGGGAAGCCCGAGGCGGTCGGCGAGCACCAGCGCGCGGCCGCCGAGGCCGAGCCGTCGCAGTCCGCCACGTCTGGCACGGCCGCCACGTCGCCCGGGGCCGAGGTGGCTCTGTCGGCGCGGGCGTCGCATCCCGCCAAGCCCTCCCAGCGGTCCGGGCACTTCACCGTGCCGACGGCGGTGGCTGTCGTCCCGGCCACCACGTCGGTGCGACGCCCCTCGGTCGAGGGCGGGTTCGACTTCTTCGGTACGCAGAAGGAGTCGTCCGACGCCGCCGCGATGGAGGCCGTACAGAACGAGGACCTGGCCGACGTGGTCGGCCAGGAGGCGCTCGCCCTGCACAAGGCCGAGGCCGAGTCCGGGTTCAAGCCCGCGAGCGAGGGTTCGCGCGGCCGCCAGGTCATCGACCTGACCGCGCACGACGAGACCGAGCACATCGACATGGCGGGGCTGCGGAGCGCGGCTTCCTGAGCCGCCCGCCTCCCGAGCAGGCACCACGGAGTGAGTGCAGTGGCATCGCGCCACTGCCCTCACTCCTTCTGTGCGCGCCCTCAGGCCATCCAGCGGTCCGGCCGGGCTTCCCGCCGCCCCGTGCGGGACCGGTCCGCCTGGGCCTGGAGGAGCTCGGTCGCCTCCACGGCATCCCGCAGCCGCGCCGTCACGGTCTTGCCCGCGCCGGTGTCGATATGGACGTCGGCGAGCCCCTTGAGGCGCTCCCACGGCCCCTGCGTCAGCCGTACGCTCTGTGCCTTCGCGTGCGGAACGAGGGAGAGGCTGCGCCGCAGCAGTCCGTGGCGCGCCACGAAGACGGTGTCGGTGACGGTGAGTCCGTACCCGCGCCACCAGAACGGCACGCACCAGCCGGCCCGCCGCGGCGGCCGGTCCAGGGATGCCGGAACGATCACCCCGGGCAGCACCGCGGCGATCACGGCCTCGGCGACCTCGCGCGGAGCGACGGGCACGAGGACCGAGTTCGACGACCCGGCCACGTCCAGCTCGACACGCACCCACCCGCGCCGCCGCCACAGCAGGGGTTCGACGATCCGTACGGTCTGCACCCGTCCGGGCGGCACCGTCTCGTGCGTACGGTCCAGGAGCCCGTGGTCGATGCGGAGTCCGTCGGGCGACTCGCCCACCGTCCAGTCGTACTCGCCGACGAACCGTCCGACGCTGCTCGCGCCCGCCGCGCCGAGCAGCGGCACTCCGGTCGCGAGGACGGTCCACACGCTGTGCGTCGCGAACCACAGCAGCGGGGGGACGACGAGCGCGGCGGCCAGGGATCCCCAGGTGGCTCCGGTGAGCACCAGGGAGACGGCGAGGACGGCGGGCGGGACGTGCAGCAGCCGCCGCACCGGGGCCTCGCCGACCTCGTGGGCGGACTCGGGCGCGAAACCGGCGGCGCGGGCGAGGAGTTCGGCGCGCAGCATCCGGGCCTCGCCCTCGCCCAGGTACGCGAGCTCGTCCTTCTTGTCCGCGCCGACGACATCGAGCTTGAGCTTGGCGACGCCCGCGACGCGGGCCAGCAGCGGCTGGGTGATGTCGACGGCCTGGAGCCGTTCGAGCCGGATGTGCGCGGTGCGGCGGAACAACAGGCCGGTACGGATGCGCAGTTCGGTGTCGGTCACCGCGAAGTGGGTGAACCACCAGCTCAGGAAGCCGTAGAGGGCGGCGCCCGGGACGATCACGGCGAGCCCGACGAGCAGCGCCGTCGTGGTGAGCCGGGTCAGCTGCTCCTGCGCCTGGTTGGGGTCGTGGACGGCCCAGCCGGCCAGCACGGCGACCGGCGCCCAGGCGCGCCGGAACGGGGTGACGGGGTGCAACCGCCGCTCGAACAGCGGCTTTTCCTCCCGTACGGAATCGTCGTCGCCCGGCGGGACCGTCGTACCGGCCGGACCGAGGGGCGCGGCAGGGGTGTTCCCCATGGATCCCGAGGAGTCCGGGGAAGCCGTGCTCACAGTCCCGCCGATCGTGCCTCGCCCAGTTCGGTCAGCCGGTCCCGCAGCCGCTCGGCCTCGGCCGGGTCGAGACCCGGGATGCACGCGTCGGTCGCCGCGGCGGCCGTGTGCAGCTGGACGCTGGAGAGCCCGAAGTGGCGTTCGACGGGCCCGGAGGTCACCTCGACCAGTTGCATGCGCCCGTACGGCACCACGGTCTCCTCACGCCACAGCACACCCCGGCTGATCAGCAGGTCGTCCGCGCGCTCGGCGTACCGCCAGGAGCGCCAGTTGCGCCCCAGCATGCGCCAGCCCCATACGGTCAGGGCGAGCGGCAGCAGGGCGAAGGCCGCCCAGCCCGGACCGGCGAACAGTCCCAGGAGCACCCCGACGGCGATCGTCAGGAGTCCCAGCCACACCACCAGCAACAGCCGTCGCATCCGCAGCAGCCCTGGGGGCAGTCCGGTCCAGACAGGCTCCGGCATCGCGTTCTCCGCGGTCTGCGTGCTCCCCGTCTCCATGGAGCAAGCGTACGTACGAGAGACTGTGTCCATGACTCCTACGACGGAGACCATGGTCGGCATCGGCGGAGCTGCCGAGAGCACCGACATGGTGCTCAACATCGGCCCCCAGCACCCCTCGACCCACGGCGTGCTGCGGCTGCGGCTCGTGCTCGACGGCGAGCGGATCCAGCACGTGGAGCCGGTCATCGGCTATATGCACCGCGGCGCGGAGAAGCTCTTCGAGGCGCGCGACTACCGCCAGATCATCATGCTGGCCAACCGCCACGACTGGCTGTCAGCCTTCTCGAACGAGCTCGGCGTCGTCCTCGCCGTGGAGCGGATGCTCGGCATGGAGGTCCCCCCGCGCGCGGTGTGGACCCGCACGCTCCTCGCGGAGCTCAACCGCGTCCTCAACCACCTGATGTTCCTCGGCTCCTATCCCCTGGAGCTGGGCGGGATCACCCCGATCTTCTACGCCTTCACCGAGCGCGAGGAACTCCAGCACGTCATGGAGGAGATCTCCGGCGGGCGCATGCACTACATGTTCAACCGGGTCGGCGGCCTCAAGGAGGACCTCCCGGCCGGATGGGCCACACGCGCGCGTGCCTGTGTCGCCGCGCTGCGCTCGCGGATGGGCGTGTACGACGACCTGGTGCTCGGCAACGAGATCTTCCGGGGGCGTACGCGCGATGTGGGCGTCCTCGCGCCGGAGGCCGTGCACGCGTACGGCGTGAGCGGTCCCATCGCGCGCGCCTCCGGCGTCGACTTCGACCTGCGCCGCGACGAGCCCTACCTCGCGTACGGCGAGCTCCAGGACACCCTGAAGGTCGTCACCCGCCAGGAGGGCGACTGCCTGGCCCGCTTCGAGTGCCTCCTGGAGCAGACGCACGTCTCCCTGGATCTCGCGGACGCCTGCCTCGACCGGCTCGCCGAGCTGCCGCCCGGGCCGATCAACCAGCGTCTGCCCAAGGTCCTGAAGGCGCCCGAGGGGCATACGTACGCGTGGACCGAGAACCCTCTCGGCATCAACGGCTACTACCTCGTCAGCAAGGGCGAGAAGACCCCCTACCGGCTGAAGCTGCGCTCCGCCTCGTACAACAACATCCAGGCGCTCGCCGAACTGCTGCCGGGGACGCTGGTCGCGGACATGGTGGCGATCCTCGGGTCACTGTTCTTCGTGGTCGGGGACATCGACAAGTAGGGCACCGCGGAGGAGGGCGTCCTCGGCGGCCTGGGTGTCCCGGAGCGGTTCCGGGAGGCCGACGGGCTGGAGCAGCCAGCCGAAGTCGCCCAGGCCGCCCGGCGCCGTGAGCTCCGCCGCCGCGCCGGCGCCCGCGAGGGCGCGCACATAGGCGGCGGGGTCCGTGGACGCCAGTGCGAGCGGAGGGCGCGCGCCGCTCACGCCCAGGGCGCGCAGCGCCGCGCGCTGGGTCACCACGCGCCCTCCGGGCACCGCGCACGCGTCGAGCGCCACATGCGCGGTGATGTCGCACGACCCGTCCGGCACCGGAACCGTCTCGCGTCCTTCCCGGAAACCGGTGAGCGTCCCGAAGGGCGGCCGTCCGCCCGCGAAGTGCGCGTAGTCGACGGCGACGGCGAGACCCCGGTCGAGCGCGGACACGGCGGACGCCCAGGCGAGGTCCCGGGGCAGCCCGATCTCGGCACGGGCGCCTTCGGCGGGCGCGGGGGGCTCTTCGGGAGACGTGCGCGCCCCTCGTGGAGGCGGAGCTTCAAGTGGGGGCGTGCGGACCGGCCGCGCCCCTGGTGCGGGCGTGCGGGAGAGCCGCGTGCCGGCCGGCGGCCACCACCAGTTCCGCAGCCACTCCGCGTCCGCCCCGGTCACGGCCTCCCCGAGGCGTTCGGTTCCGTCGCCGCGTACGAGGACGAGCCGCGGCACCCCGTCCGGGCCGACCTCGGCGACGTCCACGGGCACGTTGTCCAGCCACTCGTTGGCGAACAGCAGCCCGGTGATCCCCTCCGGGGGCTCGCCGAGCCAGGCGATCCGGTGATCGAGGCCGACCGGGCGGTCGGCGCGCTCGACCGCGTGGCCGCGCGTGCGGGAGGCCACGTCGGCGGGGAGAGCGGCGAGGACGCCGGTCACCAGCTCGCCCCGGCCGGCCGCCATGTCGACGAAGTCCAGCGCGTCCGGCCGGCCGAGCGCCGCGTCGACCCGGCACAGCAGCCGTGCCACGGCTCCGGCGAACAGCGGGGACGCGTGCACCGAGGTCCGGAAGTGTCCGGCGGGTCCCTCGGGCGCGCGATAGAAGCCGGAGGGGCCGTACAGCGCTTCCTCCGTCGCCTCGCGCCACCCTCGCCATTCGCCCGCCGCCGCATGTCTCACGGGGTCAGGCTAAGCGTCCCGGAGCGGGCGGCCTCCACCTTGGGGAGTACGAGGGGCGGTCCCGGATCGATCCTCCGGTTGACCCCTGCACACTGCACGCTTCCCTACTCTGGGTTACGTGCAGCGCCTCTATGATTTTCTCCGCAGGCACCCGACATGGGTCGACAGCTTCTGGGCCGTCGCCCTGCTCGGGATCTCCGGCGTGAGCCTCAGCAATGTAAACGGCGCCGCGGACCAGCGGGGGTCGGTCGCCGCGGCGCTCCCGATCGCCGTGGTACTGAGCCTGGTCGTCGCGCTGCGCCGCCGTATGCCCGAGAAGATGCTGATCCTGGCCGTGGCGGCAGGCCTCGCACAGCTCGTCCTGGACGTCCCGTCGGCGCCCGAGGACTTCGCGATGCTGGTGATCATCTACACGGTCGCGGCGGACGGCGCCCGCTGGGCCTCCCGGTTCGCGCTGATCGGCGGCCTGTGCGCGGGCACGCTCTCGCAGATGCGCTGGCCCGCGCACGAGGCCGGCGGTCTCGGCGGCGTCCTCATAGCGATCTTCCAGACGGTTCCGTTCGCGCTCGCCTGGGTGCTCGGCGACTCGATCCGCACCCGCCGCGCCTACCTCGCGCAGCTGGAGGAACGGGCCGCCCGCCTGGAGAAGGAGCGCGAGGCACAGGCCAAGGTCGCCGTCGCCGCCGAGCGCGCCCGGATCGCGCGCGAGCTGCACGACGTCGTCGCGCACAACGTCTCGGTGATGGTGGTCCAGGCCGACGGCGCCGCGTACGTCATGGACACCGCCCCGGACCAGGCCAAGAAGGCGCTGGAGACCATCTCGGGGACCGGCCGGCAGGCCCTCGCCGAGATGCGCCGCCTGCTCGGCGTCCTGCGCACCGGCGAGCACCAGGAGGGCGGCGAGTACGTGCCGCAGCCCGACGTCGAGCAGCTCGACGACCTCATCGAGCAGTGCCGCACCTCCGGCCTCCCCGTCGACTTCAAGGTGGAGGGCACCCCGCGCCCCCTGCCCAGCGGCGTGGAACTGACGGCGTACCGCATCGTGCAGGAGGCGCTCACCAACACCCGCAAGCACGGGGGCCCGAACGCGGGTGCGAGCGTCCGCCTGGTCTACTTCGACGACGGCCTCGGACTGCTCGTCGAGGACGACGGCAAGGGCGCGCCCCACGAGCTGTACGAGGAGGGCGGCGCCGACGGGCAGGGCCACGGCCTGATCGGTATGCGGGAGCGCGTCGGCATGGTCGGCGGGACCCTGGACGCGGGGCCGCGGCCAGGTGGAGGCTTCCGCATCAGCGCCCTGCTGCCGCTCAAAGCGGCCCACTGACACCTGTACACATGTCAACCGTACGAAGTGAAAGGACCCCGATGGCGATCCGCGTGATGCTCGTCGACGACCAGGTGCTGCTGCGCACCGGCTTCCGGATGGTGCTCGCCGCCCAGCCGGACATGGAGGTCGTGGCCGAGGCGGGCGACGGCGTCGAGGCCCTCCAGGTCCTGCGGGCCACCGCGGTCGACGTGGTGCTGATGGACGTACGCATGCCGAAGCTGGACGGCGTGGAGACCACCCGCCGCATCTGCTCGGACCCGAACCCGCCGAAGGTGCTGATCCTCACCACCTTCGACCTCGACGAGTACGCCTTCTCCGGGCTGAAGGCGGGCGCCTCCGGCTTCATGCTCAAGGACGTGCCCCCGGGTGAGCTGCTCGCCGCGATCCGTTCCGTGCACAGCGGCGACGCCGTGGTCGCGCCGTCCACCACCCGGCGGCTGCTCGACCGCTTCGCGCCGATGCTGCCCAACGCCGGCAAGGAGCCCGGGCACAAGGGGCTGGAGCGCCTCACCGACCGCGAGCGCGAGGTCATGATCCTCGTCGCGCAGGGCTTGTCCAACGGCGAGATCGCGGCCCGCCTCGTCCTCTCGGAGGCCACCGTGAAGACCCACGTCGGGCGCATCCTCACCAAGCTGGGGCTGCGTGACCGGGTCCAGGTGGTCGTGCTCGCCTACGAGACCGGGATCGTCCGGGCGGGCGGGCTCGGCTGACGCACGGCGCCGCGCTCCGCCGCGCTGCGGTGCGCGCCGACGACCACCGCCGCACGGGCCGGCGGCCGGGGACGTGACCGGGGACGTGACCGGGGCGTGACCGGCGCCCACTAGGGTCTGCGCATGCTCCTGTGGATCAACGGCCCCTTCGGGGGCGGCAAGACACAGACCGCACACGAGATCCGGCGCCGGCTGCCCGGCAGCGTCGTCTGCGATCCGGAACACGCCGGTTTCGGCCTGCGCCGCATGCTTCCGCCGGAACTCCGCGGCGATTTCCAGGACTTGGTGTCCTGGCGGCAGGGCGTGGTGGAGGTGCTCGACCTCGCGCTCCGCAAGCACGACGGCGTGGTCGTCGCCCCCATGACGGTCACGAACCCCGTGTACTTCGCGGAGACGGTCGGACGGCTGGGCGAACTGGGCCACGACGTACGGCACTTCACGCTGCTGGCCGAGCGCGAGACCGTACTGGCGCGGCTGCGCGAGCGCTGCTTCGGGCACCTCCTGCGGTACGTCGCCGGGAAGGACGCCCCGCTGCGGCGCGAGAGCTGGGCCGTGCGGCAGCTCGACCACTGCCTGGAGCGGCTGCGTGAGCCGGAGTTCGCCGAGCATCTGTGGACCGACCAGACGACGGTCGCCAAGACCGCCGACCGGATAGCCGTCCTGGCGGGGCTGGCGCTGACGCCGAACCGGGACGGGGCCGTACGAGGACGCCTGCGGCGGGCGTGGACCAGCGCGCGCCACATCCGCTTCGACTGACGACGGTCTCGACTGACGACGGCCTCGACCGACGACCTGGCGCGGGATGCCCTAGCGCAGGATGCCCTCCAGGAAGTCGCTGCCCAGCCGGGCCACCACGCTGACGTCGAGCTGGTGCAGCACATACCGCCCGCGGCGCCGGGTGGTGATCAGGCCCGCCTTCTTGAGCACGCCCAGGTGCCGGGATATCTCCGGCGCGGTCATGCCGTGCGCCTGGGCCAGCTCGCCGGTGGTGTACGCGCTCCGTGCCAGATGACGGCAGATGCGCATCCGGACCGGGTGGGACAGGGCGGTCATCCGCAGGGTCAGCTGCTCGACGGAGGGCGGGGCGGCGAGCTCGGGGGAGCTGACCGGGTAGTGCAGCACCGGCTGCCACTGGTACCGGTGCAGCACCATCAGGTGCGGGCGGCCCAGGCTGGTGGGGACGAGGAGCAGGCCGCCGTCCGCCGTGACCGTGCGGCCCTCGGTCAGCTTGTCGACGGTGATGCGCCCCGCCGTCTCGTCCAGAAACAGGGCGGAGGAGACCGAGGCCAGCGCCTCGGACAGGCCCTTGTGCCGGAGCAGATCCGTCTTGTGGCGGGCCTCCGCGGCGAGCGGGTGGCGCAGCCGGGACCAGGTCTCGGCGAAGAAGGCATCGTCGCAGTCCATCAGGAACTGCCTCAGCCAGGCCCGCACGCCCGGCGGGTCCACCAGCAGCCGCTCGGTGAACCGCGTCTGCTGCGGCCCGCGCGAGGCGGCGAGATCCACGGCACGCCGGCGCACCTCGGGATCGGAGAGGGCGTGCGGCCCCTCGGAGCCGTAGGCCAGCGCGCAGGTGAACTCCAGGGCCGCGTCCACGAACTGCTCGTCCGTGAGCTTGTCCAGCAGGTCCAGGTCCTCGGCGAGCGTCGCGCCGGGAAGCGTGGCCCCGCCCGGGACGCCCGCACACGCCAGGAACAGGTCCGAGAACGTCGTACGCCACAGGAAGTCCGCCTCGCACATGCGGTCCGCGAGATGGGGATCGAGCCGGGCGGTCACCCCGGTCACCCAGCCCTGCAGCCCGGGGTGGTGCCCGGGCTCCGCCAGCGCGTGCAACGCCATCCCCAGCTCGGCCAGCGGTGACGGCACGACGGCGATCCCCTCCGGCCGCAGCCCGCCGATGTCGATGTGCACGCTCATGTCCCCATGGTGCACCCCGGCACCGACAACGGCCGCCGTCGATTGACGGCGGCCGTCAATCGAGGCGACAGACGCTGTGATCAGGCGCAACCTGGGACGACCGGGGCAGTCCGCGCGGGGCCTTCGGATCCCATCCCTCGTCCCGAGAGGCGATCCGTCATGAGCATCACCCAGCAGTACCTCCTGGACGCCTACCGGGCCTCGCAGCACGGGGAGGCGGCCCCTCCCGCCCCCGGCGCCCACGACTGGGAGACCGCGCGGGAGCTGCGGGACTACCGGCGGTTCCTGGCCGTCGTGGCCGGGCATCCGGCCCACGGCCGGATACGCGGCGCTCTGGGCCGGTGGCTGCACGGGCTTCGTCGGCACCCGGCCCGCTGAGGTACCCGCCGCCTCCGGCCGCCCCGGCCGATGCGCTCCGCCGAGCTATCCGGCGCTTCCGTCCGGCAGCCGCTCCACGAAGGCACGGACGGCTGCCTTCACGTCGTCCGCCGTCCACTCCAGGCTCGGCCCGGCCACCGTGACCTCGGTGTACGCGAGCCCCGGGCCGCCCCGGTTCCAGCCCTGCGCGAAGAGGCCCGTCCTCGTCTCCTCGGTGTGCCGCAGCGCCGCGTCCCCGAGGACGTCCGGCTCGTACGGCAGCCAGATCTGGAACTGGTGGGTGTGCGGCTCCTCCGGGTGGACACGGACCCAGGGGACCCCGGCCTCCGTGAAGCCCTCGCGCAGGGCACCGGCCACCACGCGCGCGTGGGCGACGTAGTCCGGCAGCCGGGGCAGCTCCCGCTCCAGGCCGATCAGTGCGGACAGAACGGTCGGGAACTGCTGGATGATCATGCCGCCGTACCGGTGCCGCCAGGTCTTCGCCTCGTCCACGAGCGTCCTCGGCCCCGCGACAGCGGCACCGCCGAAGCCGCCGAGCGACTTGTAGAAGGACACGTACACGCTGTCCGCGAGGCCCGCGATCTCCTCCAGAGGGCGGCCGAAGTGCGGGGTGCACTCCCACAGCCGGGCCCCGTCGAAGTGGACCACCGCGTCGCGCTCCCGGGCGGCCTCCACGACCTCGGTGAGCTCCTCCCAGGAGGGCAGGACGAAACCGGCGTCCCGGAGAGGCAGCTCCAGCAGCAGCGCTCCGAACGGCTCGGGGAAGTCCCGCACCTCCTCGGCGGTCGGCAGCCGGGGCGCGTCCGTCACGTGCACCGGACGCAAGCCGCTGACCTGGCTGAAGGCATGCCGCTCATGGACTTCGGGGTGATTGAGGGGCTGCAGGGCCACGGTGCTGTCGCCGGTGCGGCCCGCCCAGCAGCGCAGGGCGACCTGCTGGGCCATGGTGCCGGTCGGGAAGAAGGCCGCCGCCTCCATGCCCAGCAGCGCGGCGACCCGCTCCTCCAGAGCCTCGACAAGGCCGTCGCCGTACATGTCGACCCGCTCGTCGAGGTCGTACACACCGCCGGCCGCCTCGCTCAGCCACGTCAGGCGCTCGCGGAGCGTCTGCTGGTGGCTGGGCCGCCACAGCACTCGTTCTGCCGCCTTCCAGGCCGCGGCGCGCCGCTCGAATCGCTCCTCGGGAGACAGCTCCGCCGTCTCCTCCCCGGCCTGCTCCGCAGGCTCCGTCCCGGTCTCTGCCGCCGTATCGCTCATCCCAGGATGATGTCCCGATCCCGCCCGGCCCGGCACCCCGATTTCCGCGCGCCCGTGACCTGTGGAAATCCCGGTCACACGGTCGGCGCACATCCTGTTCCCGCGGCCCGTGGAAACCCACAGCCTGTGGACGGCCGAACAGCCCTGGAACCAATCGCGTTAACATGACGAGAAATCGTCCGGTACCCCGAGCGGACTGGAACGGAAGGCCGCCGTCGAGTGAGTACATCCCTACAGCCAGACCCCAAGGACCGCCCCGCGCGGCTCACCGTCGGCGTTGTCGGCGCCGGCCGTGTCGGCCCCGCGCTCGCAGCGGCACTCCAGCTCGCCGGACACCGCCCGGTGGCCGTCTCCGGTGTCTCCGACGCCTCCCGGCGGCGTGCCGCGCAGCTCCTGCCCGACGTACCGCTGGTGTCCCCGGCGCAGGTCCTGGAGCGCGCCGACCTGGTCCTGCTGACCGTCCCGGACGACGCCCTGCCCGGGCTCGTCGAGGGGCTCGCCGAGACAGGATCCGTCCGGCCCGGCCAGCTGCTGGTGCACACCTCGGGGCGGTACGGCACGCGGGTGCTCGACCCGGCGCTCAGGGCGGGCGCTCTGCCGCTCGCCCTGCACCCCGCGATGACGTTCACGGGCACCCCCGTGGACGTCCAGCGGCTCGCCGGATGCTCCTTCGGCGTCACCGCCCCCGAAGCGCTGCGGCTTGCCGCCGAAGCCCTGGTGATCGAGATGGGCGGCGAGCCCGAGTGGATCGCCGAGGAGTCCCGGCCGCTCTACCACGCGGCCCTCGCGCTCGGCGCCAACCACCTGGTGACCCTGGTCGCCGAGTCGATGGAGCTGCTGCGCACCGCGGGCGTGGAGGCCCCCGACCGGATGCTGGGCCCCCTGCTCGGCGCCGCTCTGGACAACGCGCTCAGGTCGGGCGACGCGGCCCTGACCGGCCCCGTCGCGCGCGGGGACGCGGGCACGGTCGCCGCGCACATCGCCGAGCTGCGCGAGCACGCCCCACAGACCGTCGCCGGCTATCTCGCGATGGCCCGCGCGACCGCCGACCGCGCGCTCGCCCACGGACTGCTCAAGCCGGAACTGGCCGAGGACCTCCTGGGGGTACTCGCCAACGGGACGGACGGGACCCAGGGGACCGAGGGAGACACCCGATGACCACCGCCCTGCTGCGCACCGCCGACGAACTGCACGCGCGGGCCCGCGCGGGCCGCCGAGCCGTCGTGATGACCATGGGCGCCCTCCACGAGGGCCACGCCACCTTGATCCGCACCGCCCGCGAGATCGCGGGAGCCGGAGGCGAAGTGGTCGTGACCGTCTTCGTGAACCCCCTCCAGTTCGGCGAGGGCGAGGACCTCGACCGCTACCCGCGCACCCTCGACGCCGACCTGAAGATCGCCGAACAGGCGGGCGCGGACGTCGTGTTCGCCCCCTCCGTCGACGAGGTCTACCCCGGCGGCGAGCCCCAGGTCCGGATCTCCGCGGGACCCATGGGCGAACGCCTGGAGGGCTCCGTGCGGCCCGGCCACTTCGACGGCATGCTCACCGTCGTCGCCAAGCTGCTGCACCTCACCCGGCCCGACGTGGCGCTGTTCGGACAGAAGGACGCCCAGCAGCTGGCCCTGATCCGGCGCATGGCACGCGACCTGAACTTCGGTGTGGAGATCGCCGGCGTTCCCACCGTGCGCGAGGACGACGGACTCGCCCTCTCCAGCCGCAACCGCTACCTCTCGGCCGAGGAGCGGCGCACCGCGCTCGCCCTCTCGCAGGCCCTGTTCGCGGGCCGCGACCGGCACGCCGCACAGGAGGCGCTGCGCGCGCGGGCCCGTGAGGTGCCCGCCACACGCGCGCGTGCCGAGGCCCTCAGCGCCATAGGCGAGTCCCGGGCCGCGGCGGACGCGCACGCCGTCGCGAAGGCCGTCCCCGGCGGGCCCGGCGGCGTCCGCGCGGCCGCCCGGCTGGTTCTCGACGAGGCGGCCCGCACGCGGCCGCCGCTGGTCCTGGACTATCTCGCCCTCGTCGACCCCTCCGACTTCACGGAGGTCCCGGACGACTTCACAGGCGAGGCGGTCCTCGCCGTCGCCGCCCGGGTCGGGACGACCCGGCTGATCGACAACATCCCCCTCACCTTCGGAGCCGCCTCGTGACCGGTAAAGGCACAGGTTCAGGAACAGCCACTGGCACCGGCATACGCCTGCACGCCCCCGCCCCCGGCTGGGCCCTCACCGCGGACGTCGTGGTCGTCGGCTCCGGCGTCGCCGGACTCACCGCCGCCCTGCGCTGCGAGGCCGCCGGGCTGAGGACCGTCGTCGTCACCAAGGCCCGCCTGGACGACGGCTCGACGCGCTGGGCCCAGGGCGGCATCGCCGCGGCCCTCGGCGAGGGCGACACCCCCGAGCAGCACCTGGACGACACCCTGGTCGCGGGCGCGGGCCTGTGCGACGAGGAGGCCGTGCGCATCCTCGTCACCGAGGGCCCCGACGCCGTCCGCCGGCTCATCGCGACCGGCGCGCACTTCGACGAGTCCGCCGAGGGCCGACTCGAACTCACCCGCGAGGGCGGCCACCACCGCCGCCGCATCGCACACGCCGGCGGCGACGCGACCGGCGCCGAGATCTCCCGGGCCCTCGTCGAGGCGGTCCGCGCCCGTGGCCTGCGCACGGTCGAGAACGCACTCGTCCTCGACCTCCTCACGGACGCCGACGGCCGCACCGCGGGCGTGACCCTGCACGTCATGGGAGAGGGCCAGCACGACGGAGTCGGCGCCGTGCACGCCCCCGCCGTGGTCCTCGCGACCGGCGGCATGGGCCAGGTCTATTCCGCCACCACCAACCCGTCGGTCTCCACCGGCGACGGCGTGGCCCTCGCCCTGCGCGCGGGCGCCGAGGTCTCCGACCTCGAATTCGTACAGTTCCACCCGACCGTGCTGTTCCTCGGACCGGACGCGGAGGGCCAGCAGCCGCTGGTCTCCGAGGCGGTACGCGGCGAGGGCGCCCACCTGGTCGACGGTGACGGCGTGCGCTTCATGGTGGGCCAGCACGAGCTGGCCGAGCTGGCGCCCCGGGACATCGTCGCCAAGGGCATCACGCGCCGCATGCAGGAGCAGGACGCCGAGCACATGTTCCTCGACGCCCGGCACTTCGGCGCCGAAATGTGGGAGCACCGCTTCCCGACGATCCTCGCCGCCTGCCGCGCCCACGGCATCGACCCGGTGACCGAGCCCGTCCCGGTCGCCCCGGCCGCGCACTACGCCTCCGGAGGCGTTCGGACCGACGCGCGGGGCCGCACCACGGTCCCCGGCCTGTACGCGTGCGGCGAGGTCGCCTGCACCGGTGTCCACGGCGCCAACCGGCTCGCCTCCAACTCGCTGCTGGAAGGCCTGGTCTACGCCGAGCGCATCGCCGCCGACATCGCGGCGAGCCACGCCGAGGACGGTCTCCACGCGCGCTTGCCCGAACCCGTCCCGCACCCCGAGAGGCCCGCGCACCCGCTGCTCGCCCCCGAGGCCCGGTTCGCGATCCAGCGGATCATGACCATGGGCGCCGGTGTGCTGCGCTCCGCCGACTCCCTCGCGACCGCGGCCGACCAGCTCCAGCGGCTGCACGCCGACGCGCGGGACGCCCTCGACGAGAACGGCAAGACCTCCGAGCCCGGCGTCGACACCTGGGAGGCCACCAACCTGCTGTGCGTGGCCCGCGTCCTGGTCGCCGCCGCCCGCCAGCGCGAGGAGACCCGGGGCTGCCACTGGCGCGAGGACCACGCCGACCGGGACGACGCGGACTGGCGCCGCCACATCGTCGTACGGCTGAATCCCGACCGGACCCTCGCCGTTCGCACCACCGATACCGCAGACTTCCCCCCGACGTCCCGGCAGCCCCACCCGGCGCCCCAGTCCCGTCCCCAGGAGCAGTGACCGAAGTGAGCACCCACGACCTTCCCCTCGCCCAGAGCGGCGGCTGCGGCGACGGCTGCGGCTGCGGCGCCGACATGGACGAGGCGTACCTGGAGTGCGGCCTCGATCCCGCTCTCGCCCAGCTCCTCGCCGACGCCGGTCTCGACCCGCTGGAGGTCGAGGACATCGCGAACGTGGCGATCCAGGAGGACCTCGACCACGGCGTGGACGTGACGACGGTCGCGACCATCCCCGAGGACGCCGTCTCCACCGCCGACTTCACCGCCCGGGACGCGGGCGTCGTCGCGGGTCTGCGGGTCGCCGAGGCCGTCCTCTCCGTGGTCTGCACCCACGAGTTCGAGGTCGAGCGGCACGTCGACGACGGCGACCGCGTCGAGGCCGGCCAGAAGCTGCTGAGCGTCACCACGCGCACCCGCGACCTACTGACGGCCGAACGCAGCGCGCTGAACCTCCTGTGCCGCCTGTCCGGCATCGCGACCGCCACGCGCGCGTGGGCGGACGCCCTGGAGGGCACCAAGGCCCGTGTGCGGGACACCCGCAAGACGACGCCGGGCCTGCGCTCCCTGGAGAAGTTCGCGGTGCGCTGCGGCGGCGGCGTCAACCACCGCATGTCGCTCTCCGACGCCGCGCTGGTCAAGGACAACCACGTGGTCGCCGCCGGCGGCGTGGCACAGGCCTTCAAGGCCGTACGTGAGCTGTTCCCGGAGGTCCCGGTCGAGGTCGAGGTCGACACCCTGCACCAGCTGCGCGAGGTCGTGGACGCGGGCGCCGACCTGATCCTGCTGGACAACTTCACGCCCCTCGAGTGCGAGGAGGCGGTGGGCGTGGTCGAGGGCCGGGCCCTCCTGGAGGCGTCCGGGCGTCTCACCATCGAAAACGCCGGGGCGTACGCGAGGACGGGCGTCGACTTCCTGGCCGTGGGCGCGCTCACGCACTCCTCCCCGATCCTGGACATCGGCCTCGATCTGCGAGCGGCGGAGTAACCCCGGCCATGCTGCTGACCATCGACGTAGGCAACACCCACACGGTCCTCGGCCTCTTCGACGGGGCGGAGATCGTCGAGCACTGGCGCATCTCCACCGACGCGCGCCGGACCGCCGACGAACTCGCCGTGCTCCTCCAGGGCCTCATGGGCATGCACCCGCTGCTCGGCGAGGAGCTCGGCGACGGCATCGACGGCATCGCGATCTGCGCCACCGTTCCGTCCGTGCTGCACGAGCTGCGCGAGGTGACGCGGCGCTACTACGGCGATGTCCCCGCCGTCCTCGTCGAGCCCGGCGTCAAGACGGGCGTGCCGATCCTCACGGACAACCCCAAGGAGGTCGGCGCCGACCGGATCATCAACGCCGTGGCGGCGGTCGAGCTGTACGGCGGACCGGCGATCGTCGTCGACTTCGGTACGGCGACCACGTTCGACGCGGTCAGCGCGCGGGGCGAGTACATCGGCGGCGTCATCGCTCCCGGCATCGAGATCTCCGTCGAGGCGCTCGGCGTCAAGGGCGCGCAGCTGCGGAAGATCGAGGTGGCCCGGCCGCGCGCGGTGATCGGCAAGAACACCGTCGAGGCGATGCAGTCCGGCATCATCTACGGGTTCGCGGGCCAGGTCGACGGCGTCGTGAACCGGATGGCGCGCGAGCTCGCGGACGACCCCGAGGACGTCACCGTCATCGCCACGGGCGGGCTGGCTCCGATGGTCCTCGGCGAGTCCTCGGTGATCGACGAGCACGAGCCGTGGCTGACGCTGATCGGGCTGCGCCTGGTGTACGAGCGGAACGTCTCGCGCATGTGAGTTCCGCGGAGCGCGCTCCGAGGGCCGGCGCCGTGCGCGCCCCCTCGGAGCGCGTTTTCACGTGCGGCGCGTATCGCGCTCCCCGAACCGTGCGCCCATGGGCGGCGTACCTGAGCGTTCCGCACACGGTGCGCCCATGCTTTCGCCCCGCGTGCTTTTTGGAGTCGGCGTCGAAGGGCGACGCGTTCGCGGGGCCCTTCGACGCCGGGCTCCGGCGGGGCCGGTACCGCTTCCGGGATGCGATTCCGCATTCCTCCGGCATCGACATTCCTCCGGCATCGACGGAAACAGGACGCGCCACATTATGACCGCTATGCGGATTTTGTCTGATTAGCGCGTATCGTCGCCGCATGCCCACGCCCTACGGATCCCACGGCGGCATGGCGTTCGGTGCGGAGGAGCTGCGCGTGCTCCGTCGTGCCCTCGCCCTCGCCCTGCACCCCAGTACCGCCTCGGCCGAGGACGTCCAGGACTGCCTCCGCCTCGCCGAGTCCGTCGACGATGCGGCCCGCGAGGGAGCCAGACTCCGGGCCTTCCTGCTGGCCGACCTCGCCCGCTACCGGGCCGCGCTGCCGGGTACCGCCGCCGGCTACCTCGTCCTCCTGGAAGAGGTCCTCGCGGCGGGCTACCGGCCGAACCCCGACGATCTCGCCGCGCTCCGCGCGCTGCGCGGCAACCCCACCGCGGCCGCCCTGCTGGACCGATGCCGGGTCCTCGCCGAGCAGGACGTGCGCGCCCGCCTCGCCGGTCGCGCGGTCGCCTCGGTCCCCTCGTCCCGCACCCGGCTGCTGGCCCTGCCCGGGGGCCGGGCCGCCGACGAGCCCGACAAGAAGCCCGAGCCGAAACCGCAGTCCCAGCCGCCGGCCGGGACCCCGCGCCCGGACCGGCCCGTCCCCACCCCGGGCGAGGTCTTCCCGCCGAGGCGCAAGCCCGGACCGCCTCCGGCGAACCCCCCGCAACAGCTCGCGGCGGGCTAGCTACTCTGGAGGCATGGACTATGTCTCCGCGCTCGTGCCCCCCGTCGTGATGGCCGTGTTCTTCGTCGGGCTCATCGTGACGATCGTGAAGAGCCAGGGCGGCGCCAACAAGGCCAAGGAGGACGCGGTCGTCGACGCCGCCCTCGCGCGCGTGGAGGGTGCCCGCCAGGCCCCGGGCCCCAAGGACACCGGGGCCTGAGCCACCCGCCGCCCCGCGCGGAGTCCCGCCGCGCACCCTTCGGCCCCCGGCGGCCCCGCATCGAACCGCGCTCTCATCGGCGTACGACTCGGACGTTTCATACGTTCTTCGAGTCGTACGCCCTTTTTGTTGGCCATCTCCCACTATTGTTCTGAACTGTGCCTCGCCCATTGGGAGAACTCGAAGACGCGGTCATGACGCGGGTGTGGAAGTGGAACCGCCCGGTGACCGTTCGGGAAGTCCTGGAAGACCTTCAACAGGAACGGTCCATCGCGTACACCACGGTGATGACCGTTTTGGACAATCTCCATCAGAAGGGCTGGGTCCGTCGGGAGGCGGAAGGCCGGGCCTATCGATATGAGGCGGTCTCCACGCGCGCGGCCTACTCGGCGGCGCTGATGAACGACGCCTGGTCGCAGAGCGACAACCCGGCAGCCGCTCTCGTCGCCTTCTTCGGGATGATGAGCGAGGAACAGCGGGTTGCGCTCAGGGATGCCGTACGCATGGTGCAAGGGCCCGAACCACAAGCTTCCGAAGCCGCCGAAAGGCCACCGGCGCCCGAGCGCTCGGGGGAGAACCCCGCCGCCGACGGGGACGGCTCCGGGCGATAGCGTCCGCTCATGCCAGCAGAGCATCCCGCAGAGGTTCCCTCGGAGCTTCCGGCACAGCATCCCGAAGTCACCGCAAAAGCCATCACCGTCCGGCGGGCCAGGACCAGCGATGTCGCGGCCGTACGCGGACTCCTTGACGCGAACGTGCGCCGCCGTATCCTGCTCGACAAAGCCACGGTCACTCTTTACGAGGACATCCAGGAGTTCTGGGTCGCGGAACGCGGCGCCGGCTCAAGTACTGAGGTGGTCGGCTGCGGCGCCCTGCACGTGATGTGGGAAGACCTCGCGGAAGTGCGCACTCTCGCGGTGAACCCCGCGGTCAAGGGCCTCGGCGTCGGTCATCAGTTGCTGGAGAAGTTGCTGCAGACCGCTCGCTGGCTCGGCGTTCGCCGGGTTTTCTGTCTGACCTTCGAAGTCGGCTTCTTCGCGAAGCACGGCTTCGTGGAGATCGGCGAGACACCCGTCGACACCGATGTCTACGCCGAGCTCCTGCGTTCCTATGACGAGGGCGTGGCGGAGTTCCTCGGTCTCGAACGGGTGAAACCGAACACCTTGGGCAACAGCCGGATGCTTCTGCATCTGTGATCGCGGCCGGCTATTCCGGCGGAGTGCGTTGCCCACGTTCCCTATGTCCGAAACGCGCACGTTTCCGGGCGGGCAGTCCCCAGTGAGTCTCTGCCAGGGGTTTGTGTTTTTCCAGCAAAAGCGGTTTGCTTTCCGACGTACTGCAGTACTGCATATAACAAGGGACGGCGAAACGGCGGACGCCGCGGGCCCTCCTTGCCCTGAAGTTATCGATGAAAGGAAATCCGGTGGCACAGAAGGTTCAGGTCCTTCTTGTCGACGACCTCGACGGTGGCGAGGCGGACGAGACCGTGACGTTCGCGCTGGACGGCAAGACGTACGAAATCGATCTCACGACCGCCAATGCGGACAAGCTCCGTGGCCTTCTCGAGGCCTACGTGAAGGGTGGTCGTCGTACCGGAGGTCGTGCTTCGGGCGGACGCGGAAAGGCCCGTGTCGCTTCCGGTGGGAGCCAGGACACCGCGCAGATCCGCGCCTGGGCGAAGGAGAACGGCTACGAGGTCAACGACCGTGGCCGAGTTCCCGCGTCCATTCGCGAGGCTTACGAGAAGGCCAACGGCTGAGCGCACGCGCGCCGCAGCCGTACCCGGTGGCAGTGCGTCGCCATCGTCTGCACGAGTCGTACGAGATCGGGGGCGCCCCCAACGCCCCCGCCGACGGCCCTGCCGCCCAGCGCCGACAGTGTCGGCAATGCCGGCTCCACCTCGCAGCCGGGCTCCGGGGGTCGCAGCCAGCGGGCGGCCCCTCGCGGGCCCTTCTGTGTTTCCGGACCGGCCGACGGCCGGCCCGCTTGCGGCCGGTCCTCGGGCAGGGTCCCGGGTGCGGAGGGCAGCGGAGCGCGGGCACCCGGCGACGCCGGCGCCCCCGGATCCCGTACCGGCGAGGCGCTGAGATCCGGCGACGCCTGAGCCCCGAAGCCCGGCGATACCGAGACGCCGAGATCCGGCGGCGGGGGAGCTTCGATGCTTCCGCCCGCGCCGATCGCCGTGAGATCCAGCGCCAGAGCCCCCCACTCCAGCCAGTCCAGCAGCCCCGGCAGCTCCTCCGCACTTCCCGCGGCAACCAGCAGCCGCATCCGCTCCCCGTGCAACGCCACCGGAGAAGCGGGCCCCAGATGCCGCAGCGCCGCGAACCCCGCCTCCGCCGGCACCTCCAGGACGTCGAAGCGCAGCCCCGTGACCAGCCGTACCGGCGACCCGGGCACGCCTGCCCAGCCCAGTTCGTTCTCGTACCAATGCAGCACCGGATCGACCGGAACACCCGGATCGAACGGCCGACGGGGGAGAGGAACGGTGGGAACCATGCAAGGAGCAACCGCCGGAAGTGCCCCGGAGTTACGCTGGGCGTTTCCGTGAACGCACAGAGTTCCGGAAAAAGGGGCGTGCCGGAGCGTTCGGCCGGGCATGGATGTTCGCCCGTAGCGGAGGGAACCGGTGCGAACGGCATGGACTGTCCGTGCCTACGGGTAAGACATCCCTAGTGGGAGGGGCGACACGCACGGCTTGGGCATCTCACGTTCGCCATCGGCGTACAGCGGGAGAGGGTATCTGCCTGGCCTGCGGGAACATCGTCTCGCACCATCAGGTTGGAGCAGATGTCGGCGTTCGGGGTCAGGAGGCCAAGGACGGTGTCGGCAGTTGGAATGAGCGGTCCCCGCTTGCGGGACTAAGCTGCGGAAGGACAGCGAGGGGAGCGTCCCCTCACTGCCTGACCGCTCTGAGGAGCGATTAACGATGTTCGAGAGGTTCACCGACCGCGCGCGGCGGGTTGTCGTCCTGGCTCAGGAAGAAGCCCGGATGCTCAACCACAACTACATCGGCACCGAGCACATCCTCCTGGGCCTGATCCACGAGGGTGAGGGTGTCGCCGCTAAGGCCCTGGAGAGCCTCGGGATTTCGCTCGAGGCGGTCCGCCAGCAGGTGGAGGAGATCATCGGCCAGGGCCAGCAGGCGCCCTCCGGCCACATTCCCTTCACCCCCCGTGCCAAGAAGGTCCTGGAGCTGTCGCTCCGCGAGGCCCTTCAGCTGGGCCACAACTACATCGGCACGGAGCACATCCTGCTCGGCCTGATCCGTGAGGGCGAGGGCGTCGCCGCCCAGGTCCTGGTCAAGCTGGGCGCAGACCTGAACCGGGTGCGGCAGCAGGTCATCCAGCTGCTCTCCGGCTACCAGGGCAAGGAGACCGCCACCGCCGGTGGTCCTGCCGAGGGCACCCCCTCCACGTCCCTGGTCCTCGACCAGTTCGGCCGGAACCTCACCCAGGCCGCTCGTGAGTCCAAACTCGACCCGGTCATCGGGCGCGAGAAGGAGATCGAGCGGGTCATGCAGGTGCTGTCCCGCCGTACGAAGAACAACCCGGTCCTGATCGGTGAGCCCGGCGTCGGCAAGACCGCCGTCGTCGAGGGCCTCGCCCAGGCCATCGTCAAGGGCGAGGTGCCCGAGACCCTCAAGGACAAGCACCTCTACACCCTCGACCTGGGCGCGCTGGTCGCCGGCTCCCGCTACCGCGGTGACTTCGAGGAGCGCCTGAAGAAGGTCCTCAAGGAGATCCGCACCCGCGGCGACATCATCCTGTTCATCGACGAGCTCCACACGCTGGTCGGTGCGGGTGCCGCCGAGGGCGCCATCGACGCGGCCTCGATCCTGAAGCCGATGCTGGCCCGCGGTGAGCTGCAGACCATCGGCGCCACCACGCTGGACGAGTACCGCAAGCACCTCGAGAAGGACGCGGCCCTTGAGCGCCGCTTCCAGCCGATCCAGGTGGCGGAGCCTTCCCTCCCCCACACGATCGAGATCCTCAAGGGTCTGCGCGACCGGTACGAGGCCCACCACCGCGTCTCCATCACCGACGAGGCCCTGGTGCAGGCGGCGACGCTCGCCGACCGGTACATCTCGGACCGCTTCCTCCCCGACAAGGCGATCGACCTGATCGACGAGGCGGGCTCCCGGATGCGCATCCGTCGGATGACCGCACCGCCGGACCTCCGCGAGTTCGACGAGAAGATCGCGGGAGTGCGCCGCGACAAGGAGTCGGCCATCGACTCCCAGGACTTCGAGAAGGCGGCCTCTCTCCGCGACAAGGAGAAGCAGCTGCTGGCGGCGAAGGCCAAGCGCGAGAAGGAGTGGAAGGCCGGCGACATGGACGTCGTCGCCGAGGTCGACGGCGAGCTGATCGCCGAGGTCCTGGCCACCGCCACGGGCATCCCGGTCTTCAAGCTGACCGAGGAGGAGTCCTCGCGTCTGCTGCGCATGGAGGACGAGCTCCACAAGCGGGTCATCGGCCAGAAGGACGCCATCAAGGCGCTCTCGCAGGCGATCCGTCGTACGCGAGCGGGTCTGAAGGACCCGAAGCGTCCCGGTGGTTCCTTCATCTTCGCCGGCCCCTCGGGTGTCGGTAAGACGGAGCTGTCGAAGACCCTCGCGGAGTTCCTCTTCGGTGACGAGGACGCGCTGATCTCCCTCGACATGTCGGAGTTCAGCGAGAAGCACACGGTCTCGCGTCTCTTCGGTTCGCCCCCCGGCTACGTGGGCTACGAAGAGGGCGGTCAGCTGACCGAGAAGGTCCGCCGCAAGCCGTTCTCCGTCGTCCTCTTCGACGAGGTCGAGAAGGCCCACCCGGACATCTTCAACTCGCTGCTGCAGATCCTGGAGGACGGTCGCCTGACCGACTCCCAGGGCCGGGTCGTGGACTTCAAGAACACGGTCATCATCATGACGACCAACCTCGGCACCCGGGACATCTCCAAGGGCTTCAACCTCGGCTTCGCGGCCGTGGGCGACGTCAAGAGCAACTACGACCGGATGAAGGCCAAGGTCAACGAGGAGCTGAAGCAGCACTTCCGCCCCGAGTTCCTGAACCGTGTCGACGACACGGTGGTCTTCCACCAGCTCACCGAGGAAGACATCATCCAGATCGTCGACCTCATGGTCGCGAAGGTGGACGAGCGTCTGAAGGACCGGGACATGGGCATCGAGCTCAGCCCGAGCGCCAAGTCCCTCCTCGCGAAGAAGGGCTACGACCCCGTCCTGGGCGCCCGGCCGCTGCGCCGGACCATCCAGCGCGAGATCGAGGACGTCCTCTCCGAGAAGATCCTCTTCGGCGAGCTCCGTCCCGGCCACATCGTGGTCGTCGACACGGAGGGCGAGGGCGAGGCCAAGGCCTTCACCTTCCGGGGTGAGGAGAAGTCGGCGCTGCCCGACGTCCCGCCGATCGAGCAGGCTGCCGGTGGGGCTGGTCCCAACCTGAGCAAGGAGGCGTGACCTCCGGGTCCGCCTGAAAGGGGCTGCCCCGGGACTTCGGTCCCGGGGCAGCCCCTTTTTTCAGGAGGGGGAGGAGTCACAGAATGTTGTGGGTCGTCGTTGTCCTGTGTTCGCCGGGCAATTGGCCCGCGAGATGTTCCGGCGCGGTGCCGGTGTCCGAATTGAGGACGAAATCGACCGTCCGCAGATTCGGCAGCAGGGACCGGAGCGCGGACAGGTCCTCGTTGCCCACCAGCTTTCTGAGCTCCAGGTGCTCGACGCCCGGCAGCGGCGGGGCCGACGCGAGGGATCCCAGGGCGGCCCGGTGGATCCGCAGTTCCCTGAGCCTCGGCAACGCGGCGACCTCGGACCAGTCGGCGCGGGAGAGCTCGCCGGGCACGCGGCTCAGCCACAGGGTGTGCAGGGACTGCCACTGACGCAGTCCCCGCAGCCCGGTCTCCCGCAGGACGTCCAGTCCGAAGGAGAGGACTTCCAGCGGTGAGTCCGGGGGGAGGGCCCCGCTCAGCGACGGCCCCGCGAGCCGGTGTCCGACGTTCAGCTCACGCAGCGATCTCAGCGCGGTCAGATTGCCGGGCGACGGGGTCCGTCCTTGATGGGACAGCAGGGACAGCGCCCGCAGCGGCAGCTCCGTGAGGGGCGCGAGGTCGTCGACCTCCGTGCACTGGTCGAGACCGAGCTGCTCCAGCCGCTGCTGAGCGGTCAGGAAGTCCAGGTCCCGCAGACGGTTGTTGTACCGCAGCACCAGATGCGTCACCTGGCCGGACGGCAGGCTGGAGCGCAGCTCCGCGGAGTCGATGTCCCCGACGATCTGCAGCCTGGGCCGGCCGCCCAGCTCGCGCAGCACATGGAGATGGGCGGCCGAGTGCGCGGTGAAGTACAGGCCCGCCGGGTCCAGTTCGGCGATGACCTCGGACGCGTAGCGCTCCGTGTCGAACCTGTGCCATCCCCAGGTGAGTTGGGCCCGTACGGACAGGGCCGGGTGCGAGCGGAAGCGCGCCAGTACGGGGATGGCCGCGTCGGTGCCGATCAGGGAGGCGGTGACCACGACCCCTCGGGCCTCGGTCTCGGTCAGCCCTTCCGGTCCGGGCAGCAGTTCGAGGACGAGGGGTCCCGCCTCGGCCAGGGCACGGGCCTCCTCGGAGGTCCTCGGCGGGATGAGCGCGGCCGCGTCGCCCTCCACGGCGGCCCGTACCTCGGGCGCGAGTTGCGTGGCGTGTTCCAGCGAGGCGAGGGCGAGAAGCCGTACGCGGGTCGCGGACGGCCCGCCGAGCCGTGCCGCCGAGTCGGTCATGGCGCCCAGCAGCTCGGCCCGTTCCCGTGGCCGGGCATGGGCGACGGCCATCCGGATCACGTCCGCCCACTGGGCCTCCCCGGCGTTGCGCACCAGCAGACCGAAGTCCCCGTCCTCCACCGCGGCCTTGGCGCCCAGGTAGTCCTGGAAGGTGCGGTGGACGAACTCGACGGTGCCGAGGGTGGGTTCACGGAGAAGGCCGCTGCGGACGACGAGGTGACGCAGTACCTGCGAGGCGTCGCCCTGGTGGGCGGCGGCCGGGAGGGAGGGCAGGACGTCGGCGACGATGCGTTCGGCGCGGTCGCGGTCCATCTCCACCCGGCTGTTGCGGATGAGCCAGTAGGCGAGGCGCTGCAGAAGCTGGATCTGCGGAAGTTCCGTGAGACGGATGCCGTCGGGACCGCTTCCCTGCGGAAACATGTCACGTTCGTCGTCGCGGCGCGCCAGCAGCATGGAGAGCGCGGCGTCGTACAACTCCTGCCTGCCGTGCGGCAGATAGCCCCGCCGGTCGCGGTGCAGCGCGCAGATCAGACCGCACATCAGCGGATTGGTGGCCAGGCGCCCGAGGTCCGGCTTGGTGCGGACGGCGTCGAGGAGGGAACGCTCGTAGCCGTCCAGGCGGTCGGTGTCCGGGGCGTCCAGGCGTGCCGCGGCATGCCAGCGGCGGATGAACGCCGCCACGTCGTCGCCGGTCATCGGCGAGAGGACGAGTTCGGCGAATCCGTCGGGCGCGAGCCAGTCCTCCCGCACGGCCGAGGGGCGGGACGTGACCAGCCACTGGTTGCCGGGGTAGGCGTCGAGGAGCTCGCGCAGCCAGCGGCGGGTGCGCTCGCGGTCCCGTTCGGGGATCTCGTCGAGGCCGTCGACGAGGAGCAGGCCCCGCCCGTGGCTGAGCACCCGGTCGGTCCAGCCGTCCGGCTGGGTCGCGTGGAAGGGGACGCGGACGGCGGAGAGGAAGGCGTCGGGGGCCGGAAGGCTGTCCGGGCGGCGGACGAGGGTGCGCAGAGGGAGAACGAAGGGGATGCGGTCTCCCCGCTCTCCGCGTGCGGCGGTCACCGCCAGCCACTGCACGAGCGTGGTCTTGCCGGAACCGGCCACGCCGCGCAGGAGGACCAGGTCCTGTTCCGACAGGGCCTGTTCGGCGGGCAGGGAGGTGCCCGCGGCGGCGATGCGCACGCCGCCCGAGGAGGATGTCTCCTCGTCCTCCGCGGGGCGTACGGCCTGGAGGCTGAGGTAGGCGGCGTCCAGCGGCCAGCGTTCCGGGGAGTTGACGAGGTCGATGCCGTAGATGGTGAGGTGGCTGTGCTTGGTGGCGACATGGGCGAGATAGCGCTGCTCGAAGGCCTCGTCGGTGCCGCCCGTCATGGGGGTGCGCGCGATCAGCTCGTCCACCTTGGCGATGAGAGCGCGCTGCCTGCGGCTCTGTTCCACGAGGGTGCGGGGGACAAAGGTCGAGCGCTGGGTGAAGAAGTGCAGGATGTGGAGGCAGGCCGTGTCGAGCAGGCCCTCGTAGAACAGGGTCGCGTCGAAGGACAGGTCGCGGTCGGGGTTTCCGCTCGCCGCGCGCAGGTGCAGGGCGAGCGCCTGGTGGCCGAGTTCCACCGCCTGGATGTCCGTCATGGTGACGTCGCCCAGAGCGTGCAGGGTGGTGGCGAGGGCGTGGACGACGGCTTGTTCCTCGTCGGCGGGGAGCGGGCGTTCTCCGGAGCGCAGGGCCCGGCTCACCAGCTCGGCCGAAAGGGCGGCCAGCTCCTTCTCGCCGACGACCCGTTTCTCGCCCTTGAAGGAGACGAACGCCGATATGCGTACGGGCTTGTCCACGAGCCCGGCTCCCGGGCCCTCCGCCACGAAGAGCTTCCTGACGAGAGGCGCGGCCACGCTCGATGCCAGGCGTGTGCCGACGGCTACTGGGTCCATGGCGATCCCCCCGGGAGAACGATGAGCCTGAGGGACAACCGTATGTTCTGACAGCTGATCCACGCAGCGGAGCGCGGTATCACCGCCGAGCGGGACGACCCCCTGCACCCCGCGCCGACGGCGGGGCGGGATTCCGGCGGTCGGGGACGGCCGGCCGGCTCCCCAAGAGCCTTGAAACCAGGGGCTGGAGCGTAGCCCGCGTCACATTCCGGGGGCCCTGGATCCGGCGGCCCGGTGACATGAGGCACAGGCGTTTTGTCCCCTACTAGGGCGCATAGTGGAAATGGCAAAACGGACAAAAAGGACCTTTGGCCCTGGGGTCGAGGGGTGGTTCGCGCGGTGCGGGGGCGGGTGGGCCGGGGGCAGGTTTAGCAAGGGATGTGATGGCCCCAAGTGGGGTTAAACCTCGTTTCCGACGCGAAAGCGACAAGATCCCTTCCCGAATGTCCGAGGTGTCAAGGTTCATCAAGTTTTGCGATGAAGTACTAGCTGGCGTCGTAGATGGGCTGTTTGAGTGCCCCTGGGGGTGCGGGTTACCAATGAATGGCCAACACGGCAGCAGGCAGTTCGCCGGAGTGGTTGCTCAGTCCCTTGTCCCCGTCTCCACGAGGTATTCATGTCGAAGCGCGTCACGTCCCGCAAGTCCCTTACGTCCATGGTCCGCACTCGGGCGGCCGTTCTCGCCGTCGGTCTGGGCGCCTCGGTCGTGCTGGGCGCAGGGGTCGCGACCGCCGCCGAAACCGGCCTCAGCAGCAGCGGTACCGTCACTGCGGCCAACGCCGTGCAGACGCAGGCGGCCGCTCAGGCGAAGGCCGCCGCCGCGCAGAAGGCCGCGGCTGTCAAGAAGGCGGCGGCTGTCAAGAAGGCCGCCGCAGCGAAGGCGTCCGCCAAGAAGGCCGTCGCCAAGAAGGCCGCTTCCTGGGTCGACCCGGTGGCGAAGTACACCCTGTCCGCCAGCTTCAACCAGGCCGGCGGCATGTGGGCCCACAAGCACTCCGGCCAGGACTTCGCGGTGCCGCAGGGCACCAACGTCGTCGCCACCCACGGTGGCACCGTCGTCAAGGCCGGCGGCAACGGCGCCGGTGACGGCCCCGCGTACGGCAACGCCATCGTCATCAAGCACGGCAACGGCACGTACTCGCAGTACGCCCACCTGTCGCGCATCGACGTGAAGATAGGCCAGGTCGTCACCACCGGTCAGCACATCGCCCTGTCCGGCAACACCGGTAACTCCAGCGGCCCGCACCTGCACTTCGAGATCCGTACGACCCCCAACTACGGCTCGGCCGTCAACCCCGTCGCGTTCCTGCGCGGCCTGGGTGTGACTGTCTGATCCGTCCGCGCCGGTGATCCGGCGCGGAGCCCCGGTGCGGGGCACCTGAGCAGAGCCCGAGGCGGAGCCCCGGCGCCGGAAAGCGCCCTAGGAGGCTCCGCCTCCGTGCGTCGCCCCGCCCGAGCCCCCGTGGGCCTGTGTCACCAGATCGATCGCGACCTCCAGGACGGCCTTGCGCTTGTCCTCGGGGTCGCCTTCGACGTCCTTGAGGACGAACATGCCGGCGTGCATCGTGAAGAGCGCGCTGATGCAGCGGACCTGGTCGGTCAGCGGCGACTCGGGCTCCTTGATGATCTCCAGCATGCTGATCATGCGGTCCTTGAAGGTCTCGCCGATGCTCAGCTCGCGCACCGTCGCCTGGTTCTCCTGCATGAAGCGGAAGAGCGGGGACGCGCCGCCGAGGGCGTCGCTGTAGCGGCGCAGTACCTCCTGCTTGGTCTCCAGGCTGTGCGGCTGCTGCTTGCCCCACTCGATCAGCTCGTCGAGAGGCCGCGTCAGATCCTCGAAGATGCTGATGAGGATCTCTTCCTTGGTCTTGAAGTGGTAGTAGAGCGCCGCCTTGGTGACATCGAGGTGCTCGGCGATCTCGCGCAGCGACGTCTTCTCGTAGCCCTGTTCGGAGAAGAGTTCGAGGGCCACGTCCTGGATGCGCTGCCGGGTGTCGCCCCGGCGCTGCCGCTTGCTGCCGTCCATCGTGCCGCCCATCCTCGTACTCCTCGCGCTCCCTGAAAACTTACCTGTCGCCCGGCTGGTAAAACTAGTCCAACTTACTTGACGCCCGGCTAGTTGCAGGGCTATTTTCCCTGAGTGTAGTCAGCTTGCCGGTCGGCAAGTAAGTAGCCGGACGGCGGCAGTGGTACCTAGGGGAGTGGAAACGATGGCGGACAAGACGGATGCGGCCCCAGTGGCCGCAGAGCAGGCCGGGAAACCGGCCGAGGGCCAACCGGCGGTCGAGGGCGAGAAGCGGCAGCGCAGCGTGCGCGTGGTCCTGCTCGCGCTGATGCTCACGATGATGCTGGCGATGCTCGACAACATGATCGTCGGCACGGCCATGCCGACCATCGTGGGTGAGCTCGGCGGACTCGAACACCTTTCGTGGGTCGTGACGGCGTACACCCTCGCCACCGCGGCCTCCACCCCGATCTGGGGCAAGGTCGGCGACATGTACGGGCGCAAGGGCGCCTTCATGACCTCGATCGTGATCTTCCTGATCGGCTCCGCGCTCAGCGGCATGGCCCAGAACATGGGTGAGCTGATCGGATTCCGGGCCATTCAGGGTCTCGGCGCCGGCGGTCTCATGGTCGGCGTCATGGCGATCATCGGTGACCTCATTCCGCCCCGTGAGCGCGGCAAGTACCAGGGCATGATGGCCGGCATCATGGCGCTGGCGATGATCGGCGGTCCGCTGATCGGCGGCACCATCACCGACAACTGGGGCTGGCGCTGGTCCTTCTACATCAACCTGCCGCTCGGCGCGATCGCGCTCGCCGCGATCAGCATCGTCCTGCACCTGCCGAAGAAGCGGTCCGAGACGCGCATCGACTACCTCGGTGCCGCGCTGCTGACCGTCGGCATCACCTCCATCGTCCTCGTCACCACCTGGGGCGGCACGGAGTACGCTTGGTCGTCCGCGCGGATCATGGAGCTCATCGGCCTCGGCGTCGCCTCGCTGGTCGGGTTCGTCTTCTGGCAGACCAAGGCCGCCGAGCCGATCGTGCCGCTGCACATCTTCCGTAGCCGCAACTTCACCCTGATGTCGATCATCGGCTTCGTGACCGGCTTCGCCATGTTCGGCGCCACGCTGTTCCTGCCGCTGTACCAGCAGGCGGTACAGGGCGCGTCCGCGACCAACTCGGGTCTGCTGCTGCTGCCCATGCTGGGCGCGATGCTCGTGACGTCGATGGTCGCCGGGCGGGTCACCACCGCCACCGGCCGCTACAAGATCTTCCCCGTCATCGGCGGTGTGCTGATGGTGATCGGCCTCTATCTGCTGTCGACGATGGACACGGACACCACCCGTTTCATGTCCGGCGTCTACATGGCCGTCCTCGGCCTGGGCATGGGCTGCCTGATGCAGGTCACCATGCTGGTGGCGCAGAACAGCGTCGAGATGAAGGACATGGGCGTCGCGTCCTCCTCCACCACCCTGTTCCGTACGCTCGGCTCGTCGTTCGGTGTCGCCGTCATGGGCGCGCTGTTCAACAACCGCGTCAAGGACGTCATGGCCGAGAAGGCCGGCGCGCTGGGCTCGAAGATCACCGAGCAGTCCCCGCAGCTGGACGCGGCGAGCCTGGCGAAGCTGCCGGCGGCGGCGCGCGAGGCCTACCAGCACGCGGTGTCGGCCGGTACGCACTCGGCCTTCCTGCTGGGCGCGTCGGTGGCCGTGATCGTGATGATCTCGTCGGTGTTCGTCAAGGAGGTCGCCCTCAAGGGAGCGGGCGCGCCCAAGCCCGGCGAGGGCGGCGCGCCGGACGAGGCACCCCAGGTCCCGCTCGCCGAGCCGGTCTGACCCGATCGCGGGGTCGACCCTTCCTTCGGCCCCTGAACTCCTCGCAACGAAGGCCCCCGGCGCTGTCCGCCCCGGGGGCCTTCTCTTGTGTCGGCGTGACTGTCAGTGCCGCGTGCCACCATCGGGAACGTGGACCGAATGCGGCAGTTGCGGCTCGCCAAGGACGTCATGGATCGGGACTGGGCCGAGCCCGGCACCGATCTCGACGCGCTGGCCGCGCGCGCCGGATATTCGCGGTACCACTTCATACGGGCCTTCAAGGCGGCGTACGGCGAGACACCGGGCCAGTATCTGACGCACCGGCGCATCGACCGGGCGGAGGACCTGTTGCGGACCGCGAACCTCTCGGTGACCGAGATCTGCCATCTGGTCGGCTTCAGCAGCCTCGGTACCTTCTCGGCGCGCTTCAAGACATGGACCGGGCTGACACCGAGCGAGTACCGGGCGAAACACGTGGGGCGGGGTGCCGCGCTCATACCCGGCTGCTACGCCATGCTCTGGGCCGGCGGCTTCCGGACGGGGCCGGGCGCGCGGCAGCGCAATTCCGAAGAAGCGTAGTGACCCGGAGGCTGCCTACCGTGGCAGAGCACGCACAGAGGACGACGATCCGGTACGACCGCGCACACCGCGCGCCCCCGCACACCTGGAGCACACCATGATCAAAGGACTCGCCATTTCGACCGTCTGGGTCCTCGACCAGGACCGGGCCAAGGAGTTCTACACCGAGAAGCTCGGGCTGGAAGTCCGTACGGACATGACGATGGGCGACGGCGGTATGCGCTGGCTCACCGTCGGCACCCCGGAGCAGCCCGATGTCGAGCTGACCCTCATGGTGCCCGGACCGCCCGCCATGGACCCCGAGTCCGCCGAGATGATGAAGAAGCTGGTCGCCAAGGGCGCGCTCGGCGCGGGGGTGCTGAGCACCGACGACATCCACGGCGACTACAAGAAGCTCAAGGACCGCGGGGTGGAGTTCCTCCAGGAGCCGCAGGAGCGGCCGTACGGGACGGAGGCGCTGTTCCGCGACGACTCGGGGAACTGGTTCTCCTTCACCCAGCGCCGCGAGGGCGCCCTCGACCTCGACAAGGACTGGAGCCAGTAGGAGCCGGCGCGGGAGCCCCGGGGACAGGACCTCGTCCTCCGGCTACTTTCCGGACGCCGGCAGCATCGGGTAGCTCCCCGTGCTCGTCGGCGCGTGCTCCGGCAGCCACAGCACCGCGACCGCGCCCTCGGCGGGTACGCCGTCCGGGGCCCCGGCGGGCCGTACGTTGCGGAAGGTCAGACGCGCGCCGAGCACCCGGGCCTGGCCCGCGGCGATGGTGAGGCCCAGTCCGTGGCCGTCGCCCGCGCGGTCGGTGCTGCCGGTGCGGAACCGGCTCGGCCCCTCGGCGAGGAGCTTCTCGGGGAAGCCGGGACCGTGGTCGCGGACGCGGATGACGCGGCCCTCGACGGTGACCTCGATCGGCGGTCTGCCGTGCCGGGCGGCGTTCGCGAGGAGGTTGAGCAGAACGCGTTCGAGGCGGCGCGGGTCCGTCGTGACCTCCGACTCGTGCACCACACGCACCTCGACGTCCGCGCCCTTGGCGGCCACCCGGCGGGAAACGAACTCGCCGAGCATGATGTCCTGCAGCTCGGCCCGCTCGGAGGCGCCGTCGAGCCGGGCGACCTCCAGGACGTCCTCGACGAGCGTACGCATGGCCTGCGCCCGGTCCCGTACGAGCTCGGTGGGGCGGCCGGGCGGCAGCAGTTCGGCCGCCGTGAGCAGTCCGGTCACCGGTGTGCGCAGTTCGTGGGCGATGTCGGCGGTCACCCGGCGCTCGGCCTCGATGCGCTGCTGGAGCGCGTCGGCCATGGCGTCCACGGCGCGCGCGAGGTCATCGGTCTCGTCGAGGACGACACCGCCGATCGCGTCCCGCACGCGGACGTCGGTCTCGCCCTTGGCGACCCGGTTCGCGGCGGACGCCGCCTTGCGCAGCCGGCGCGACAACTGGCCGCCGATGAGCACCCCGAGCGCGCTGCCGCCGAAGACGACCGCGATGGAGCCGATGATCAGCGCCTGGTCGAGGTCCTTCATCACGTCCGCGTTGCGGTCCGTGAACCGTTCGTGCCAGGACAGCACCTGGCCGTTCCTGAGCGGGACGGCGGCCCAGATGTCCGGCACGCCGCTCGCGTTGTCGGAGACGTACGTCGCCCGCCGCCCCTCCGAGACCTTCGCCAGCAGGTCCGCCGGAATGGAGGGATCATCGATCTTGGCCCCGAACGGCGGCTGTCGGCCCGGCCCGTACATGCGGTCGGCGAGCTGGATGCGCTCGTCGGCCAGGTCGCGCGAGTTGTCCAGCATCGAGACGCGGGCCGCGTTGTGCACGACCAGGCTCAGCGCGATAGCGACCAGCGCCCCTACCAGGGCGATCGCCGTGCTGAGCTTCCAACGGATGCCCGTACGAATACTCGTACCCGAATCCGTGCCCCGGTCGATACCGATGCTCAGACCTCTACCCCTGCCGGTGCCTCTGCGGGTGCCGGTGCCCCTGCGGGTGCCGTTGCGCGGGCCCGTGCCCACACCACCGCCCGCGTCCGGGCCTCTCCCCGGAATCGGCCCCTGCCCCGGAACCGAGGGCTGCCCCGGAGCCGAGCGCTGAAATATCCCCCGCATACCCCTGCTCAGGCCTTCAACTTGTAGCCGAAGCCGCGGACCGTCTCGATACGGTCCTGGCCGATCTTCGTACGCAGCCGCTGCACATGGACGTCGACCACACGGGTGTCCCCGCCCCAGCCGTAGTCCCACACACGCTCAAGCAGCTTGTCGCGGCTCAGCACCGTCCCGGGCGCCGAGGAGAACTCCAGGAGCAGCCGCATCTCGGTGGGCGTCAGGCCCACCGGCGTACCGTTCCTGCGCACCTCCATGCCCTCGGTGTCGATCTCCAGATCACCGAAGGCGAGCATCCCGCCGTCCACCGGAGCGGCCCCCTCGGCCGCCGCGCCCTGGCCGCCGTTGGCGTGCCCGAAGCGGCGCAGCACCGCGCGGATACGGGCGACCAGCACGGCGCCGTCGAAGGGCTTGGTCACATAGTCGTCGGCGCCGGCCTCCAGGCCGAGCACGACGTCGATCGAGTCGGCGCGCGCGGACAGCATGATGACCGGCACGGTCGACTCGTCGCGGATACGGCGGCACAGCGAGACGCCGTCGAGCCCGGGGACCATCACGTCCAGCAGGGCGATGTCGGGACGGTCGGCGCGGAACGCCTCCAGGCCCGAGAGCCCGTCGGGCATGGCCGTGACCGCGAAGCCGTCGCGTTCCAGAGCGAGTTGCGTGGCCTCGCGGATGACGTCGTCGTCCTCGACGAACAGGACGTGGGTCTGCTCTGCCATCCGGCTGTTCCGTCCGCTCTCAGTTCGCGTCGGGGGTGGCCGAGCTGGCGCCGCCCACCGCGTTGCTGTAGTCGTTGTGGATCCGGGACTGCTCGACGAACCGCGTCGCGGACCAGCCGTAGGTGATCACTTCCTCGCTGGAGGGGTACGACACCGGGTCGCCCTTCTCGTACAGCTGCTGGGTGACCACCAGATCGCCCCGGTCTATCTCGGCGTACACCGGCGGCTCCTCGGCCTTGAAGACATTCTCGTACGTGCCGTGCTCCTCGCGATAGACGTACGAGCCGACGCCGACGGCATCGGCACAGGTCATCACATTGATCACGATGTCGTTGGAAGTCCCGCCCGTCAGGTCCCCGTAGGACACGTCGACCGGGTACTCGTCGGCGACGCACGGCTTGAGGTCGCGCTTGACCGCCGCGCTGACCTCAGGGTCGGCCTTGACGATCCTGACCGCGTCCACCCGCTCGGGCGCCCGGCTGGGCGAGCCGGAGACGACCGGGGTCGTGGCGCCCTTGGCGACCGCGTCGCTGCCCGCCGGGCCCTCGTCGCGAGCGCCGGTGCCACCGGTGGCGCACGCGGTCACGAAAAGGCCGAGGGCGGTGAGCCCGGCCGCCGCCGAACTCCCCGCCTTCAGGGCCTGTCTTGCCCGAACTCCTAGGCGGCGCAACGCTCCCGCTCCTTACTCGCTTCGAGCGCGCGGGCGGCGCTCTCCTCGTGGTCCCGGCTCTCCAGCTCCTCGCGGAGCCGGGCCAGCGCCCGGTGCAGCGTGCTCTTGACCGTTCCGGCCGACATACCGAGTGCGGCGGCCGTCTCCTCCGTGGACATCTGCTCCCAGTGTCGCAGCACCACGACACTGCGCTGCTTGGGTGCCAGCACCTTCATGATGTCCATCAGCAGCGCGCGGTCCGCGTGCTGCTCGGTGGCGTCCTCCACGCTCGCGTCCGGCAGTTGCTCGGTGGGCACCTCTTCGAGCTTGCGGGCCCGCCACCACTCGGTACGGGTGTTGATCATCACGCGGCGCAGGTAGGCGTCGGCCAGTCGCTTGTCGGCGATGCCTTCCCAGCGGCCGTACGTCCGGACGAGCGCGGTCTGGAGCAGGTCCTGGGCGTCGACCGGGTCGGGGACCAGGCGGCGGGCACTGCGCAGCAGCGCGTCCTGCCGAGTGCGGACGTACTCCTCGAATTCGAGCACCTCGCCGTGCGCCATGATCAACCGCCTCCATCCCCGTTTCCGACCTGCCTGCTGCCGGTTGTCCTTTGCCTGCGAACCGCCGCTCTCCGGCCGCTTGTCGGCGGCCGTTCCTGCGGTACGGCAATGAAGCTACGGAGGCGTTGTCACGGGGTTGTCCGAGCCAGCCTGCGGCCAGCACTCGGCTGTCCGTCGGTTGTGTAACGGTTGTAGGAGCGGGGTAAAGCGAAGGGGCCGTACGTCCGTATTGGTCCTGGTTCGGTGTCGCCGACAGGCCCTAGGTCAGCGGCAGCCGATACAGACCGCCGGGGAGCGGCTCCACCAGTCCGTCGGCGACGAGTCCGTCGAGCGCCCGGGCCCGCTGGACCGGTTCGTCCCATACGCGGTCCAGCTCGGTCTGCGGAACCGGCACATGGGCCTCCCGCAGGACGGCCAGCAGTTTGCCGCGCACCTGGCGGTCCGTGCCCGCGTACGTCTGCCCCTTGCGCGGCGGCCCGTCGTGCTCCGGCTTGCCGGCCAGCCGCCACGCGCACCGCGCGGCGATCGGGCAGCGATGACACGTCTCGTTCTTCGCCGTGCAGACCAGCGCGCCGAGCTCCATCGAGGCGGCGGCCCAGCGCGAGGCCGTGCTCTCGCTCTCGGGCAGCAGGGCACGGGCGAGCTTGCGCTCGGCGGCGGTGGTGGCGTTCGGCGGGTACTGCACGCCGGTGACGGCGCGGGCGAAGACCCTGCGGACGTTCGTGTCCAGTACGGGATGCCGCTGGCCGTACGCGAACGACGCGACCGCCGCCGCCGTGTACTCCCCGATACCGGGCAGCGCCAGCAACTGCGCGTGCTCCGTCGGTACGTCGCCGCCGTGCCGCTCCGTTATGGCCACCGCGGCGCCGTGCAGCCGCAGGGCGCGGCGCGGGTAGCCGAGCCGTCCCCAGGCCCGGACGGCTTCCCCGGGAGCGTCCTTCGCCAGATCGGCGGGGCGCGGCCAGCGGGCCAGCCACTGCTCGTACACGGGCAGTACGCGGCTGACCGGGGTCTGCTGGAGCATGAACTCGCTGACCATCACGGCCCAGGGGCCGGCATCGGGGTGCCGCCAGGGCAGATCGCGGGCGTGCTCGTCGAACCAGGCGATGACGGGGGTGTGGAGGTTCTCGCCGGGAGCGTTCCGGGTGGGCTGGGTGGGCTTGGTGGGTGCAGTCATGGCGATATCGATCCTGCCATGCGGCGGTGGGGATGCGGGGACGACGCCGGGGGCGGGCGGTGGTGAATGACCGTGCCGGGCGGCCGTCACGGCGCCGGAAGGAGTGCCTGCCGGAATGATGATCCGGAAAAGTTGGGGCCAGGGCGGCGGGTGGGGCAAGTCGCGCGGCGGATCTCTCGTACAGTTTGCGCCGTGGGATCTCTGCGCAATCCGGTCGGGCCGCTCCCCTCCACCATCTATTGGCGTCGGAGGGCCGTTCTGCTGTCCGTAGTAGGGCTGTTGGCGCTGCTGACCGTCTGGGTGGTGGCCACCGGCGGCGGGGGCGGGAACAACGACGCCGGCGGGTCGAACGGCAAGAACCCCGTGCCCTCGATCACTCCGGGCCCGTCCGGTTCGGGCCCCGCGATCAGCCAACACCCGGGCGGCCGCGACGAGTCGAGCGGTGGCGGCGACAGCGGTGACACCGGCAGCGGCAGCGGCGGGGGGTCCGGAGACGGCTCCGGCGACGGCTCAACGGGCTCCGGCGCGAGCACCGGCGGCGGCTCCGACGAAGGGGCCAAGAACGGTGGCGGCTCGGGCGATCAGCTCCCGGCCGGCTCCACTCTCGCCAACTGCACCGCGAACAACGTCAAGTTGGCGCTGAAGAGCGTGCACAACACGTACGCCCCCGGCGAGCAGCCCACGATCGAGCTCATCGCCAAGAACTCCTCGGGCAGCGACTGCAAGGTCGATCTCGGCCCGAAGAACACCGTTCTGACGATCACTCAGGCGGGCAGCGACGACGACATCTGGGCCTCGGACGACTGCCCGAAGCGCGCCGCGGGCATCCTCTACCGCGTACCCTCCGGCAGCCAGGTCACCTACACCGTCAAGTGGGACCGCAAGCCCGGCGCCCCCGAGTGCGCGACGCCCCCTTCGGGCTCGGCCCCCGCCGGTACCTACCTGGTCGAGGCGAAGGCACCCGGCCTGACGAAGGCGCAGACCTCGTTCGTCCTGTCCAAGGACTGAGGGTCCTGAACCGGGGTCCTGAACCGGGGTCCTCAATAGGGCGGGGTCGCGCCCGGCCCCGGTCGGGAGCCGGACGCCACCGGTGTGGCTAGACGTACCGCTCGAGAATCGACGACTCCGCCAGCCGGGACAGCCCCTCGCGGACGCTGCGCGCCCGTGCCTCGCCCACGCCGTCGACCGTCTGGAGGTCGTCCACGCTCGCGGCGAGCAGCTTCTGGAGCCCGCCGAAGTGCTCCACGAGCCGGTCGATGATCGCGCCGGGCAGGCGCGGCACCTTGGCGAGGAGCCGGAACCCGCGCGGGGAGACCGCGGAGTCGAGCGCCTCGGGGGAGCCGGTGTAGCCCAACGCCTTCGCCACCGTGGAGAGTTCGAGGAGCTCGGCGTGACTGAGGGCGTCCAGCTCGGACAGCGCCTCGTCGACCGTGCGGGAGCGCTTGGCGGTCGGCTCGGGCACGTAGTCCCGTACGACCAGCTCGCGATCGGGCTCGACGCCGGCGATCAGCTCGTCGAGCTGGAGGGTCAGCAGACGCCCGTCCGTGCCCAGCTCGACGACGTACTCGGCGATCTCGGTGGCGATGCGGCGCACCATCTCCAGACGCTGGGCGACCGCGGAGACGTCCCGGACGGTGACGAGATCCTCGATCTCCAGCGCTGACAACGTTCCCGCGACCTCGTCCAGGCGGAGCTTGTAGCGCTCCAGCGTGGCGAGGGCCTGGTTGGCGCGCGAGAGGATCGCGGCGGAGTCCTCCAGGACGCGGCGCTGACCGTCGACGTACAGGGCGATCAGACGCATCGACTGGGAGACCGAGACGATGGGGTAGCCGACCTGTTTGCTCACCCGGTCCGCGGTGCGGTGCCGCGTGCCCGTCTCCTCCGTCGGGATCGTCGGGTCGGGCACCAGCTGCACACCCGCCCGGAGGATTTTGGTGATGTCCTTGTCGAGCACGATGCCGCCGTCGAGCTTGCACAGTTCACGCAGACGGGTCGAGGTGAACTCCACATCCAGGACGAATCCGCCCGTACACATCGCTTCGACGGTCTTGTCGGAGCCGAGCACGATGAGTCCGCCCGTGTTGCCGCGGAGGATCCGTTCAAGCCCGTCGCGCAGTGCCGTGCCGGGTGCCACGGCGCTCAGTGCGGCGCGCATCAGGCCATCGGCACCGGAGCTCCCACCGGACTTTCCGGGAGCTGCTGCCCGGTCGTTGGCTGCCACTGCACTCCTCCGGTCGAAGGTTCTGGACGCCCGCTTTGCGCACACTCGGTTCGTACGGACGGGCGAGACCAGGGCAAAGTCTACCGGCGCTGTTCCTCGTCCCGTGGGGCCTCTCTGCGACGCGAGCGCGGAAGCACGCTCAGAGCCGCGCCGATGTCGGCCACTTCCAGCACCTTCATACCGGCCGGGACCTTGCCCGGATCGGTCGGGACGAGCGCGTGGGTGAAGCCCAGACGGTGCGCTTCGGCCAGCCGGCGCTGGACGCCCGTGACCCGTCTGACCTCGCCCGCGAGCCCCACTTCGCCGATCGCCACGAGGTTCTTGGGCAGCGGGGTGTCGCTCGCCGCGGACGCCAGCGCGAGCGCGATGGCGAGGTCCGCGGCGGGCTCGGAGAGCTTCACGCCGCCGACCGTCGCCGAGTAGATGTCCCGCTTTCCGAGAGCACTGATCCGGCCGCGCTGCTCCAGGACGGCCAGCATCATCGAGACGCGGGAGGTCTCCAGACCCGATGTCGTACGGCGCGGGGAGGGGATCTGCGAGTCCACCGTGAGCGCCTGCACCTCGGCGACCAGGGGGCGGCGGCCTTCGAGGGTGACGGTCAGGCAGGTGCCTGGGACGGGCTCGGTGCGGCGCGTCAGGAAGAGCCCCGACGGGTCGGTGAGGCCGGTGATGCCCTCGTCGTGCAGCTCGAAGCAGCCGACCTCGTCCGTCGTCCCGTAACGGTTCTTGACGCCTCGGACGAGCCTCAGACGCGCGTGCCGGTCGCCCTCGAACGACAGGACGACGTCCACGAGGTGTTCGAGCAGCCGGGGTCCGGCGATCGCGCCGTCCTTGGTGACATGGCCCACAAGCAGCGTGGACATGCCGCGCTCCTTGGAGGCGCGGATGAGCGCGCCCGCGACCTCCCGGACCTGGGCCATGCCGCCGGGCGCGCCGTCGATCTCCGGGGAGGCGATGGTCTGGACGGAGTCCAGGATGAGCAGGGACGGCTTCACCGCGTCCAAGTGGCCGAGGACGGCCGCCAGATCGGTCTCCGCGGCGAGATAGAGGTGGTCGTCGATCGCCTTGATGCGGTCGGCGCGGAGCCGCACCTGGCTGGCCGACTCCTCGCCCGTCACGTACAACGTGCGGTGCTCGTCGCTCGCGGACTTGGCCGCCACGTCCAGGAGGAGGGTGGACTTGCCGACGCCCGGCTCGCCCGCGACGAGGACGACCGCTCCGGGCACGAGACCGCCGCCGAGGACGCGGTCCAGCTCGGGCACGCCGGTGCTGCGGGCGGTGGCCTGACGGCCGTCGACCTGCCCGATGGGCACCGCGGACGTGGTGACCCGCCCCGGTGACGTCGTCCGGACAGCGGGCGTGCCGTACTCCTCGACCGTCCCCCATGCCTGGCATTCGGGGCAACGGCCGAGCCACTTGGCCGTCTGCCAGCCGCACTCGGTGCAGCGGTAGGACGGCCGGTCCTTCGCGGATTTCGTACGGGCAGCCATGACCGAACCGTAGCCGGACCCACTGACAACCCGGCACGCGCCGGTGCGGCCCGGCCCCGGTCCTCCCTCGCCCCGGGCCCCCGAGGGGCTGCGCCCAGGATCCACGGGGGCTCCGCCCAGGGCCCACGGGGGCCGCGCCCAAGGCCTCCGAAGGGCCGCGCCCGAGCCCCCGTGCCTCGTTTTCACCCCCGCGCGACCGCGTCCTCGCGGAGCCCGCTCCGACCCATCTGCCACGGAGTGCCATCGCCGCCCGTGACGGCCCAGGCCAGGGGTCGGGGGTTCCTGTCCCCTTATGAGGGATCGTTTCACCCGTACGGATTAAATGTGCTCAAGGGGGAGGAAGGGGCCACCCCCGGGCACCTACGGTCGCACGGGTGATGAGCAGCAGTCCGGAGACCTCCACGCACACCACCGGCGCACACCGGGCGCACGGAGCCGCGCGCAAGCGGGCGGCCGTGCCCCGTGGTGCGACCCCCCGCACCCTGGCCCAGCGTCCCCCCGCGCGTTACGAGCCCTACCTGGACGGCCTGTTCACCTATTGCCTGTCCGTGCTGTGCGACCACGACGCGGCCACCGCCGCCCTGGGGGACGCCCTCGCGCTGGCCGAGCGGCGCGGTCCGCGCGGCCCGGAGTCGGCAGCCGACCGCAGGGCCTGGCTCTACGCGCTCGCCCGCTGGTCCTGCCTGCGCAAGCTCACCGAAGCGCGGCGCAGACGGCAGGCGGCGCACGCCTCCGGGCGGCACGCGCCCCCGCCGAGCGACCCCCAGGGAGCCTCCAAGGGCACGCACAGAGGGGCCGCCGCCAAGGGAGCGCACAAGGCCGCCGCCGACCGCCGCGCGGCCGAGGCGCTGAGCGTCGCCCCCGTCTCCGAGGAGACCCAGGCACACCGCCGGCGCGAACTCGCCCTGCTGGCCTGGCCGGAGGCCGCGGGAACCACCCCCGAGCAGCGCGAGGCGCTCGAACTCGCCGTGCGCCATCAGCTCGCCGCCCACGAGGTCGCCGCCGTCCTCGGCATGGACCCCGCCGCGGCGCGCGAGCTGCTCGCCTCCGCCGCCTGCGAGGTCGAACGCACCCGCGCGGCCCTCGCTGTCGTGGAGACCGGCGCCTGCCCCAGCGTCGCCCGGCTCACCGGCGACAGCCGGCTCGTACTGAGCACCACCCTGCGCGGCGAGCTGGTCCGGCACGTCGACGACTGCCCTCGCTGCCGCCGCACCGCCGAGCGCGCGGTCCCCGGCGCCTGGCCCGGCACCAGCGTCACGCCCGCGGCGCTCCCCGTCCTGGAGGCCCCGCACGCGGCCCTGCGCGTCGCCATGGCGCACGCCCCGCGCGCGCGGGGCAGCGTTCCGCGCTTCGACCGGCGCGGTTTCCCGATGGACCCCAAGGACCACGCCGCCCGAAGGGACCGCCTCCGCGCGCGCGCCGTCACGACGACGATCGTCGCCACCGTCGTCGCCGCGCCCGTTCTCGCTCTCTGGGCCGCGTACCGGGGCGCGCCCCTGACCGGTGAGGGTGTGGACGGCCGTCCGGCCAGCACGAGCGAGGCCCAGGACTCCGACGCTCTGGACGACGGGCAGGCGGGCGGCTACGAGAACGCCGGAAACGCCAGTCCGGGGCCCGGCGCCCACTTCACCAAGGGCAGCCGCTCGCCGGATGTCTCCGTGGAGGTCGTCAGCGCCCCCGGAAGCACCCCGGGGAAGGGCGCGGGACACCTGTCGGTGGCCGCCGGCAGCAACGGCGACACCACCCTGGTCACGCTGACCGCGTCCGGCAGTTCACCGGTCCACTGGTCCGCGCGCACCGGCGCGTCCTGGCTCTACCTCAGCCAGTCCTCGGGAACGCTCGAACCGGGCGAGTCGTTGACGATCAAGGTGTACGTCGATCATCTTCGCGAGCCGGTGGGCCACTGGAGCGCGCGGGTGTCGATCACCCCGGCGGGCGCGGTGGTCACCATCGCCGGGTTCGGGAACGCGGGCCCGTCCCACTCCGGCGGCCACGACCCCGACCCCACCCCGAGCGCCCCGAGCCCCTCAGGGCCGGGCTCGACACCGACTCCGACTCCGACCCGGACCAGTCAGGAGCCGTCCCCGACCGACCCGACTCCGACGCCCACTCCCACCGACTCGGCCTCCTCGGACCCGGGCGGCTCGACACCGCCACCGGGCGACATTGGCGACCCGGGCGCGCCGTAGGGCTTCGATCTCTTCGATCTCTTCGATCTCTTCCCTCACCGGAGGCTCCGAGCCCCTCGTCATAAGGCAGGGGGTGGCGGTGCGGGCCTCGGGCTCAGTCCACCGGATCCGCGGGATGCGGTGCCAGCAGCGGCAGCTGCGAGGCCAGCCGCTCCTCGCACAGTTCGACCAGGCGGTCGTACCCCGCCTTGCCCATCAGCTCGACCAGCTCCGGACGGTACGAGACGTACACCGGGTCGCCCGCGCCGTGTGCCGAGGTCGCCGACGTGCACCACCAGTGCAGGTCGTGGCCGCCCGGGCCCCAGCCGCGGCGGTCGTACTCGCCGATGGAGACCTGGAGCACCCGGGTGTCGTCGGGCCGGTCGATCCACTCGTACGTGCGGCGCACGGGAAGCTGCCAGCAGACGTCCGGCTTGGTCTCCAGCGGCTCGCGCCCCTCCTTGACGGCCAGGATGTGCAGCGAGCAGCCCGCACCACCGGCGAAGCCGGGACGGTTCTGGAAGATGCAGGAGCCCTCGTACGGGCGGGTCTGGCGGTCGCCGTCCTCGTCCTGCGACACCCAGCCCGTCTCCACGCCCACGTCATGGTTCTGCCAGATCTCCGGCGTGAGCCGGGCCACGTGCCCGGCCACCCGCTTCTCGTCGTCCTCGTCGGAGAAGTGGGCCCCCAGCGTGCAGCAGCCGTCGTCGGCGCGGCCGGCCTGGATGCCCTGGCAGCCGCTTCCGAAGATGCAGTTCCAGCGCGAGGTCAGCCATGTCAGATCGCACCGGAAGACCTGCTCGTCGTCGGCCGGATCAGGGAACTCCACCCATGCGCGAGCGAAGTCGAGCCCCTTCTCGTCGCTCTTCCTCACGGACTTCTTGGACTTCGTGGCCTTCGCCTGCGAAGACCCCATGGCTGATTTGTCGGGCTTCGCCTTTTTCGTCTTTGGCACGCGTCCAGAGTAAGTCGCTTCCGCCCGCTTCGGGGACGCCCCGACCGCTGCCCGGAGATCACCGTTCGACGTGGGCCTCCGCCCCGCCCCTCGTGTTTCGGCCTCTGGGCAGTAGCGTTCCGTACATGAGACTCGGTGTCCTCGACGTGGGATCGAACACGGTGCATCTGCTGGTGGTGGACGCCCACCCCGGCGCCCGACCGCTCCCCGCACACTCGCACAAGGCCGATCTGCGGCTTGCCCAACTGCTCGACGAGAGCGGGGCGATCGGCCCCGAAGGCGTCGACAAGCTGATCGAGACGGTCCAGGACGCCCTGGAGGCCGCCGAGGACAAGGGTGTCGAGGCCATGCTGCCGTTCGCGACCTCGGCCGTGCGCGAGGCCAGCAACGCCGACGACGTTCTCGCCCGGGTGCAGGCCGAGACCGATGTCGAGCTGCAGGTCCTCACCGGCGCGGAGGAGGCCCGGCTCACGTTCCTGGCGGCCCGCCGCTGGTTCGGCTGGTCGGCGGGCAAGCTGCTCGTCCTCGACATCGGCGGCGGCTCCCTGGAGATCGCGTACGGCATGGACGAGGAGCCGGACGCGGCGGTGTCGCTGCCGCTCGGCGCCGGCCGGCTGACCGCGGGCTGGCTGCCCAACGACCCGGCGGACCCGGCGGACGTGCGGGCTCTGCGCCGCCATGTGCGGGCCCAGATCGCCCGGACGGTCGGCGAGTTCAGTCGCTTCGGCGCTCCGGACCATGTGGTCGCCACCTCCAAGACCTTCAAGCAGCTCGCCCGGATCGCCGGCGCCGCACGCTCCACGGACGGCCTGTACGTCCAGCGCGAGCTCAAACGCCGCTCCCTGGAGGACTGGGTCCCCCGACTCACCTCCATGACGGCCGACGAACGGGCCGAACTGCCGGGCGTCTCCCCGGGCCGCTCCAGCCAACTCCTCGCCGGCGCCCTGGTCGCCGAGGCCGCCATGGACCTCTTCGGCGTGGAGACCCTGGAGATCTGCCCCTGGGCCCTGCGCGAGGGCGTCATCCTGCGCCGCCTGGACCAGATGGCATCGGAGTAGCCGGAGCAGAACGGGAGCGGAGGGCCGGGGGAGGCGCGTCGAAGGGCGCGACCGGCCGCGTACGAGGGACGGTCGCCCTCCGGCATGCGCCGCCGAGGGGAGGGGGGCGCCCGACCCGGCCATGACAGGGAACGGGCCTCGGGGGAAGCGCGGCAAAGGGGCGCGGGGAACGGCGCGACCGGCCCCGCGCGGCGGACAGCCGCCCGACGGCAGCCCACCCACGGCGATGGGGCGTACGACCCACGGCGACGGGGCGTACGACCGACTGCGATGGGTGTACGACGGTGATCGGCGGGGCGCACGCCCCGCCGATCACCTCGGGAGCACCCCGCCGGGTTCAGTGGCGTCGGTCACGGGAGCACCCGGCCTGTGTCCGTGGTGTAGGTCACGGGCACCCCGCCGGTGTCCGTGGCGTCGCTCACGGGAGCACCGCCGGAGTCCGTGGCGTCGGTCACGGGAGTGCCCCCGGCAGGGTCCGGCGCACTCCGGGCCGGCGGCCGCCGCTCCTCGGGCCGGAGGCCGAACCAGCCCAGGCCGGAGGCCGGACCACCGCTCCGGCCGGAGCCCAACCCACCCCCGCCGGGGGCCCACAGGAGCCTCCCGGCCAAGCTCGCCGCCCCTCGCCCACCTGCCGGAGGCACCCCGTACGCTGTCCCTCGTGGCAGAACCAGTGGTGCGCATCCCGGATGCGAAGGTCGCGCTGTCCACGGCCTCCGTGTACCCGGAGTCGACGGCGACGGCCTTCGAGATCGCCGCGCGCCTCGGGTACGACGGTGTCGAGGTCATGGTGTGGACCGACCCCGTGAGCCAGGACATCGACGCACTGCGCCGCCTCAGCGACTACCACCGGATGCCGATCCTCGCCGTCCACGCCCCCTGTCTGCTGATCACGCAGCGGGTCTGGTCCACCGACCCCTGGATCAAGCTCCAGCGCGCCAGGGCGGCCGCCGAGAAGCTCGGCGCGAGCACCGTCGTCGTCCATCCCCCGTTCCGCTGGCAGCGTCAGTACGCCCGGGACTTCGTCACCGGGATCTGGCGCATGGCGGACGAGACGGACGTCCGGTTCGCCGTCGAGAACATGTACCCGTGGCGCTACCGCGACCGCGAGATGCTCGCGTACGCCCCCGACTGGGACGTGACGAAGGACGACTACCGGCACTTCACGATCGACCTCAGTCACACCGCGACCGCCCGCACCGACGCCCTGCAGATGATCGACCGCATGGGCGACCGCCTCGGACACGTCCACCTCGCCGACGGCAACGGTTCCAACAAGGACGAGCACCTGGTCCCGGGCCGCGGCACCCAGCCCTGCGCCGAACTTCTGGACCGTCTCGCACAGTCCGGCTTCGACGGCCACGTCGTCATCGAGGTCAACACCCGCCGCGCGATGTCCAGCGCCGAGCGCGAGGCCGACCTGGCGGAGGCCCTCGCTTATACCCGGCTCCACCTCGCGTCCGCCGTGAAGGTGCCCCGAGGATGACGGACGCCGCCCCCCGCCGCGGCCGGGGACGCCCCACGCGTACGCAGACGGAGGCGGGCCCCGCCACCCGCGACCGCATCCTGGAGGCGGCCCGCGAGGAGTTCTCCGAGCGCGGGTACGAGAAGACGTCGGTCCGCGGCATCGCCAAGTCCGCCGGTGTGGACTCCGCGCTCGTGCACCACTACTTCGGCACCAAGGAACAGGTCTTCGAGGCGGCCATCGAGGTCGCCTTCGCCCCCGCGCTCGGCGCGCCCGAGACGCTCGTCGAGGGTCCCCTCGACGGCGTCGGTGAGCGACTGACCCGCTTCGTCCTCGGCATCTGGGAGAACCCCACGAGCCGTACCCCGCTGCTGGCGATCGTCCGCTCGGCCGTGAACAACGACACCGCGGCCGCCGTCTTCCGCCGTCTCGTCGCCGCACAACTGCTGCGCCGTATCGCGGGCCGGCTCGATGTCCCGGACGCGGAACTGCGCGCGGAGCTGGCGGCGGCCCAGCTCGTCGGGGTCGCGATGCTGCGCTATGTGATCAAGGTCGAGCCACTGGCCTCGGTGGACCTGGAGCGCATCGTGGCCAGGGTGGCGCCGGTGGTGCAGGGACACCTGACGAACCCATGAGCGAGACACCTGACGCCACCATCAGCGAGACACCTGACGCCACCATCAGCGAGACACCCGACGACACCATGAGCGAGCGGATCCGCCGTCGAGGTGGTTCCGCTGCACCGGAAAGCCGCTGACGTGCGCGTATGCCGCGCGAAGGCGGCCGCTGGTCGAGATGTATGTCCCGGGATTCGGACGGCCTGTCCGGATCCTGGAGCACCGGCGTACGCTCGACTTCAGTCATAACCCTCCTCATGCCTCCCCGAAGGAGCGAGCGACGATGCCCGAGCTGAGGTCCCGCACAGTCACCCACGGCCGCAATATGGCGGGCGCACGCGCCCTGATGCGCGCTTCCGGTGTACCGGGTGCAGACATCGGACGGAAGCCGATCATCGCGGTCGCCAACTCCTTCACGGAGTTCGTGCCGGGTCACACCCACCTCCAGCCGGTCGGCCGGATCGTGAGCGAGGCCATCACGGCGGCCGGCGGCATCGCCCGCGAGTTCAACACGATCGCGGTCGACGACGGCATCGCGATGGGCCACGGCGGCATGCTGTACTCCCTGCCCTCCCGCGACCTGATCGCGGACTCGGTGGAGTACATGGTCGAGGCGCACTGCGCCGACGCCCTGATCTGCATCTCGAACTGCGACAAGATCACGCCCGGCATGCTCATGGCCGCCCTGCGCCTGAACATCCCGACGGTCTTCGTCTCCGGCGGCCCCATGGAGTCCGGCCGCGCCACCCTGGTCGACGGCACGGTCCGTACGCTCGACCTGGTCGACGCGATCTCCGACGCCGTGAACGACAAGATCTCGGACGAGGACATCCTCCGTATCGAGGAGAACGCCTGTCCGACCTGCGGCTCCTGTTCCGGCATGTTCACCGCCAACTCGATGAACTGCCTGACCGAGGCCATCGGTCTGAGCCTGCCCGGCAACGGCTCGGTCCTCGCCACGCACACCGCCCGCAAGGGTCTGTACGAGGACGCGGCCCGCACGGTTGTCGACATCACGCGCCGCTACTACGACCAGGACGACGAGTCGGTCCTGCCCCGCAACATCGCCACCCACGCGGCGTTCGAGAACGCCATGGCCCTCGATATCGCCATGGGCGGCTCCACCAACACGATCCTGCACCTGCTGGCCGCCGCCCAGGAGGCGGGCGTCCCCTTCGGTCTGGACGAGATCAACGAGGTCTCGCGCCGGGTGCCGTGCCTCGCCAAGGTCGCCCCGAACGTCGCGAAGGACCGCACGTACTACATGGAGGACGTGCACCGCGCCGGCGGCATCCCCGCCCTCCTCGGCGAACTGCACCGCGCGGGCCTGCTCAACGAGGACGTCCACTCCGTCCACAGCCCGTCCCTGTCCGACTGGATGAAGACGTGGGACGTGCGCGCCGGCTCCCCGTCCCCCGAGGCGATCGAACTGTGGCACGCGGCCCCCGGCTGCGTCCGCTCCTCCGAGGCGTTCTCCCAGTCCGAGCGTTGGGAGGCCCTGGACGAGGACGCCGAGGGCGGCTGCATCCGCTCCGCCGAGCACGCCTACTCCAAGGACGGCGGTCTCGCGGTCCTCAAGGGCAACCTGGCGGTCGACGGCTGTGTCGTGAAGACGGCCGGTGTCGACGAGTCCATCTGGACCTTCGAGGGCCCGGCGGTCGTCTGCGAGTCCCAGGACGAGGCCGTCGACAAGATCCTCAAGAAGGAGATCACGCACGGCGACGTCGTGGTCATCCGCTACGAGGGCCCCAAGGGCGGCCCCGGTATGCAGGAGATGCTCTACCCGACCTCCTTCCTCAAGGGCCGCGGCCTCGGCAAGACCTGCGCCCTGATCACCGACGGCCGCTTCTCCGGCGGGACTTCGGGCCTCTCGATCGGCCACGCGTCCCCCGAGGCCGCGTCCGGCGGCACGATCGCCCTCGTCCGGAACGGCGACCGCATCCGCATCGACATCCCGAACCGCTCGGTCGAACTGCTCGTGTCCGACGAGGAGTTGGCCACCCGCCGCGACGCCCTGAACGGCGTCTACGCTCCCGCGAACCGTGAGCGCAAGGTCTCGGCCGCCCTTCGCGCGTACGCCGCGATGGCGACGAGCGCGGACAAGGGCGCGGTGCGAGACGTCTCGAAGCTGGGCTGATCACCGGCCGTGACCGTCGACCCGGACACCCGGCCGACGGTCACGCGTCAGAAGTCCGTGAGGGGCCGCTCCTGCCGGGGCGGCCCCTTCGCGTGTCACCAGCCCGAGGGATTCCGCGCGTCGACCGCGAAGAGGGAGCCGTCGGGGGCGGTGGCGTAGATGTGGTGGTCGGCGGCGAGTGGCGCTGGGAGCACGTTGACCAGCGAACCCTGCTTGCCGCCCAGGCGCGCTCTGGTCTGGCCGAGCAGAGCGCCATGGGCGGTGTCGATCGCGAGGAGCCGTCCGTCCACGGCACTAAGGTAGAGGCGGTCGGCGGCCAGGGTCGGAGCCGACGACCAGCTGACGGACGTTTCCACCCGCCACAACTGCGCCGAGGTCCGGGTGTTCACGGCCACCAGCGCGCCGCCGTCGGCCAGCAGATAGGCGGTGTCCCCATGGATGACGGTTTGTGCTCCGGGAAGCGGCATGCGAAGCGCGACCCGCTTGACCGTCCGGTCGGCGACGTCGTACCGCACGATGGCGTTCGTGTACTGGTGCGAGTCGGTGGAAGTGAACCAGAGCACGCCGGCATGTGCGTGGACGAGGGTCAGCCCGTGATCCAGGAGCCGTTGCCAGCGCATGGCACCGCTCTTGGGATCGACCGCCGCCACTCGGGTCGGGCCTCCGTCCGAGGAGACGGCGTACGCGACTCCGTCCCCGTAGGACGAGAATCTCGGCAACGACTGTCCCGGTAGGGCGTGTTGCCACAGCTCCTCGCCGGTCGACGCGTCGAGCGCCGTGACTTCGGAGTCGGCGTCGGAGAGCAGTACGACGGCACCGATGGGGGCGATCCCGCCCTCGTAGCGTGTGGTGTCGCGTCCCCATCGGGTCTTTCCCGTGGCCGGATCCAGCGCCGTCAGCCGGTGTCCGCCCCGGCTGAGGACATGAAGCAGCCCGCCGGACAGGACCGGCGCGCTCGTCACGTCGCTGCTCCGCCATCCCGGGTCGGGCCGGGACCACAGCACCTTGCCGTTCGCGGGATCGATGCCCATGGCCAGGACGCCGGGCCGGATGCAGTACAACCGGTGCGAGCCGTACGTGCATTGCGGCTGGCCGGCGACCTTCGCGCCGGCGCCGGTCGGCCTCACGTCCCACGGCGCGAAGCCGCTGCTCTTCGACGGCTGCACCACGTGCTTGTCCGTCGCCGGGGTCTCCGTCCGGCCGAACCGCGCGAAGGCGCCGACGGCGACGACAGTGGCGGCGAGTCCCGTCAGGGCCAGGGCGGCGGGCAGGCGCCAACGCCGCCCGCCCCTCTTCCCGGCAGCCACATGGGTACGGTCCTCGGCGCCCTCCGGACGTTCGCGCCTCGGCCGCGGAGGCACCTTCCGCGCGGGTGGCACCGACTCCCCGTTCCCGATGCGCTGTTCGGGGATGAAGGCTCGGGTGTCATACGCGGCCGAGACCGAGCGCAGCGCGGTCATCAGCTCGTCCGGGGTGGGCCGGTCCTCGGGCTCCTTGGCGAGACAACGCGAGACGATGGCGACCATGTCCTCCGGCACACCCGTCAAGTCCGGCTCGTCATGGACGACTTGGTAGGCGACCAGATAAGGGCTGTCCGAGTCGAACGGACCGCTTCCGGTGGCCGCGTGCACGATCACCGACCCGAGGGCGAACACGTCGGCGGCCGGACCGACATGCCGTGGCCTGCTGAACTGCTCCGGCGCCATGAACGGCGGAGTGCCGATCAACTTTCCGGTCTCCGTACGCAGTTCACTGTCCGAGGGGCGCGAGATGCCGAAGTCGATGACTTTCGGCCCGTCGTCGGCCAGCAGTACGTTGCTGGGCTTGAGATCGCGGTGGACGACACCGGCCCGATGAATGTCCCGCAGGGCCTCGGCGAGTCCGGCCATCAGATGGCGCAGCCGGTCCGAGGTCAGCCCTCCGTTCCGCTTCACATGCTCCGCGAGCGTCGGGCCGGGGATGAACAGGGTTGCCATCCACGGGTGTTCGGCTTCGGGATCGGCGTCCACCACGGGCGCGGTGAAGGCACCGCTGACCCGGCGGGCGGCCGCGACCTCCTGGCGGAACCGCCCCCGGAACTCGGGGTCTTGAGAGAACTCGGCGTGGACGACCTTGACGGCCAACCGCAGTCCGGAGGCGGACCGCGCCAGATGCACGATCCCCATGCCACCGGAGCCGAGTTCCGCCTCCAGCAGGTACTGCCCGGCATAGCGCGGATGTTCCGCTTCCGAGTTCGTACCGGTGCTGCGCTGTGGCGGCATCACTCACCCCCGTGGGATCGACCGCATGCGCGACGCGCAGAGCCTAGTCGATCCTTCGTGCTAAACCCCGACGGCTTGCTAGCCTCGGCGCGCGGCATATTTTTGGCGTGAACCAATCAACGGGGGAGATCGATATGGCCACGGAAGACATCGCCGTCACAGGCTCGACGGAGGCGGCGGACGCGGAGCCGCTGGCTGCCCAGGCGCTGCGCACGTACCCGCTCGCACCGGGCCACAACGTCAACGTCCGCAGCGGTCCGGGCACCCATTACCCGATCGTCCGCACGCTGTCGGCCGGCTCGAGCATTCCCATCCGCTGCCAGTGCCCGGGAGAGTCCGTCACTGGTCCGTACGGCACCTCGACGATCTGGGACAACATCGCCAACGCACAGTTCGTTTCGGATGCTTACGTGCAGACGGGCAGCGACGGCTATGTCGCGCCGCGCTGCTCCTGACGACAAGGGGGAGGAACGATGATGAAGATCGTGTCAGGCAGACGGGCCATGCTGGTCGGAGGGGCCACTGCCGCGCTTCTGATGGTGGCGGGGGCTACGTCCGAGGCGTCGGCCGCGTTGCGTACGTACCCCATCGCGCCCGGTGTGGCTCTGAACGTCCGCAGCGGCCCGGGCACCCACTTCAGCATCGTCCGCACCCTGCCGGCAGGGTCGCGTGTTCCGATCTACTGCCAGTGCCCGGGAGAGTCCGTCAGCGGCCCTTACGGGACAAGCAAGACCTGGGACAACATTGCGAACGGTCAGTTCGTCTCGGACGCCTACGTGCAAACGGGCAGTGACGGCTACGTCACCCCCGCGTGTTCCTGACCGACGCCCCCGGCCCAGGGCACCCGCGGCGGACGCCGGAGCAGTGACCGGAGCGATAATCGTCGGGTGAGCGACGAGACCAACACCGGAACCGGCACCCCCGCGGGGCCCCAGCCCGAGCCCCTGCGTTTCTTCGGGACGACCTGGGTGGAGCACGACGGCGGCTACACCGGCCGCCGGATCGGCGTGGCCGTCGGCTCTCTCGCCGCCGCGGTGGCCGCCTGCTTCGTGCTCCGCTTCGCCTACCAGGGCCTGGCCATCGCGGACGTGGGAACGCCCGTGACCGTGCTGGTCGTGGTGATGTTCGCGGTGTGCAGCGCCCTCGCGTTCCGTCACACCTCGGAGGCCTTCACCAAGCGCCCCGACCCCGACCGCCAGGCCTCTCTCCGCGGTCTGCTCGCCATCGGTTTCGTCGGCTCGCTCCTCGCCTACTCCTTCCGCTCCCTCACCGAGGCCCCGGGCGAGAAGCTCCACCGCGAGGAGTACGAGGCGGCGAAGGAGCAGTACACCCGCCGCACCACGCGCCGCACCGGCAACCCGTCCAGAAAAGGCCGCCGCCCCTGACCCCGACCGGCACCCGCACCCGCACCCGCACCCGGGATGATCCCGCGTGCGACACGGCCGACCGGGGAACACAGCCCTCGGAGCCGAAGCCGAAGCCGAAGCCGAAGCCGAAGCCGGAGCCGGAGCCGGAGCCGGAGCCGAAGCGGCGACGGACAGGGGACAGGGACGGACAGCGGAGCGGAAAGGGGAGGTCTACCCCGGCCCCCTCACCACCCCCGACCATGAACCCATGACCCTTCCCCCCTCCGCCGCCTCCCCGCACGCCACCCGGGCCCACTCCTTCAACGCGGCCGCGAGGCAGTACGCCGCGAACCGCCCGTCGTATCCGCCCGCCCTCTTCGACGCCGTCGAAGCGCTCGCGGCCCGCTCCCTGGCCGGCGCCAAGGTCGTCGACGTGGGCGCGGGCACCGGAATCTCGACCGGACTCCTGCACGCCCGCGGCGCGGAGGTCCTCGCCGTGGAACCCGGCCCCGGCATGACCGCCGAGTTCCGTCGAGTCCACCCCCGCATCCCGATCGTCCGGGGCAGCGGCGACGCCCTGCCGCTGGCCGCCGCCTCCGTGGACTTCCTCACCTACGCCCAGTCCTGGCACTGGACGGACCCGAGCCGTTCGGTGCCGGAGGCGCTGCGCGTGCTGCGTCCCGGCGGGGCGCTGGCCCTGTGGTGGAACACCGAGGCCCTCGATGTCCCGTGGATCGCGGCGGCAGCCCGGCGCACCGAGCGCTTCCTCGGCCGGGACGAGGTGGTCCAGCCGAGCGGCAGCGGCGCTCGCGCCGCCGCCCACTCCCTCACCGCCGACCCCGGCGGCGTCCTCTCCTTCGACAGGTGCCAGGTCCGATGGAGCCGACGCGTCACGATCGACACGCGCCTCGCCAACATCGGCAGCCACTCGGCGTTCCTGGTCCTCGGCGAGGAGTCCACCGGAGCGTTCTTCGCCGAGGAACGGAACCACCTTCTCCAGGCGTTCCCGGACGGGTTCCTGGAGGAGACCTACGTCGTGGACCTGCTCGTGGCGACCCGTTCGTGATCGCGTCCGGCGGCCCACCCGTCGAGGGCCGTCGCACACGCGTGATCGACATGCCGCAACCCGCCCAACTCCAGCCGTACGTCACGGTCGTGCGGCAACGCCTCCAAAGCGTCCAGCAGCTTCGGCAGCCGTAGGAACGTGGCGTTGCCGACCACGCGTACGACCATTCCCGCGGCGCCCCGGTCCTCGGTCTCCACGTGGACATGGCTGATGTCCCAGGCGGTCTTGGCCACCGCGAGCGCGAGCCCGACCAGCACCCCTTCGAACAGGTTCCCGACCACGATCGCCACCGCGGTCACGCCTAGCACGACCACCTCGCCCCGATGCCCACGCCACAGCGTCCGCACCTCCCGAACCGGCACGAGCTTGCACCCCGCGTGCACCAGCAGCCCCGCGAGCGCCGCAACCGGAATCATCCCGAGCACCGCGGGCACCACGGCCGTGAACAGCAGCAGCCACACCCCGTGCAGCACCCTCGACACCTTGGTCCGCGCCCCGGCCTGCACATTCGCCGCGCTCCGCACGATCACCGCGGTCATCGGCAGCGCCCCGAGCATCCCGCACACGGCGTTTCCCGCGCCCTGCGCGATGAGCTCCCGGTCGTAGTCCGTGCGCGGGCCTCGATGCAGCCGGTCCACCGCCGCCGCACTGAACAACGACTCCGCCGAAGCGATCAGCGCGAACGCCAGTACGGTCCCGATCACACCCACTTCCGTGAGCCGGCCCAGGTCCGTCAGGGACGGCGGCCGTACGGCATCGAACAGTCCCCGCACCTCGACCCGTCGCACCGCCAGATCGAACGCCCCGGTCACGGCCGAGGCGAGCCCCACCGCCAGCAGCGGCGCCGGCACCACCCGCGCCCCGCGCCGCCAACGCGGCCACAGCAGGAGTACGGCCACGGTGGCGCCGCCGATCGCCAGCGCCACCGGATCCGCGGCACCGGCCAGCGAACCCAGCCCGGCGATCTTCCCGAGCCCACCGGAGGGCGCCGCCGCGTCGCCCATCGCGTACACCTGACCCGCGATCAGTACGAGCCCGATCCCGGCAAGCATTCCCTGCACCACCGCCACGGACACAGCCCGGAACCACCGCCCGAGCCGTAACGCCCCGAGTCCGAGCTGCACCAGCCCGGCCCCGAGCACCAGGACACCCAGCACCCGGACCCCGTACGACTGCACCGCCTCGTACACCAACACGGTCAGCCCGGCCGCGGGCCCGCTCACCTGGAGGCTGCTCCCGGGCAGTATCCCGGCGACCAGCCCACCGACGATCCCGGTCACCAGCCCCAGCTCGGCGGGCACACCGGACGCTATGGCGACCCCGACACACAGGGGCAGCGCCACCAGAAAGACGACGAGGGACGCGAACAGATCGGCTTTGCGCATCACAACAGCACCTCCGGTCGACAGCGGGAGATGCGTGGGTGCCGCGCCGGGGGAGGACACGGCAGAACTGGCGACACGGCACGGAGCCGTATCGCACATTGAAATCCATTGTCAGGTAAGCCAGTTGATCGCGCAGCCCCTCCACGCAAGCGTCACGCGAACGCGGGAGCGCATGGTTCGGCGGCACCGCGGACGGCCCCGTTCCGTTCGCGCCGACGTGCGCCTGCGCCGCTCGACGCTCCGGCCGTTCGGGCGGCACGCCACGGCTATTGACCGGCGCCTCGCGCAGGAGGAATATTCATCGAGTGATGATTATTCGTCCACGTCCGCCCGACCCCACAGGAACACCCGTGCCCCCTTCCCAGCCCGCCGTCCGCGCCGAAGGCCTCACCGTCGTCCGCGGCACCCGCACCGTCCTGCACGGACTCGACTTCACCGTCCCGCGCGGCCAGATCACCGGCCTGCTCGGCCCCTCCGGCTGCGGCAAATCCACCCTGCTGCGCGCGATCGTCGGCACCCAGGCCAGAGTCGGCGGCACCCTCGACGTGCTCGGCGTCCCCGCCGGCGACGGCGCACTCCGCTCCCGCATCGGTTACGTCACCCAGGCCCCCTCCGTCTACGACGACCTGACCGTCCACCAGAACCTCGACTACTTCGCCGCGATCCTCGACCCGGGCCGGGCCGCCGCCGAACGCCGCCACACCGACGTCACCCGGGTCATCGCCGACGTCGACCTCGCCTCCCACGCCGACTCCCTCGCCGGCAACCTCTCGGGCGGCCAGCGCAGCCGAGTCTCCCTCGCCGTCGCCCTCCTCGGAACCCCGGAACTCCTCGTCCTCGACGAACCGACCGTCGGCCTCGACCCGGTCCTGCGCCGCGACCTGTGGAACCTCTTCCACGCCATCGCCGAGCAGCGCGACGCGACCCTCCTGATCTCCTCCCACGTCATGGACGAGGCCGAGCGCTGCCACCGGCTCCTCCTGATGCGCGAGGGCGGGATCCTCGCCGACGACACCCCCGACGCCCTCCGCGAGCGGACCGGCTCCGACACCGTCGAAGCCGCCTTCCTCCACCTCGTCGACGAGGCGGTCGCAGCCGCACACCAGCCCGCCACGAGCGCCGGTGCCCACCCCCGCGAGGAGAGCGCACGATGAGCCCCACCGCACCCACGAGCCCCACTCCCTCGACCGCTTCCGCGAGCCTCGGCGCTTCCGGGCAGCCGGAGCGGGCGTCACGCCCGAGCGCGCTCAACGCCTCCCGCACCACGGCCACCGCGACCCGCGTCCTGCGTCAACTCCGGCACGACCCGCGCACGATCGCGCTGATGATCCTCATCCCGTGCCTGATGCTGGTCCTGCTCCGCTATGTCTTCGACGGCAGCCCCCGCACCTTCGACTCCATCGGCGCATCCCTCCTCGGGATCTTCCCGCTGATCACGATGTTCCTGGTGACCTCCATCGCCACCCTGCGCGAGCGCACCTCCGGCACGCTCGAACGCCTTCTCGCCATGCCCCTCGGCAAGGGTGACCTGATCGCCGGCTACGCCCTCGCCTTCGGCGCTCTCGCCATCATCCAGTCGGCCCTGGCCACCGGACTCGCGGTCTGGTTCCTCGGTCTGGACGTCACGGGCTCTCCCTGGCTCCTCCTGCTGGTCGCCCTCCTCGACGCCCTGCTCGGAACGGCCCTCGGCCTCTTCGTCTCGGCCTTCGCCGCCTCCGAGTTCCAGGCCGTCCAGTTCATGCCGGCCGTGATCTTTCCCCAGCTGCTCCTCTGCGGCCTGTTCACCCCCCGCTCCAACATGCACCCCGTCCTGGAGGCCATCTCCGACGTCCTCCCCATGTCCTACGCGGTCGACGGCATGAACGAGGTCCTCAAGCACACCGACATGACCGCCACCTTCGTACGCGACGCACTGATCGTGGCCGGGAGCGCCCTCCTGGTCCTGGGACTCGGAGCAGCAACACTGCGCCGCAGGACGCCATGACCTCCCGCGAACGCACGGCAGCCTGAACACAGGGCGGATCAGCCCTCCGACGCCGTCCGCCCACCGGACATCCCACCCGCCCCCGTGACCTCGGTGGGAGGATGAACCCGGACGACCCAACCCTCGGAGGGCACCCGCAACCATGACCCAGAAAGTCGCAGTCCTCGGCACCGGCAAGATCGGCGAAGCCCTGCTCAGCGGAATGATCCGAGCCGGCTGGGCCCCGACCGACCTCCTGGTCACCGCCCGCCGGCCGGAGCGGGCCAAGGAACTCCAGGAACGCCACGGAGTCACCCCGGTCAGCAACGCGGAAGCGGCGAAGACCGCCGACACCCTGATCCTCACCGTCAAGCCCCAGGACATGGGCACCCTCCTCGACGAACTCGCCCCGCACATCCCCGCCGACCGCCTGATCATCAGCGGCGCGGCAGGCATCCCCACCTCCTTCTTCGAGGAGCGCCTGGCCCCGGGCACCCCCGTCGTCCGTGTCATGACGAACACCCCCGCCCTCGTCGACGAGGCCATGTCCGTCATCTCCGCCGGCAGCCACGCCACCGCCGAGCACGTCGCGTACGCCGAAGAGGTCTTCGGTGCCGTCGGCAAGACCCTCCTGGTCCCCGAGTCGCAGCAGGACGCCTGCACCGCACTCTCCGGTTCGGGACCGGCGTACTTCTTCTACCTGGTCGAGGCCATGACGGACGCGGGCATCCTGCTCGGGCTGCCCCGCGACAAGGCCCACGACTTGATCGTCCAGTCCGCGATCGGCGCCGCCGTGATGCTCCGCGACAGCGGCGAGCACCCCGTGAAGCTCCGGGAGAACGTCACGTCCCCCGCGGGCACCACGATCAACGCGATCCGCGAACTCGAGAACCACGGCGTACGCGCCGCACTCATCGCCGCGCTGGAGGCGGCCCGCGACCGCAGCCGCGAACTCGCCTCCGGCAACGGCTGACCGAGCCACCGTCCCTCGACACCGAGCACCCCACTTCGGCACCGAGCGACCGACCCCTCGGCATCGAGCCGCCCCGATGCCGAGGGCCGCTCGATGCCGAGGGCGCCCCGCAACCCTCGGCCCGCAACCCTCGGCCCGCAGCGGACAGCCCTCAGCCCTCAGCCCTCGGGTCTCAGCAGTCCCGTCTCAGTCGTCTCATCTCAGCCCTCAGCCCTCAGTCAGCCAGTCGCCGGCAGCAACCCGATCGCCTCGTACGCCGCGTCCACCCTCGGCCGCGCGATCTCCCTGGCCCTCTCCGCACCGTCCCGCAACACCCCCTCCACATACGCAGGATCCGCGCACAACTGCTTATGCCTCTCCTGTACGGGCCTGAGGAGTTCGACCACGGCCTCGGCGGTGTCCTTCTTCAAAGCGCCGTACGACTCATATACACCGCTCAAGGCTTCGGGGTTCCCACCCTCACAAGCGGCGAGGATCTCCAGCAGATTCGAGACCCCGGGCCGCCCCTCCCGGTCGTACTCGACGTCCTGCCCGCTGTCCGTCACGGCCCGCATGATCTTCTTCCGCACGGCGTCCGGTTCATCGAGCAGATAGACGACACCCGGTCCGACGTCGTCGCTCTTCCCCATCTTCGACGTCGGCTCCTGCAGGTTCATGACCCGCGCCGCGACCTCCGGACGGGTCGCCCGAGGAACCACGAACGTGTGCCCGTACCGCTGGTTGAACCGCACCGCCAGATCCCGGGTCAGTTCGACATGCTGCGTCTGGTCGTCCCCGACCGGCACCTCGTCGCTCCCGTACGCCAGGATGTCGGCCGCCATCAGCACGGGATACGTCAGCAGCGACAACCGCACGCTCCCACCACGGGCCCGCTCCAGCGCGGCCTTCTCCTTGTACTGGATCATCCGCCGCATCTCACCGTCGGTCGCGACGCACTCCAGCAGATACGACAGGCGCGCGTGCTCGTCCACATGACTCTGTACGAACACGGTGCACAGCTCCGGATCGAGCCCCGAGGCCAGCAGCAACGTCGCCGCCTGCCTACTGAGCCTGCGCACCCGGCCCGGATCGTGGTCCACGGTCAGCGCGTGCAGATCGACGATGCAGAACAGGGCGTCGGCCCGGTGCTGATCGACTTCGGCCCAGCGCCGTACGGCTCCCAGATAGTTCCCCAGCGTCAGATGCCCGGTCGGCTTGACCCCACTGAAGATCCGCGTCATCTCTCCTCCTCCTGGTCGAAGCCGCCGCACCCACCGGCCGGCTCCCCAGGAGGGAGACACAAAAACGGCCGCCGAGGGCGGCGGCCGTTGGGTACATACGTGAGTACGGCCGCCGTCAGGCGGCCCACCACTGCTGGGTGCACGTATGCGTAGTCATGGACCCAGCGTACGCCTCGGGTGCCCCCTCCGGACCGGAGTTGACACGACTCCCGCCGCTCCGTAGTGTTCTCCGAGTTGTCCGACGTGAGCGCCGACTCCGGTCGGTCCCCGGACAGCCATTCCGCACCACCATTCAACGATCGACGACTCGTCGTCGGCTCGTTTTCATGCGTGTTTGCGAAATGAGGATTCCGCGTTCGAAAGGGCGCCACCCCGATTAGCTCGGGAGCCAGGAATCCGCTAATGTCTCACTCGTCGGAACGGCCGAACAGCCGGGAAGACAAAGCCCCGCTGACTGGGAGTCAGGCCCGAAAGGATCTGATAGAGTCGGACTCGCCGGAAAGGGAAACGCGGAAGCGGGAACCTGGAAAGCACCGA
>NZ_JBEXNW010000034.1:0-102596 GCF_040611295.1 Streptomyces sp. NPDC002935
TCGGACGGCAACCCCTCCGGATAGGCCCCAGCGGCGATCCGCTCGCGTAACAGTGCGACGCCGATTCGTCGCAGGCGTGGACGGGCGTCATGTGACGCGGGCTCATAAAGTGCACCCGCCCATCTCTGCGCACGCATTGGACCCATCATCCCTTGCCTTCGCGGGGCACTCGGAGCAGGGCGGCAGGGAAGCAGCCGACGGAGCGCCGACGCGTCAGCCCCCTTTGAGCCCTGGCGTGCCCGTCCGGTTATGTCAGCGACTTGTTTTTCTGGCCGCTGGAGCGGGACCTCTCGACTGATGAGGTAGTCGATCAGGCTCTGTCGTATCAACCGATTGCTTTGTGAAGTCGGGTCTCAGCTCCGAAGCCAGATGAGCAGTCCCGAACGGTTGCCACGCGGTACGACAAACGCGGTTACGTCTTCCTCGGCACCGCCACCGCGGCGTCGCTTGCAATATGGCTCCGTTCCTGACGAACACGAGGCAGGCCAGAAGCCGATCGACGGTCTGTGAGTGCTGCCTTACGGTTCCGGGATGAGCAACTCTGCTGCGGCTGCTGTCCTCACAACCGCCCACCTGCCTGATGCGATACGTGCGGTGCGTACTTTGCTGGGCATCGCAGACACCGGTCAGGCAGAGGTCGACTTCGAAGCCGTGATCAGGTCGCCGGAAGTCCTGACGCAAGTACAGCATGTACTGCCCGACCTCAAATGGTCGGCGGCGGCCGGCAAGGAGCACGGTTCGTCGGAGGCCGGTGACAACCCGGCGGGCTGTTTGCCGATCCAAATTTTCGACTGGTGTCGTCCGCTGGACCGCGCCGAGCCCTTCATCGCCGCTCTGGGGTCCGATCCCGCGGCTGTTCGGTGGGATCTGGACGCATGGCCTGCGGTTCCCGAACCGGGACTGGAAGCGATCTCGCAGAAGTACGCGTACCTCACGCTCACTGTGAATTCCCGGGACCTCTACCCGGAACGGCGACCAGACCGCCCGCGTCCATTGGCTCGCCGATCAAGTGGGCGGCCGGTTCACAGGCAGGGTGGAGTTGGCACCTCTGTAACCCTCAGCAGACAAAACAGGACCGCCGTCTCCATCTGCCTCTGCCACTTGAACGGCCGGACAAGTCCTATGCCCCGTCGCCCTCCTCTCTCGGGGCCGTCGGCCTGGTGTCTCTTGCTTCGGTGGGTCCTGCTTGTGCCCGGAACTGTGGCTTCCATCATGGCGAATGTGATCTTGTCCTGGTGAGATCGTCGGATGCTCGGTTTCCTCCTCCGTCTCCTGCCGTTCTGGGTCCGCGAGCCCCTGCTCATCGCGGTCGGGTCTGTTTTCGGCGTACGCATCATGTATCTCGCCGTCCGTGATCACGATCGGGTCGCGGCCGGTCTCGGCGTGGTGTTCCTCGTGTTCACCGCAATACGCGTCCACGTGGTGATCCGGGCCCTGCGCGCACGCCGGAACCCGAGTCCTGCAGCCTCCGCGGACGGGGCGACAGTCGGTGCTGCCGCCCAGCCCCAGCCCCAGGCCGGAACCGGGCCGCGTCCCCGCCCGGGCACTCCGGAGAAGGAGCACAACGCGTGGAGCCAGGCCGTCGCTGCCGTGGCCGTGTTCGGGGCGCTCGCGGCCGCGCTGTGGCTGGCCCCACGCTTCATGCCGTCCGAAGTCAACGCCCCGCAGCCCGCATCGTGTTCGGGCGGGGCACACGAGGAGCTTCCGAAGGCCTACAAGGGAACGCCCCGGCCTGTGACCGGTGAAGAGCTGTGCAAGGCGCTCAACCGGCCCGACCTGGCCAAGCTCCTTGGAACGCCTGGAGAGACCGCGACCACTGTTTCCAGCTCCAACAACACCGCTCCTCTGACTGCTGGGAAGGTCGCCCAACCGGAGGCCGAGGTCACGTTCGACACGTACACCGTGAATGTCTCGGCCACTTACAACCATCTGTCGACCGACCAGAACGTGAAGCTGATGAAGTTCGGGGATGAGACGGACATCAAGACGCTCAAGGTTCTCGGTCGGCCCGCGGTCCTCTCCTCGGATCACACCATGAAGATCGAGATCAATCTCGGGAGTGGCGGATCCGGCGGACCGGTCGAACAAGGTCCCCTGGCCAGGACGCTGTCCGTGGCCCTGGATCGTAATGACCGAGGCGGCTCCTGCGACATCACCGTGTGGAGCACGTCCGGAGCTCTCCCGAACGACAGCGTTCTCCTCGACATCGCCGAGAGGGTTCTTCCGAGGATTCCCGAACGACCTGTCCGATGAGACGCCGAAAACATCTCGGCGAAAAGATCGGTCCCGGCACGAGACTGATGCCGCCGCTGGCGACGCCATCAGCCTTGTGACAGGCGGCTCTATGGATCACCGATCATCGCTCATCGAGTGCCGCCGCCTTCGATGTGCCCCGCTCCGCGGTCAGAACGTACAGCCGGGGACCGAGCCGACAGGCCGGCAGTTGTTGGGGGTGTTGTCGACGATCCGGCTGTTGACGAGGTTCAGGACGCTGGGGGACGGCGCCTGCCAGATGCCGCCGCCGTTGAGCGCGCTGTTGTGCTGCACCACTGTTTTCGTCAGCGTGCTGGTGCCGTAGTTGGCGATACCGCCGCCCATCTGGCCCGCGCGATTGTCGGCGATGGTCGTCGAGGAGATGTCCATCGGGGCGCGGTCGTTGTAGATTCCGCCGCCCTGCTCGAAGGCGCGATTGCCGCCGATGTACGACTTCTTGATGGTCAGAGAGACCCCGGCGGTGAAGATGCCACCCCCGAATTGCGTAGCCTGGCTCCGCTCCACTTTGGTGTTGTCGAGCAGGGTGGTGCTGCGCGGTCCGTTGTAGATGGCGCCTCCCTGCTGTGCCGCGCTGTCCCGCAGGGCGCTGTCATGGACTTCGAGGGTGCTGCCCTGGTTGACGTAAATGGCGCCCCCCAGGTTCGCCGTACTGTTGGTCACCGTGCTGTGCCGGAGGATGAGCGTCGCTCCGTCGGTGGGCAGGTAGGTGCCGGCGTAGTCGAGGTAGCCGCCACCGGTCGCTGTGACACCGTCGACGGTCAGGCGCCCATTGGGACCGTCGATCTCCGCGATGCGGAAGCCATCGGCCGCGTCGGGGTCCCGTCGGATGGTGGTGTTGTGACCCAGCAGAGTGACGGTGCCCGTGATCTGCGGCAGAGCGTTGGCGCCGAGCCCGCCGGTCGACGCCGGAGTCGTGACGTTGTAGACGCATTTGGGCGCGAGCCGGATGGTGTGCGGTCCGGTGTTGTTGTTCGCGGCGACGATCGCATTGTTGAGCGCGGTCACATCACAGGTGATGGATACCTCGGGTTCCGCGCTTGCCACGCTTCCCGTGCCGAGCACAGCCACAATCGGCACAGCCAAGGCCACGGCGCTGAGTTGACGTCTGAGCATCTCTTCTCCAGATCGCATTGAGTAATCTTTTGATCACTTTCAGCGACCATGACCAGTTTTCCGCAGGCCCGCAACCTGTCATTCGCGGCAAAAGGCACGACCGGCAGCCGGGTATCGACGCGACAGCCATGGCTGCCAACGCGTCCCCGCGGGCATGCGTGGTCGGCACGCCGGCGGGCGCAGCAACGGCGGTGGCGCAGGCCGAAGGCGGAGGGGAGGCCGGTGAGTACGGAAATGGTGACGGCAGGATCGTGCCCTCAGTCGCTCGCACTCGCGAAGCAGGTCCTCGATACGCCGGTTGGCTACGTCCTGCCGTCCGTCGAGACACTTCGCGCAGCGGGTCAGCAGGACCTCGACGCTGTCGCCGGCACGCTCGGCCAGTTCGGTGGGATCGACACCCGCGCCGAGCCACGTGGACAGCGCCGAGTGCCGCAGGTCGTACGGGCGGCTGCGAGCGGCGGCGTCGCGACGGCCGGTGGAAAGGCCAGGAGCGAGGAGCCGGACCGGCTGACCAGCGGCCCCAATGTGTTGGCTGGTGCCAGGCGTTGGCTGGTGTCAGGCGTTGGCGGCCAAGGCGCCTCGTGGTTCTCTCTCCTCGCGGTCGACCTGCGCCGTTCCTCCCAGTTGGATTCGCGGCCCCTGGCTGCCGGGGTGAGCCTTCGCGGTGATCGTGGCGGGGCTGCCGAGTGCGTCGCCCATGTCGATGGTGAGTTCTGCGGTGCCGCTTCCGGCCAGGTGCGCGGCGAGGCAGGCACTGCTGTTGGCGTTGGCGATGTCCTCCGGGACGCCGATCGACGGTGCGAACATGCGGGCCGCCAGCGAGCCGGAGGGCGACGGCGGGGAGTAGACGTACGCACCCAGCAGGCCGAAGCGGTCGCAGGCGTCGCGGAGTCGGTCGAGGTCCGGGGTCAGTGCGGCGAGGGACTCGCGGTGGGGAACGGGCACCAGAAGCCGCTCCCTCCCCATCGCGGCCACACGCATGTCCGACCCGGACTCGCCCGGCTCCATGCCCAGGGCGGACAGGGCGAGGGCGCGTTCGGCCCCGGTCGGCTCGCGCAGCTCTACGGGGCCGGGATCGAAGGCTGCGGCGAGGTGGGCCCCATGTGGTTCGGACCAGCCGTCGAAGACGCGCCTCGCCGTCCGGAGGGTGGCTCGGTAGGGCCCCGGGGCGCCGTTCCGTGACGCGAGGTACGCGAGCGCGGCGACCGTCCCGTGGCCGCAGGCCGGCAACTCCCCCTCGACGGTGAAGAAGCGCAGGTCCACCACCGGCGGTTCGTGGGTCCCGCCGGGGCGCACACGGACGTAGACGGCGTGTGAGGTGCCCGCCTCCACCGGCACCCGGCGCCGTTCCGCATCGCTCAGGTTCAGCGGCGCCTCCTCCAGCACCACCGCGGTGGGGCTGCCGCACGCGCCGTCGCGCAGGCAGGCACGGACGAGCGTCACGGGCGGCGCGCTCATCGGCCGCGTCCTTGCGAGTCAACCCACTCGCAACGGTTCGACGGCCCGGGCATCGAGTCGCATGGCCCAGGCACCAGCGCCTCGCATCGCTCCGACCGACCGGGCAGCGTCCCGCGTGCCCTGGGCGGCCTCCCGCAACCCTGCGACCGCCCAGGCAGCGTCCCGCGTTGCCCGGCCCCCCAACTTCCGTCCGCCTCGGTCACCTTGGTCCCTCCCGTGTGGTCCCGCGTGGCGTGAGTTGCCCGTTTTTCGCGGTCTGCTCCGCCGTTCCCCCACCCCCCCGCTGTGGTGTCTTCCCCGACCGAGACGGGGTGCCGAAGGTGCTCCCTCCCTGGGGCGGCGGGAGGCGCGGGCTCCGCGCTGTGTTCATGCCGTGTCGGCACGTTACCGCGCGCCAGTCTCACCTCGGGCGCGCTGGCGCTCGCGTGCGGGCCGGAGGCTGTGGGCATAGGTCATCGGCCGTCCGGCGGCCCGGCATCGGCCGTCCGGGGCGCGGACACGCGAACCCTCGCTCACCCGGGTTACCCAGCCCGCGAACCCTCGCTCGCCCGGTTACCCAGCCCTCGAACCCCCGTCACGCGGAGGCCCGTTTGCGGGGTGTCGTCTTCTTCGCGGGCGTCTTTTCGGCGGCAGTCTTCTTGGCCGTCGTCCGGGAGCCCGCCGTGCTGCTGCCGGACGACTTCTCGGCGGTCTTGCCAGCCGTCTTGCCAGCCGTCTTGCTGGCCGTCTTGGCGGTCGACTTCCTCGCTGTCGACTTCTTCGCCGCGGTTTTTTTGGCCGCCGCCTTCTTCGCCGTGGACGTCGACTTCTTCCCGCCGACCTCCTTGGGCGCCGTACGGGCCGACCCCCGGGCGGCGGTCTTGCGGGCCGGCAGCGGGGTGACCTCGGCGTCCTCGCCGGTCGTCCCGGTGGCCTCCTCGGTCTCCTCGCCTCTAGACTCCTTGGCCGCACGCACGCTCTTCTCCAGGGCGGCCATCAGGTCCAGCACCTTGCCACCGGTCTTCTCCCCGGAGGCCGCGGCGGGAGCCTCGTGGCCCTCGGCCTTGGCGGTGACGAGTTCCTCGACGGCCTCGCGGTAGTCGTCGTGCAGGTCGTCGAGGTCGACCTCGCCGAGGGTGTCCATCAGGGCGTCGGCCAGGTCGAGTTCCTTGTCGCGAACCGTGATGGCGGCGTCCGGGGCGACCTCGTCGGTGGCGCGGATCTCGTCCGGCCAGAGCAGGCCGTGCATGGCGATGACGTCGCCGACGACGCGCAGCATGCCGAGCCGCTCCCGCCCGCGCAGCGCGAACTTCGCGACGGCCACCTTCTGGCTGCGCTTGAGGGCCTCGCGCAGCAGGACGTACGGCTTGGCGGCCGGGACGCCGTTCGCGGACAGGTAGTACGCCGTGTCCATCTGGAGCGGGTCGATCCGGTCCGCCGGGACGAAGGCCACGATCTCGATGGTCCGGGCGGTCGTGATGGGCAGCGAGGCGAGATCCTCGTCCGTGATCGGGATCAGTGTGCCGTCCGCGTCCTCGTAGGCCTTGCCGATCTCCGCGGTGGAGACCTCGCTGTCCTCCAGCTCACAGACCTTGCGGTAGCGGATGCGGCCGCCGTCGTCGAGGTGGATCTGGCGGAAGGAGATCGAGTGGCTCTCCGTGGCGTTCACGACCTTGATGGGGATGCTGACCAGGCCGAAGGAGATGGCGCCGTTCCAGATGGATCGCACGTGCAGCACCCTTCCGATCACTTTGAGCAGTTTTTGTGCCTTTTACGTGGGATTCTCATCGTATGACGCCGATCACGGAGGTGGAGGGCAGAAGGCTCGCGCTCACCAATCTGGAGAAGGTCCTCCATCCGGCCACCGGTTTCACCAAGGGTGAGCTGCTGCACTACTACGCCACGGTGGCGGACGTGCTGCTCCCGCATCTGCGGGACCGGCCGGTCTCCTTCCTCCGCTACCCGGACGGGCCGGACGGGCAGGTCTTCTTCACCAAGAACGTGCCGCCCGGTACGCCCGCCTGGGTCAGGACCGCCGAGGTTCCGCGCACCGAGGGGCCCGCTCGCATGGTCCTCGTCCAGGACCTGGCCTCGCTCATGTGGGCGGCGAACCTCGTGACCGAGTTCCACACGCCGCAGTGGACGATCGGCACGCCCGGGATCGCCGACCGGATCGTCTTCGACCTCGATCCGGGACCGCCGGCGACGGTCGTGGAGTGCTGCGAGGTGGCGGTCTGGCTGCGCGAGCGGCTGGCCGGGGACGGGATCGACGCGTACGCGAAGTCGTCCGGGTCGAAGGGGCTGCATCTGCTGGCCGCCGTCGCGCCGACGCCGTCCGCCGAGGTCAGCGCGTACGCGAAGGAACTGGCCGTGGAGGCGGAGAAGGCACTGCCCCGGCTGGTCGTGCACCGGATGACGCGGAGTCTGCGCCCCGGGAAGGTGTTCGTCGACTGGAGCCAGAACGCCGGGCGGAAGACGACGGCCACCCCCTACACGCTCCGGGCGCGGGCGGAGCCGACGGTGTCGGCGCCCGTGACGTGGGACGAGGTCGAGGCGTGCGGGGCGCCGGACCGGCTGGCCTTCCGGGCGCCGGACATCGCGCCCCGCGTGCGGGAGTTCGGCGATCTGCTGGCCCCGCTGTTCGACCCGGACCACGCGAGCCCGCTGCCCTGAACGCCCCGGCGGAGGCCGCACGGGGGTACGCGCGGCCGCGCGGCCCGGCACCGGAGTGCGCCGGGGTTCCCCAAGCACGACCAGCAGGAGCACGACCGAGACGAACACGACCGGCGCAAGCACGACCAGCACGAGCTCGACCGAGACAAACACGACCGGCACAAGCACCACCGTGCGGCGCTCATCCTCCCCGTGGTGCGCTCACACCCGTAGCCATGTGTGCCGGTCGCGGGCGATGGCGTGCAGGGCCTCGACGTCCGCGGGCTTGAGCACGCCGCCGAGCCGGGCGAGGCCCGCGAGGTCGGTGTCCCGCAGGACGCGGACCTCACGCGGTGACGTCGGCACGTCGAGGCCGCCGGGGCCGACCACGGCGAGAACGGCGTGGACCTCGGCCGTCAGGGCATGGGACGCGCGATCGGCGTCGGCGCGGACCCGGCGGAGCAGCGGACGCGGTTCGCGGCGCCCGACGGCGACCATCGGGTCGGTGACCAGGACGCGCTGCTTGCGGGCGTACAAACTGTGTACGCAGAAGAGGCCGGCGGGACCGATCGCCAGATGGTGAACACGGTCGCCGCCCGGGAGCGGCACCGAGTGCAGGGTGTGCCAGCCGCCTCCCTCCAGTCGGTCGAGGGCCGTGCCGACGGCCTGCTCGGCGGCGAGTGCGCGGCGGCGCGGGTCGGGGCGCAGCCGGTGCGCCGGGCCCGGGTCGCGGTCGAGGGCGATCACCAGGGCTTCTCCGGGCCGGTTCGGCGCGAGGTCGTCGTCCGGGTGGAGCGCCAGCCGGGCCAGCTCGGCCGGGGTCGGGACGGGTGGCGGCCCGACCGTCACCGGGCCGGTCAGGAACGGGCCCAGCGCGTCGAGCACGTCCTCGCGCCGGTCCTCGCTGAGCAGGTTGACCCGGGCGGTCTCACGGTCGTACCAGGCGACGTTCCTCCCGTCGGTCAGGCACACGTACAGGCGCTCCTGTCCGTGGCGCCAGGCCGGTATGACGCGCAGTCGGTTCATGCACCATCACCCCACGACCATGGGAACAGGCAGGGTGCTCCAGGGGCAAGAACCCGGTTACCTTTGGCAGGAGTTGGGGGAGTTGGGTGGGAGGCGCCCTTGCGGACTCGCAGAAAGTATCCGGATGTTCCGGCTCCGGACAGCCCGTGGAGTGAGATCGTGCCCGGCCTGTGGATGGGCGGCCATGAGTTCGCGGGGCGTTCCGGGCAGCCCGAATCCGCCGTCGTACACGATGAGTTCGACCTGGTCCTGACGCTGCTGCGGCTGCCGGGGCACGGGCCCGACCCGGGGGTCGAGCACTATGTGTGGCCGATACCGGACGGGCCTTTGGACGGTACGCAGCTCACGGGCGTCATGCGGCTCGCGCGGGCCGCAGACGAGGCGCTGGAGGACGGGCGCCGGGTGCTCGTCCGCTGCTATCACGGATACAACCGTTCGGGGCTGGTCGTCGCGCACGCACTCGCCCTCGCGGGGCACACCGCCGACGACGCGATACGGCTGATCAGGGCCCGGCGCTCGCCCTGGGCGCTGCACAACGAGCTCTTCGTGGAATACCTGAGGGCCGGGCTCGCCACGGCACGCCTCCTCGAAGAACTCGCCGAGTAGGAGCCCGCGCGTGACCGGGCGTCGAACCAGCGGACAGCGTGGCGAGCCTGACACAGCGACGACCCGTGCGAACAAAAAGGACTTCTATATGAATAAGGTGTACGGGGTGGTCGGCCGCCCCGCACCGTGCCCGATCGTCCGGGGCGGGCCCGTCGTGGACGGTCACCGCGCCGACGGCATCATTTCCTTCGCCGATCTCGTGCGGTAGCGGCGCGGCAGCGCCTGCGGACGGGGCGGCCCGGACCCAGGAGCGCAGTGATCTACACCAGCCTCGCGCGCGGGCCCGGCAAGCCCCGGCGTGCCGTCCTCGTCGCCGCCGGCGCCGCCTTCGGCGCCGTACTGGCGGCGGGCCTGGCGGGCTGCGGTGATTCCGGCGATCTGCACGGGGCGGGCGCGACCCCCACCGCCGTCGGCCCGACCAGACTGTGGCCGCAGCTGCCGCCCGCCTCGACGCCCGCGATCGACTACGGCGAGGCGGACACCGAGACCGTCCGAGGCATCACGGCGCCCGGCGACGACATCCACGACGTAGACCCGGTCGCCGTGGTGCGCGCCGAGATCGCCGCCCATCCGGACGAGTACAGCGGGCCGCACGCGATGTACGCGGAGACGGTCCGGCAGCTCCAGGACTGCGGGAAGCGGGGCGCGCGGGCCGGGAAGTGCCCGATCCTCCAGGCGTACTACCGCGACCTCACCGGCGACGGGAAGGACGACATGGTGCTCGGCATCCGCTTCCCCGCCCACCAGTTGGCGGTACGCGTGTACGCGTTCCTGCACCACCGGCTGGTGCAGGTCATGGGCACCTCGGACAGTGTGGTCAGTGTGGAGCTGGCGGGCCGAGACGTGATCATCCGCTCGCCCTCGACCCTGCCGGGATACGAGTTCCGTACGGTCTGGTCCTGGGACCCGCACCAGAACGCGATGCTGGCGGCCCGCGACGAGATCCTGCGGGTCGGACCGCCGACGCCGCCGGGCTCACCCACGCCGACACCGTCGGTCTCCCCGTCCCGCACCTCACCCCCGTCCCGCACCTCATCCTCATCCTCATCCCTGTCCCTGCCCCTGCCCCAGCCCCCGTCCCTCACGCTCTCCCGCTCCCCCACGCTCTCCCCGTCCGCGAGCGGCTCATGAGGCAGCCCCTGCACCTGCCGCACTGGACCGCCACCCTGACCTGGAAGGCGGCCGCGTTCATCGCGGTCATGTGCTGCGGTCTCGCCGCCCTCCTGGGTGTCCTCGTCCATGTCTCGGTGACCGACCAGACCGTCGGCGAGGCACGCGGGCGCGCGCTCGACCGGCTCACCGACGTCACGGCGGCCTACGAGGCGGGAGACCGGCTGCCGCCGGGCGCGGGCGTGGACCCTCCCGGGCTGCCCGCGCGGCTGCGGGAGCTGGCGATGGACGGGAAGCGCGGCTCGATGGTCGGCGAGCACGACACGCACCCCACGATGTGGGCGGCCGGGCCCGCCGCCGACGGACGCGCGCTGGCCGTCCGGTACGACTACGCCCAGGGCGCGCACACCATCGACGCCCTGGACCGGGCGATCGTGTGGTCGTCGGCGCTGGCGATCGGCGTGACGCTGCTGGTCGGGGTGTTCGCGGTGACCCGGGTGACCCGTCGGCTGCACACGACGGCGCGGGTGGCACGGCGGATCAGCGCGGGCGACCTGGACGCGCGCGTCAACGACCCGCGCGCCCAGGATCCGACGCGTCCGCAGGACGAGGTGGCCGCGGTCGCCGGCGCCCTCGACACGATGGCGTCGTCGTTGCAGGGCAAGCTGCTGAGCGAGCAGCGGTTCACCGCCGACGTGGCGCACGAGCTGCGCACTCCGCTGACCGGGCTGCACGCGGCCGCCGAACTGCTCCCGCCGGGGCGGCCGACGGAGCTGGTGCGCGACCGGGTGGCCGCGTTGCGCACCCTCACCGAGGACCTGCTGGAGATCTCCCGTCTGGACGCCCGCAGCGAACGTCTGGAGCTGGACTCGGAGCCGTTGGTGCCGCTGGCCGAGCGGGTGGTGCGTGCGTCGGGGACCGACACCGTGGTCCGGGTGGTACGGGGCGCGCGGGTCGAGACCGACCGGCGCCGGCTGGAGCGTGTGCTCGGGAATCTGGTGGCGAACGCCCACAACCACGGCAGGGGGCCGGTGGTACTGACGCTGGACGGCCCTGTGGTCACCGTCCGGGACCACGGGGACGGCTACCCGGACTACCTCGTGGAGCACGGGCCGCAGCGTTTCCGCACCGAGGGCGGTTCGAAGGGGCACGGGCTGGGCCTGACCATCGCACTCGGCCAGGCGGAGGTCCTGGGGGCGCGCCTGGCGTTCGCCAATGCCCCCGACGGCGGAGCGGTGGCGACGCTGACGCTCCCTCAGGGTGGACGGGAGGAGCCGGGAATCTCCGATGGCGGAGTGTGAACTGCGCTCCCCGGCTCGCGATCCTAATGTGGCGGTAAGTCAGCTTCGCCCCCTTTCTGGAGGAGCCCCCCATGCCCCTGCGATCCAGGTACACCCGAATCGGTATAGCGCTCGCCGCCGGCAGCCTCGTCGCCCTCGCCGCGGCCACCCCCGCCCTCGCCGACGGCGAGGGGGGCTCCGGAAACGGTGACACCCACGAGTGGAGCGACGGCGGCGGAGGCGGCGGCGGCCAGACGTGGACCGACGGCGGCACCGGCGGCGACGGCAGCGCGCAGGGCACCGGTGGCGGCGGTGACGGCGGTGACGGTCAGACATGGACCAACGGCGGCGGCGGTACCAGCCAGACGTGGACCAACGGCGGCGGCGATGGCGGCCAGACGTGGACCAACGGCGGTGACGGCAACAGCCAGAACAACGGCCAGAACAACGGCGGTGGCAACGGCCAGACATGGACCAACGGCGGCGGCGACGGCCGCGACCCCGCGAACAGCAACGGCAACGGCAACGGCAACGGCAACGGCCAAAACAACAGCCAGAGCAACAGCCAGAACAACCCCCGCCTCTACAAGGGCAGGATCACCGCCCCCGACGGGCTGGCCCTGCGCAGTGCCCCGACCCGCGGCAGCCAGCTGATCCGGGTCGCCCGCCGTGGCGAGATCGTCTCCATCTTCTGCAAGACCCCGGGGCAGAACGTCCAGGGCAACCCCCTCTGGTACCTCCTCACGGACGGCACCTGGGCCTGGGGCGCCGCTCGCTACATCGACAACATCGGCCCCGCCCCCCGCTGGTGCTGACACCCCCGAAGACGAACCGGAACGGCCAGTTCGTCATCAGATAACGGGACATCGGGTCGCCCGCTTGCTACGTTCCGGACATGATCCAGCCCGGAATGTCCGGAACGGCCGTGGCGGCGGACCCGGCCCGTCCCGCTGAACGCCTGCCCAGGCGCCGTGGCATCGAGCTCACCCTCATCGTCGTCGCCGTCCTGCTCTGCGTGTACGGCTACTGCGCTGTCGGTCTCGCCAAGAACGGCACCGTCCCGCCCGGCGCCGCCGGCTACGGCGCCGGGCTCGGCGTGCTCGCGCTCCTCGCCCACATCGCCGTACGCCTCCGGGCCCCGTACGCCGATCCGCTGCTGCTCCCCATCGCCGTCCTCCTCAACGGCCTCGGCCTGGTGCTGATCTACCGGCTCGATCTGGAGACGCCGACCGACCAGGCGGCGCCCATCCAGCTCATCTGGTCGACACTCGGCGTCGCGTTCTTCATCGTGGCCGTGCTCTTCCTGCGCGACCACCGCGTCCTCCAGCGCTACACCTACGTCTCGGTGGTCAGCGCGCTCGCCCTGCTCGTCCTGCCGATCTTCTTCCCGGCGGTGAACGGCGCCCGCATCTGGATCCGGATCGCCGGATTCTCCATCCAGCCGGGCGAGTTCGCAAAGGTACTGCTAGCGGTCTTCTTCGCCGGCTACCTCGCGGCCAACCGCAACGCGCTCGCCTACAGCGGCCGCCAGATCTGGCGGTTCCGGCGGCTCCAGCTGCCCACCGGCCGCGTACTCGGACCGATCGTGGCGATCTGGCTGCTCAGTGTGCTGGTCCTGGTCCTGGAGCGGGACCTCGGGACCTCACTGCTGTTCTTCGGCCTGTTCGTGATCCTGTTGTACGTCGCCACGGGCCGCACCGGATGGATCGCGGTCGGGCTACTGCTGGCCTCTGTCGGCGCGATCGCCGTCGGCCGGCTGGAGCCGCATGTGCACAGCCGGGTGCAGGACTGGCTGGACCCCTTCGCGTCGATCGCCGCGGGCCGGGGCCCCAACCAACTCGCCCAGTCCCTCTTCGCGTTCGCCGCCGGCGGGATGCTCGGCACCGGTCTCGGGCGCGGCCACTCGGTCCTCATCGGCTTCGCCGCCAAGTCCGACTTCATCCTGGCGACCGCGGGCGAGGAGCTCGGGCTGATCGGCCTGTCCGCGATCTTCCTCCTCTACGGCCTCCTCGTGGAGCGCGGCTACCGCGCGGGTCTGGCGCTGCGCGACCCGTTCGGCCGGCTCCTCGCGATCGGCCTCGCCTCGATCGTGGCTCTCCAGGTCTTCGTCATCGCGGGCGGCGTGACGGGCCTGATCCCGCTGACCGGCATGGCCATGCCGTTCCTCGCGCAGGGCGGCTCCTCGGTCGTCACCAACTGGATCATCGTGGCCCTGCTGATCCGGATCAGCGACTGCGCCCGCGGTCAGTACGACGGGACACCGGCGCCATGACCAAGTACATCCGCCGGGCCATCGGACTGTGCGCCCTGCTGCTGGTGGCCCTCCTGGTCAACGCCGCCCGCGTCCAGGTCGTCCAGGCCCCGTCGTACGACCACAATCCCGCCAACCGCCGTCAGGCGATCGCACGTTACGGCCAGCCCCGCGGCGACATCGTGGTCGACGGCCGCACGGTCACCGGCTCCAAGGACACCGGCGAGCAGCTCCGCTACGAACGGACGTACAGGGACGGCCCGTTGTACGCGCCCGTCACCGGCTTCGCCTCGCAGGTGTACGGGACGACGCTGCTGGAGAGCACCGAGGACGGCATCCTCTCCGGCGCCGACCCGATGCTCGACCCGTTCCCCCTGCTGAACGACGTCACGCCGGCCCGGAACCCCGGCGGCAGGGTCGTCACGACACTCGACGCGGCGGCTCAGCGCGCGGCCTTCGAGGGGCTAGGCCCCCGCCGGGGAGCGGTCGCCGCGATCGAGCCGTCCACCGGTCGGATCCTGGCGCTGGTCTCCACGCCGTCGTACGACCCCGCGGTGCTGTCCGGGACGGGGCCGGACGTGTCCGAGGCATGGGAGCGGCTGAACGGGGAGGCCGACAAGCCGATGCTCAACCGGGCGATCCGGCAGACGTATCCACCGGGGTCGACGTTCAAGGTGGTGACCGCCGCGGCGGCGCTGGACGCGGGGGTGGTGGACGATGTGGACGCGCCGAGCACGTCGCCGAACCCCTACCGGCTCCCCGGCACCACGACGCGGCTCACGAACGAGATCGAGGGCTGCGAGGACGCCTCCCTGCGGTACGCCTTCAAGTGGTCCTGCAACACGGTCTTCGCGAAACTGGGCGTGGACGTGGGCCTCGACGCCATGACGAGGACGGCGGCGGACTTCGGCTTCAACGACCGCAAGCTGCGCATCCCCTTCTCGGTGGCGCCCAGCAACTTCGATCTGCGGCTCGACAAGGCGCAGTTGGCGCTCTCCTCCATCGGCCAGTTCGACACCCGCGCGACTCCGCTGCAGATGGCGATGATCTCGGCGGCCGTCGCGGGTGACGGTTCGGTGAGGACGCCGTACCTGGTGGAGAGGACGACCACACGGCGTGGTGGGACGCTGGCCACGACCGGCCCGCGCACCCTCCACCAGGCGATGAGCCCGTCGACGGCCCAGCGCATGCGCGAGCTGATGACGGACGTGGTGGAGGACGGCACGGGGACCGTGGCCGCCATCCCCGGGGCCACCGTCGGCGGAAAGACCGGCACCGCCCAGCACGGCATCGGCAACTCCGGTACTCCGTACGCCTGGTTCATCTCCTGGGCCCGGGCCGACGACTCCATGGAACCCGCGGTGGCCGTCGCGGTCGTCGTCGAGGACGCGGCGGCGGACCGGGGGGACATCACCGGGGGCGGGTTCGCGGGGCCGATCGCACGAGCCGTGATGGAGGCGGTGCTGGGGTCGTGAGGGGTGGCGCCGAGGGGGTGGGGCAGCGGGTCGGTGAAGGGGGTGGGTGACGGGGGTGGGTGAGGGGCGGTCTCTCACTGCGTGAGACGGGGGGTGTGACCATCGCCCCGGCCGACCTAGCGTTCGGTCATGACTCTGTCGACAGCCTCGTACGAGCTCGCCCAGGTCAACATCGGCCGCCTCAAAGCACCTTTGGACTCACCCCAGTTGAAGGACTTCGTCGAAGCCCTCGACCCCGTGAACGCCGTCGCGGACGCGGCAGACGGATTCGTCTGGCGTCTGCAGAGCGACTCCGGCAACGCCACGGACGTTCCCGTACTCGGCGACGACTGGCTGATCGTCAACATGTCCACCTGGCGCGACACGAACGCGCTGACGGCATTCATGTACCAGGGCCAGCACCGTGAACTGATGGCGCGGCGCCGTGACTTCTTCGAGCGGCTGGAGGAGGCGGTGACCGCGCTGTGGTGGGTTCCGGCCGGCCATCGCCCGACGGTCGCGGAGGCCGAGTCCCGGCTGCTGCACCTGCGTGAACACGGGCCCACCCAGCACGCGTTCACCTTGCGGACGTCCTTCCCACCGGTCTCGGCGTAGGGGTCCTGGGCGTTCCGGGCCGCGGAGGATCCTAGGCGCTCCCGGGCACCGCTTCCCTGCGGCGCAGCCAGTCGGCGGCGACCGCGTCGACGCCGGTGCGGGCGGCCACGATTCCGCCGGTGATCGCGCAGGTCGTGTCGACGTCGCCGAAGCCCTCGGCGGTGCTCCAGAGGGCCGCGGTCAGGTCGTCGGGGTGACGGGCGGCGCACCAGACGGCGAAGGGGACGGTGTCGTCGGCCCGGATGCGCTGACCGCTGCCCAGGAGGTCCGAGGCCTTCCACGGAGCGGTCGAGAAGGGGAGGTCGGCCGCCTTTTCGAGGCCGTCCCGGACGGCGCTGCGCGGGGTCGCCGACGCGATGGCGGCGAGGTCCTGCCCGCCCCGCGCGGACAGCGCGGCGGCCGTCGCCACCGCGACGGCGCCCGCGATGCCCTCCGGGTGGGCGTGCGTCACCTCGGCCGACAGCGCGGCCTGCTCGGCGACGGCCGGCAGGCTCGCGTGGAACCACGCCCCGAGCGGGGCGACCCGCATCGCCGCGCCGTTGCCGAGGCTGCCTTCGCCGTCGAACAGTCCGCGCGCCAACTCCGGCCAGCGGTGCGGTTCCTGGACCAGCCGGGGGAGGAGTTCGTGCATGCCGTAGCCGTATCCGCGGGCCGGGTCCGCGTCGTAGCCGAGCCCGAAGGTCTGGGCCAGCTCGGCCTGCCGGATCTCGCCGTGCTCGTCGAGGACCCGGATGATGCCGAGCGCCATCGCCGTGTCGTCGGTCCAGTGCCAGGCGGGCTCCTGCGGGGTGCGCCGGGCGCGGATCTCCTCGTAGGCCTGGAGCCGGTCCCTGAAGAGCGGGAACCAGCGCTCCCCGAAGGCGTCGCCGAGGGCCAGGCCTTCGAGGCTGCGTCGGGCGGCCGTGCGGTTCGGGGTGATCGACGGGGTCATGGGGTGATGATGCCGGGCGGGTGCGGTACGGGCGAGGCGTTTTCGGACGCGTTTCCGCGCGCGGCCGGGGTGCCTTCGGACCCTGCCGTCATGGAGCCAAGGCCCACGGCGGCCGGGGCGCGTTCGGACGCCGCCGTCATGGAGCCCAGGGCCCACAGACCCTCGCGCCTACGGGGCCGTACCCTCCTCGATCATCTCCTCGACCTCCGCCACGCGTTCCCGTTCCTCCGTCGCGAACCGTTCCGCGTCCAGTTGTTCGGCGATCTCCTCGTCCTGGGCCATCAGGAGGTCCAGGTTGGAGTTGCCCATGTCGAAGACGCCCATGTCGACGTAGGCCTGCTGGAGGCGTTTGCCCCACAGGCCGATGTCCTTGACGCAGGGGACGATGCGGCTGAAGAGCAACTGGCGGAAGAGGTGCAGGAATTCGGACTGCTCGCTGTACTGCTCGGCCTCCGCCTTCGGGATGCCGAAGTTCTCCAGGACCTCGACGCCGCGCAGCCGGTCCCGCATCAAGTAGCAGCCCTCGATGACGAATTCCTCGCGTTCGCGCAGTTCGGCGTCGGAGAGCTGCTTGTAGTAGTCGCGCAGGGCCATGCGGCCGAAGGCGACATGGCGTGCCTCGTCCTGCATCACATAGGCCAGGATCTGTTTCGGCAGCGGCTTGTCGGTGGTGTCCCTGATCATCCCGAAGGCGGCCAGGGCCAGGCCTTCGATCAGGACCTGCATGCCCAGGTAGGGCATGTCCCAGCGGGAGTCGCGGAGGGTGTCGCCGAGGAGGGACTGGAGGTTGTCGTTGATCGGGTAGAGCATGCCGATCTTCTCGTGCAGGAAGCGGGCGTAGACCTCCGCGTGCCGGGCCTCGTCCATGGTCTGGGTGGCCGAGTAGAACTTGGCGTCCAGGTCGGGGACGGATTCGACGATCCGCGCCGCGCAGATCATGGCTCCCTGTTCGCCGTGCAGGAACTGGCTGAACTGCCAGGAGGCGTAGTGCTTGCGCAGTTCGCCCTTGTCCCGGTCGGTCATCTTCGTCCAGTACGGGGTGCCGTACAGGGTCATCGCCTCGTCAGGGGTGCCGAGCGGATCGAGGGGGTCGACCTCCAGGCCCCAGTCGATGCGTTTCTGGCCGTCCCACTGCTTGTCCTTGCCCTTCTGGTAGAGGGCGAGCAGCCGGTCACGACCGTCGTCGTACTCCCAGTTGAAGCGGGCCGCCCCCGAGGCCGGTATCTGCCAGAGGGGATCTCCCGAGTCCGCGGCGTACAGCTCATGCGTCGGCATACCTCGCAGGCTCACACGCGGTAGACGCGTCGTCAACAAGTCCGGCACAGGGGATTGACGAGCTTGCTGACAAGCAGTCTCATAATTGGTGACCGCCGGTAACCCCTGAAGTGATCCCGTACGACGAGGTGGGAACAGCCATGACGACGGTGCCCGAAGCCGAGGTGCTCCGTGACGCGCTCGGTCTGCTCAAGGACCGGGAGCAGGTGGCCGAGCGCCTCCTCGACTCGTCCGCCAAGCACTCCTTCGACCCCGACAGGGAACTCGACTGGGACGCGCCCTTCGAGGAGGGCAAGTGGTTCTGGCCGCCCGAGCTGGTCTCGCTGTACGGCACCCCGCTGTGGCGGCGGATGAGCGAGGAGCAGCGGATCGCCCTGTCCCAGCACGAGGCCGCCGCGCTGGCGTCGCTGGGCATCTGGTTCGAGATCATCCTGATGCAGCTGCTGGTGCGGCACATCTACGACAAGGCGGCGACGAGCGCCCATGTGCGGTACGCGCTGACCGAGATCGAGGACGAGTGCCGGCACTCGAAGATGTTCGCCCGGCTGATCACCCGCGGGGGCACCCCGTACTACCCGGTGAGCCGGGCGCATCTCAACCTGGGCCGGCTCTTCAAGACCATCTCGACCACGCCGGGTTCCTTCACGGCCACGCTGCTCGGTGAGGAGATCCTCGACTGGATGCAGCGGCTCACGTTCCCGGACGAGCGGGTGCAGACCCTCGTCCGGGGTGTCACGCGCATCCATGTGGTGGAGGAGGCGCGGCACGTCCGCTACGCCCGGGAGGAGCTGCGGCGGCAGATGGTCACGGCGCCGCGGTGGTCGCAGGAGTTCACCCGGATCACGTCGGGCGAGTTCGCCCGGGTCTTCTCGGTGGCCTTCGTCAACCCCGAGGTCTACGCGAACGTCGGACTCGACAAGCGCGAGGCCCTGGCCCAGGTCAAGGCCAGTGGACACCGCCGGGAGGTGATGCAGACCGGGGCCAAGCGGCTGACGGACTTCCTGGACGACATCGGGGTGCTGCGGGGAGCGGGTCGGCAGTTGTGGAAGTCGTCGGGGCTGCTGGCCTGAGCCACACCGCGGGGTCGGCGCCGGGCTGCCCCGGGCGGCGGGCGGTTACGCTGCCCGACATGACCTCGCAGGCTCCCACCCCCGCCTACCGTCGGCTCAGCGTCGAGGAGCGGCGCAGTCAGCTGCTCGAAGCCGCGCTGTCCCTGTTCGCCCAGCGGGTGCCCGAGGAGGTCTCACTGGACGACGTGGCGGAGGCGGCCGGGGTGTCGCGGCCGCTCGTGTACCGGTACTTCCCGGGCGGCAAGCAGCAGTTGTACGAGGCTGCCCTGCGGTCCGCCGCGCAGGAGCTGGAGCACTGCTTCGCGGAGCCTCCGGAGGGGCCGCTCACCCAGCGGCTCGCCCGGGCGCTCGACCGGTACCTCGCGTTCGTCGATCAGCACGACGCCGGGTTCAGCGCGCTGCTGCAGGGCGGGAGCGTCATCGAGACCTCGCGCACCACGGCCATAGTCGACGGGGTCCGCAGGGCGGCGGCGGAGCACATTCTCGATCATCTGGCGGTGAAGGATCCCGGGCCCCGGCTGCGGATGACCGTACGGATGTGGATCACGGCCGTGGAGGCCGCCTCGCTGATCTGGCTCGACGAGGACAAAGAACCGCCGCTGGACGAGCTGCGGGACTGGCTCGTCGAGCAGTTCGTGGCGGCGCTCGCGGCGAGCGCCGGGCGCGATCCGCAGACCGCGGCGGTGGTCCGGGCCGCGCTGGCGCTGGAGCGCCCGGACGGCATCGTGGGGGCGCTGGTCCGCCGGGTGCTGCCCGTTGTCGGGGACGCGGCCCGCCTGCTGTGACACTGGTCCCGTGAAGAACGAAGACACCCCCTTTGTCGGTGGCCCGCTGGACGGGCGCGTCCTGCCCGTCCTGCTCGGGATCACCGGTCACCCGCCGAAGACGTACCGGATTCCGGTGCCCGACGCGGACGGCGGCAAGCCCACCGTGCTGGTCTACCGGCGCGTCCAGGCGGCCACGAGCAAGCGGCTCGGGCTGCATCAGGGGTGGAAGTACGAGTACGACCCCGAGGGCGACACGTCGGGGCGCCGGTTCAAGCTGCCCTGGTCCCCGCGCACGCACAAGCGCGGAGCCGGCGGCGGCGCCACGCCGGGCGGCAACGCCGACGAGTGACCTTCTTGGGCCGAAGCGGTCACCCGGCGCGCGCCCGGGACGCGATCGCCCGATCCTTCCGGTGCGAGACGGGTGGTGGACGGACCACCCCGGCACCGGAGGTGATGACGTGTCAGGAAGGCTTCTGCGTCTGGTCTGTACGGCGGTGGTGACGGCCGGGGCGCTGCTCTCGCCGACGCCCGCGGTGGCCGTCCCGGAGCCCGCTGCGGGTTCGGGGACCGATGCCCAGCGGTCCGTCGCCTCGCTGCTGACGGATCTTCAGCGGCTGTACCAGGACGCCGAACGCGCCACCGAGACGTACAACGGGACCGCCGAGAAACTGAAGAAGCAGCGCGCGGAGGTCGGCAGGCTCGACGCCGGACTCGCCAGGGCCCGCCTCTCGCTGCACGACAGCCGCGGCGCCGCGGGGCGGCTGGCCCGGCAGCAGTACCAGAGCAGCGGCGAGATCTCCTCGTACGTACGGCTGCTGCTCGCCCGGGATCCGCAGCACGCCCTCGACCAGGGGCATCTGATCGGACAGTTGTCGCTGGAGCGGGCCGAGACCGTGCAGCGGGTGACGGGCAACGAGAAGAGGATCGACGACCTCGCGCGTGCGGCCCGCAAGGCCCTGGACGGCCAGCTCTCCCTCGCCGAACGACAGCGGAAGGAGCGGGACAGGGTGCGCGAGCGGCTCGACGACGTCCAGAAGCTGCTCGCCTCGCTCACCGCGGAGCAACTCGTCGAGCTGGACAGGTTCGAGAAGTCGGGGACGGCCGCGGCACAGAAGAAGTTCATGGCGTCCGGCGCGCTCAGCAGCGTGCGGCCGCCGTCGCGGGAGGGCGGGGAGGCACTGCGCTACGCCGTCGAGCAGGTCGGGAAGCCGTACGAGTGGGGCGCGGAGGGCCCGGCCGCCTACGACTGCTCGGGGCTGACGTCACAGGCCTGGGAGCGGGCCGGCCGACCCATCCCCCGCACCAGCCAGGAACAGTGGGCGCACCTCCCGAAGATCCCACTGAGCGAGCTGCGTCCCGGTGATCTGGTGATCTACTTCCCCGAGGCCACACACGTCGCCATCTACCTGGGCGACGGGATGGTGGTGCAGGCACCGCGGCCCGGGTCGAAGATCAAGGTGTCACCCATCGCGGCGAACCCGCTGCTGGGCGCGGTGCGTCCGGATCCGGACGGGGAGCCCATGGGGCACTACACGCCACCGAAGCTCCCCGAGGGCGCCACGGACGGAACCGACGAGGGCTACGCCTCCGCCGCACCGGCCACCGGGACGAGCTAGCGCCCGCCCCCGGGACCGGCGCGGCCGGAGGACCGCCGGGATCGAACGGAAGCCGAACCCCGGGCGTCCTGGGACCATGAAGACATCGCGCCGAGCCGCCACCCTGCTCCTGAGCGCCGGGCTGTTGCTCACCGGCTGCTCGTCCCTGACCGACACCCCGACCGCCGAGGGCTACCACGGCCCCACCCTGCCCGCCCGCACCCCCGAGGCGGGCCACTGGAGGAAAGGGCCGGCCGAGCCCGTGCAGCACAAGCCGTACCCGTACGACATCTATACGCACTGCGGAATCAAGTGGGTCAAGTTCGGGGGCCGTTGGTGGACGCTCGACACGGTCTTCCCCGGCGTCGAGCAGGTCAAGGGGAAACGTGCTCCGCGGTACAGCCAGACGCTCTCCGGCTACATGACCCTGATCGGCCCGGACACCGCGAACTTCGACGCGGCGGGCATGCCCACCCTCCAGTTCGTGCCGGCCGAGAAGAACCCGCCCGGCTGCGACTAGGGGCTGTCGCTCCGCCGGGCGGGCCTCGTCGACCGGGACCTCAGCCCTTCTGCTCCGGGGTCTGCTTCATGCCGTCGACGATCGCGCGCTTGGTGATGGCGCTGATGCCGCGGACGGTGCCGGGCTTGATGACGACCCCGTCCTGGGAGACCGACTTGACCTGCACGGTCCGCTCGCCGAGGAAGACGTGGGTCTTCTTGTCGAAGATCCATTCCTCGCGTTCGCCGCCGGTCTCGTCCAGCCGCGCCACCGCGACGCCCGAGCGGCCGAGCGCGTCCTTGGCGTCGTTCACCACGACCACTCCCGGGATCTTCGCGGCGGCCTTGAACAGGGCCGGGTAGAGCTCCGCGGGCGGGTAGCTCTCGGAGAGCAGGTCACCGATCGTGGTGAACGCCTGCTGATCGGGGGTGTTGCCCTGCCCCGCGGTCTCCTCGTAGATCCGCTTCAGCAGTTTGTCGGGGTCGGTGGTCAGCCGGGCCAGGAAGTCGTACGACGGGTGGTTCAGGCCGGCCTCGGGGGTGTTGCCCTGCTCGTCGGGCAGGCTCAGCGTCTCGCCCTCGGAGCTGTCGTTGACGGCCGCGTCGATCAGCCAGCCCTTGGTGCCGTCGGCGGACTGCCAGATCTGTCGCTTGTGCAGCGCGTAGCTGACGAGGCTGCCCTCGTCGCCGACCGTCTTCACGAAGGTGCCGGAATCCTGGGACTCGATGTAGACGTACTGACCGGGCTTGACCGTGGGGTGGGTCTCCTCGGCCGCCGCCAGTGAGACCTGGTCGATCAGCTGCGACAGGCCCTTGGTCGTCGTGGCGCCGACCGGGACGGTCGCTGCGGGTCCGGTCGCGAGACCACCGCTGTGCACGCCGCTGTCGATCAGCAGCGTCCCGGCGACGACCGCGCCGGCCAGCGCCATCGCGGGCAGCACGAACGCCGGGCGCAGCAGGCGGAGCCCTCGGGGCTTCGGCAGGGTGGGGGCGGCCTTCGTGGTGTTCGCGTCCCGCTGGGTGTCCTGCTGGATGTGGGCCATCAAACGCTCCTTGTGGAACTGGTGACGGCCCGCCGGGAGATCGCGCGCAGTCTGTGGGAGGAGAGGCGCGCTCTCCTCCCACTCGGCCGGACTCTGCCGGGACTGGCTCGCTTTCATCGATTTCCTTCCGATACGGGCCGGATCGAGTGGATGTGTTCTCCTCTTGTCTGTCGATCCGGCCGGCCGAGTTCCCGATTTCCCCGTACGAGTTTTCCCGCGCGTTCTTCGGCGCGGTGGTCCGTGTACGGGACCGGCGCCGCCAGGGCGGCAGGGTGGCCGCCGAGTTCGGCCTCGGTGAGTTTGCGCAGTTTGGCGCGTGCGCGGGAGAGGCGTGAGCGCACCGTTCCGACGGCGATGCCGAGCGCCTCGGCCGCGGCCGTGTACTCCAGCCCCTCCCAGAGGCACAGCGTCAGAACCTCGCGCTCGGGTCTGCGCAGTGCGGCAAGCGCGCGCAGGGCGGCGGCGATACGCCGTCGGTCGTCGAGCCGGCCCGCCACCTCGTCGGCGTGGTCGGGCAGCGCCGTCTCGACCTCCGCGGCGGCGTTCGCCGCGGCCCGGTAGCGCCGGTTGCTGCGATGGTGGCCACGGGCGACATTGATCGCCACGCCCAGCAGCCACGGCCGCAGGCTGCCGCCCTCGGCGCAGACCCGGTCACGCAGCCGCCACGCCTCCATGAAGGTCTCGGCCATCACGTCCTCCGCCGCGGACCAGTCGGCGGTGAGGCGGAAGGCGTGGTTGTAGACGGCGCGGGCGTAGCTGTCGTACAGCTCGGCGAACGCGCTCGGATCCCCGGCACGTATCCGGGTACGCATGTCAGTGCTCACCTTCATTAACTGTCGATCCACGCACACCGGGTTCCCGTGATCCGCGTCACACGGGACGGCGGAGGTGCCGTCCAGCCGCCGGACACCGGGCTGAAGCCTGACACGAGCGGCCGTCGCACTTCGTCCCGGCCGGCGGACGGTGTACGAGTGCGCCGGCCCACAGCAAAGAGGCCCGGACGCTGTGTCCGGGCCTCTGATCTCGCGTGGTGCGGGTGGGTCGGACGACCGTCAGGCCCCGGTGACCGACGCCAGGTAGGCGGCTGTCTTCTCCGGCTCGAAGAAGAAGTTCTCGAAGTCGGCCGGGTCGTTGAAGCCGTTGGCGAACCGGTCGGCGACGGGCGGGAGTTGGCCCGCTGCGCCGATCAGGTTGAGCACGTGCTCCGGCGGGACGCCCAGCATCGCGTTGGTCCACTTGGTGACGTGCTGCGCGGTGTCCCAGTAGCGGTCGAACGTCGCCTGCATCCACTCCTCGTCGAAGGGCTTGTCGCCCTGCTCGACGATCGAGGCGAGGTAGGCGGCGGCGCACTTGGAGGCCGAGTTGGAGCCCTGGCCGGTGATCGGGTCGTTGGCCACGACGACATCCGCGACGCCGAGGACCAGTCCGCCGCCGGGGAGGCGGCCGATCGGGTTGCGCACGGTGGGGGCGTACCGCCCGGACAACGTGCCGCCCGCGTCGGTCAGTTCGACGTTGGTGGCCCGCGCGTACTCCCAGGGCGTGAAACGCTCCATGAGTTCCAGGGTCAGGGAGAGGTGCTCGGCGGGGTCCTTGACGCCGTTGAAGACGTCGAGCGGGCCGCCGGGTATGCCCTCCCAGAAGAGGATGTCGGCGCGGCCCGAAGTGGTGAGGGTCGGCATGATGAACAGCTCGCCGACGCCGGGGACCAGGTTGCAGCGGACCGCGTCGTAGTCCGGGTGCTCCGGACGCGGGCCGAGCCCGTGGACGTAGGCCACCGCGAGGGCGCGCTGCGGCTCGGTGTACGGGGAGCGGGCGGCGTCGCGGCCGAACATCGAGACGAGTTCGCCCTTGCCCGCCGAGACGAGGACCAGGTCGTACGCGCGGGAGAAGTAGTCGAGGTCGGAGACCGCCGCGCCGTGGATGACCAGCTGGCCGCCGCGCTGCGCGAACGTCTCCATCCAGCCGGCCATCTTGACCCGCTGGTCGACCGACTGCGCGTACCCGTCGAGCTTGCCGACCCAGTCGATGGCCCGCTGCGAGGGGCCCGGGTCGAAGGAGCCGGGGGCCGCGACCGAAACGCCGAGCCCTTCGATCTTCGGGGCCTGGGACTCCCAGAAGTTCAGCTGGAGATCGCGCTCGTACTGGAGTGCCCTGTCGAACATGCACTGCGTCGACATGACCCGTCCGGTCCGGATCTCGTCCGCCGTCCGGTTCGACATCAGGGTGACCTCGTACCCCTGCGACTGGAGGCCGAGGGCGAGCTGGAGTCCGGACTGGCCGGCTCCGACGACGAGTATCTTCCGCATGCGGGTTGCTTCTCCTAGGACCTAGGCGTCCCTATTCGGGGCTGACTTCGAGCGCGTGACCGACCAGAGCGAGCAGGGTCTCGACGACCGAGATCCGGCGGCGCGCGTCCATGATCATGACAGGTATGTGCGGAGGAACCGTGAGGGCTTCGCGCACGTCGTCCGGCTCGAACACGTCGCTGCCGTCGAAGTGGTTGACGGCGACGACGTACGGCAGTCCGCAGCTCTCGAAGTAGTCGAGCGCCGGGAAGCAGTCCGAGAGGCGGCGGGTGTCGGCGAGGACCACCGCGCCGATCGCGCCGCGCACCAGGTCGTCCCACATGAACCAGAAACGCTGCTGGCCCGGCGTACCGAAGAGGTAGAGCACCAGGTCGTCGTCGAGCGTGATGCGGCCGAAGTCCATGGCCACGGTGGTGGTCAGCTTCTCCGGCGTACCCGTGAGGTCGTCGGTGTCCTCACTGGCCCGGGTCATCAGCGCCTCCGTCTGAAGAGGCGTGATCTCCGAGACGGCGGTGACGAGCGTGGTCTTGCCGACGCCGAAGCCGCCCGCCACCACGATCTTGGTGGCGATCGGCGCACGCGTGCGGTCCGTCTGCCAGGCCTGCAGATTCTCCTCTTCGTCGAGGAGGGGGGCGACGCCAGGTTCGGCGTCAGAGACGACGGAGTCCACTCAGCACCCTTTCCAGCAGAGCGCGGTCCGGCTGTCCCGGGCCGTGACCTGTTCCGTACACACGGATCTTTCCCTGGTCCGCCAGGTCGCTCAGCAGCACTCGGACCACTCCGAGCGGCATCCTGAGGAGGGCGGCGATCTCGGCCACCGTGCGCATCCGGCGGCAGAGTTCGACGATGGCCCGCATCTCGGGCATCACCCGGTGCGTGAGCGACCCTCCCCCATAGCTCAACGCATGGGAGGTGCCCCCAGTCAGCTCGTTGCGCGTCTCCGGGGCCTCCAGCGCGGCCACGAAGGTCTCCACCAGCAGGACGTGGCCGAAGCGCGTGCGTCCGCCGGTGAGCGAGTAGGGGCGCACGCGGGCGGGCTTGCGGCCGCCGCCGCGGACGGGGAGCTTCTGGACGCCGTTCGAAGCGGTCATCAGGCACTTCCGAGAGCGTCGGCCTCAAGGGACTTCCGGAGCTCGATGCGCAGCTCGGGGGTCAGGACGTGTCCTGCCCGGCCGACGAAGAGCGCCATGTGGTACGCCACCACGCTCATGTCGCAGTCCGGGGAGCCGTGTACTCCGAGCAGCGAGCCGTCGCTGATCGCCATGACGAACAGGCTGCCGTCGTCCATCGCGACCATGGTCTGTTTGACGCCGCCGCCGTCCATCAGCTTGGCGGCGCCGATGGTGAGGCTGCCGATGCCGGAGACGATGGTGGCGAGGTCGGCGGCGGAGCCCTTGGGGCCGGTGGGCCGGGTGCTGTCGGCCGTCCTCGCCTCGGCGTTGCGGCCGGGGTCGGAGGAGAGCAACAGCAGGCCGTCGGAGGAGACGACCGCGACCGACAGGAGGCCCGGCACCTCCTCGACGAGATTGGTCAGCAGCCAGTGCAGGTTACGTGCTTCGCTGCTCAGGCCGAAGGTACTGGTCGCGGTCAACTGCTTGCCTCCTCGACTGTGCCCCCCGATGCTTCTACGTCCTGTGCGTTGAGCTGGTGCGCGGTGGGCGCGTGTCCTGCGGCGGCGTGTGCGGTGGGCACGGGTGCCGACGGTGTCTGTCCGGCGGGCGTGGGGGTTTCCGCCGTCCGGTCGGCGATTTCCGCCTCCACGTCGCGACGGCCCTCGACCGCGCCCCGGTGGAACCCGCCCAGCCTGCGGCGCAGGGCATCGGCGTCCACACCGCCCACGCGTGGCCGAGGGGCCGCGGCGGGGGCGGAGATCTTCGGCGTGCGCTTGGGCAGGCCCTTGTCGGTGAGCCGCGCGTCCTCGTCGGAGGCACGCTCGTGGCTGTCGGGGCCGATGGCGTACGGGTCCGTGGTGGTCCCGTCGGGCAGCTCCGCCGCCCGGGCCGACTCGGCGGCCGGCGCGCCGGAGCGGGAGGCGGCCTCGGTGACACCGGGGACCGTCCCGTCCGCGCCGGGGACCGTCTCGTCCGTGCCGGGCATCGGTGCCGCGTCGAAGCCGGGAGCCGGCTCGGCGAGGTCTCCGGCCGCCTCGGGGGAAGCCGGTGCGGGTGCGGCGGGGCCGGGGGCCGACTCGGTTGCGCCGTAGGCGGGATCGGAGGCCGGCCCGGATGCCGTCCCCGTGCCGCCGGACGCCGCCTCGGCGGTGGCCGGTGCGGGGGTGGCCGGTGCGGCGGAAGCCGGTGCGGCGGAAGCCGGTGCGGCGGAGGCCCGTGCGGGGGTGACCGGAGCCGGGGCTTCGGATGCCGGGGCTTCCGGTGCGGACGCTTCCGGCGCGGAGGCTTCCCGTGCGGGAGATCCAGGTCCGGAGGCGTCCGACGCGACCGCTTCCGGTGCGAGTTCCGGGAGCAGCAGCTCCATCGTGGTCTCGGCCGCGAGTTCGGGGTGCGGCTCGGCGGACGGCTGGGGCTCGCGGGGTGCCGGGATGAGCGGGGTCTGCGCGGCCGGTTCGGGCGCGGGGACCGGTGCCTGCTCGGACTTCGTGTCCGCCTCGGGACCGGCGTCCCGTACGGCCGCCTGGGCCGCCGCGATCAGCGGGTCCTCGCCGGGGACCGGGGCCGCCGCCCTGCGGACCGAACGGCCGCGCAGGACATTGGAGTTGGCCTCGGCGTCGGCGCCGGGCAGAGCCACCTGGGGTGCGCCGCCGACCAGCCGGGTGGACGCGGGGACGGTCGCCGACGGCGCGGCGGCCAGCAGTGCCTTGGGCAGGACGACCACGGCGGCCACCCCGCCCTGCTTCTGCTCACGGAGCTGTGCCCGTACGCCGTGCCGGTGGGCGAGCCGGGCCACCACGTACAGGCCGAGCCCGAGTCCCTCGCCGCTCTCCTGGTCGTACGTGTCCGCCGGGTCGAACTCGGCGAGGCGGGCGTTGAGGTGGCTCATCCGCTCGTCGGTCATGCCGATGCCCTCGTCCTGCACGGAGAGCATCACCTCGCCGCTCTCCAGGAGCCAGCCGGAGACCTCGACGGGCAGGTCGGGCGGCGAGAACGAGGAGGCGTTCTCCAGGAGTTCGGCCACCAGGTGACTGAGGTCGTCGGCGGCGAACCCGGCGATGTGCGCGTGCGGCGGCAGCGCGGCGATCCGCACCCGCTCGTACCGCTCGATCTCGCTGACCGCGGCCCGTACGACGTCGACGAGCGGGACCGGGCCCGCGTGGTGCTGGACGTGCTCGGCGCCCGCGAGGACGAGGAGGTTCTCGCTGTGCCGCCGCATGACGGTGGCGAAGTGGTCGAGCTTGAACAGGGTGGAGAGGCGGTCCGGGTCCTGCTCGCGCTCCTCCAGGCCCTCGATGACGCCGAGCTGGCGCTCGACGAGGCCGAGGGTGCGCAGCGCGAGGTTGACGAAGGTGCTGTGGATGGTGCCGCGCACCTGCTGCAAGTGGGCTGCCGCCTCGGCGAGTTCGCCGCGCAGCTTGTCGCGCTCGTCGGCCATGAGCTGGCGCTGGCCGATGAGGTGCTTGCGGTCGCCTTCGAGGGTGGCGATCCGCTCGTGCAGCGTCGCGGCGTGCGTGTGCAGCGCGTTGACGGAGCGGACGACCTGGGCGAACTCGTCGTTGCGGCCGGTGAACTTGACCGGTTCCCGGGAGCTCGGGTCGGCGGCGAGCCGGGCCGAGCCGAGGCGCAGGACGGCGAGCGGCCGGGTGAGGGTGCGGGCCATGGCCATCGTGACGCCGGCGGCGACGAGCAGCAGGACACCGAGGAGGGTGATGCGGATCTCCAGCGCGGTGACGTCGTCGTCCCGCAGCTGTTCGAGGTCCTTGGTGCGGTGGTCGTTGAGGGAGGCCTCGGCGCCGCGCATCAGCTCGATCCGGGCGGACAGGGTGGCGTCCAGTTTCTTGGTGCCGGTGTCGAGCGCGGAGTCGGAGAGTTTCGGCTGGCCGGTGAGGCTCGCCAGGTACTTGTCGGCCGAGCCGACGTCGGGGCCGGTGACCGTGGAGTCGTAGGACGCCACGGCCTTCTTCGGCGCGGTCTCGCGGAAGTCGGCGAGGGCCGCGTCGGAGCGCAGGCGGGCCTGCTGGGCGGCGGCGCTCAGGGCGTCGCGCTGCTTGGTGTCGGCATCCGACGAGGTGTTCGTGGTGGTCGCCAGACCCGTGATGGGGTCGATGACGGTCTGGGTGGTGCGCGGGATGCCGAGGGCCGCCAGGAGCAGTCCGCGGGCGGCGGCGGACTGCTGGACGGCGGTGTCCAGCTCGGCGAGGGAGTGCGCGCCGGAGCCCGCGCGCAGCGGCATCCGGTCGGCCAGGTCCTCGGCGAGGGCGTGGAGTTCGGCGATGGCCTCGGAGTACGCCTGGTGCGTGTCGAGGGCCGTGCTCTTCCCGGTGAGCGCCGCTCGCCTGAGGGCCGCGATGCCGTCGAGGTCCTTGATCAGCGTAGCGGGGGCGTCGTCGTCCGCCCGCAGCTCGTCGACCTGACGGTCGACGCGCGCGCTGCGCTGCTCGGAGGGCGCCTTGACCTTGGGCCGGCCCGCGGCGACGTACGTGGTGACGTCGTCGCGCTCGTCGGCCAGCGAGTGCGCGAGGGTCAGCGCCTGCTGGGTGCGCTGGGCGAGCGTCACCAGGTTCTGGGAGTCGTTCAGTTGTTGCGAGGCGGACAGCACTGTGGGCGCGCCTGCCGCGGCGATGGCGGCCGCGACGACCGCCACGGCCACGATCAGCCGGTTGCGCACGTGGGCGGTCCTGCCCCGGCCCGTGGAGTCGGTGGCGTCACTCACGGCGCCCCCCTCTGTGGAGTTGGAGGCCGTCTTCTTGCCTGTGCGCCTCGGCCGCGTCTTCTGCACCGGTGCTCGCATTCCTGACTCGTGTACCCATCTGGGGCCCGGGTGACGTCCCGTCAATCGCGGCGTCCGCCCGGTACGGCTCCCGACCCTCCCAGTGCCGGTGGGCAGTGGTCCCGCATCATCTGACCCGCCACCCGAAGGAGTGAACATCGGAGGGGAGTTGGCGGGCAAGTTCCCGGGGCGCGCGCGAGGGGCCCGCGCGGTGGGCCGGTTGGACGTCGGGGACGCGCTTTGGCAGTATTCGCCGCCACGTGTTGCCGGAGTCGATCATTCCATGCCAAACCTGGCGTCTGAGCTGCCGGTCCGCACGTCGGGCGGTCCTCGCCGGTGTTTCACGGACCGTGTGAAGGGCTCGTGCAGACTGGCGGTATGCGTACTGAACTCGTCTCGGAGCCCGGCGACCCGGACCGCCCCAATGAGGACTTCGCATCGGTCGGACTTCCCGCTTCAGGACAGGGCGGTTCACTGGTCGTACTCGACGGGGTGACACCCCCTCGGGGCGACTACGGCTGTGTTCACCCGGTCGCCTGGTTCTGCGCGCGGCTCGGTGGAGCACTGACCGAACTGTCCGTTTCGCAGGGGGATTTGCCCCTGTCGGAGGTGCTGTCCCGGGCGATTCGCCGGGTGGCCGACGCACACGCCGACGCCTGTGACCTTTCTCACCCGCGCACACCCCAGGCAACCGTCGTCCTCGCGCGGTGGTCCGCTTCCGAGGTCGAGTACCTGGTCCTCTCCGACTCGGCCCTGCTGGTGGAGTCCCCCACCGGTGAGGTGACCGCCCTGCTGGACGACCGCCTCTCCCGCCTCCCCCGCGCCGCGCTCACCACGGACGCCGTCGCGGACTCCACCGTCCGCAACAAGGAGGGCGGCTTCTTCACGGCGGCCGCGGATCCGGCGGTGGCCGCTCGCGCGGTGACGGGCACGCTCCCCCGCGCCTCCGTGCGCGCCCTGACGGCCCTCACGGACGGTGCCACCCGCTGGGTGGAGAAGTTCCAGGAGGGCGACTGGGCCGACCTGTTCGCCCTCGTACGCAAGGAGGGCCCCCCGTCCCTCGTCGAGCGCGTGCGGGCGCTGGAACGCGCGGACGCGAAGGAACGGCTGCGGCTGCGGCGCAGCAAGACGCACGACGACGCGACGGTGGTGTTCGTGGAGATGTGAGGGGATGCGAGGGGCACGGGGGGCGGGAGGGGTTACGAGGAGGTACGAGGGGATGTGAACGGCGGCCGGGCGGGGCTACTTCTCCATGCCGCGGTTGAGCTGATGCAGCAGCCGGGCGAGTTCCGCGACCTCGTTGTGGTCCCAGTGGGCGAGTTGGCTCACATAGCGGGCCCGGCGGGCCTCGCGGACGCTGGTGACGCGGCCGCGGCCCTCGTCGGTGAGGTGGACGAGCCAGGCGCGTCCGTCGGCGGGGTCGGGTTCGCGTGCCACCAGGCCCAGCTCCTCCAGGGCGCGCAGTTGCCGGGACATGGTGGCCTTGCCGACGCCGATGTAGGCGGCGAGTTCCGTGGCGCGCTGGCGGCCGCACTCCTCGAGACGGACGAGGAGTCCGTACGCGGCGGACTCCAGGTCCGGATGGACCTCGCGGGCCATCTCCCCCTGACTGGCGCGGGCGCGGCGCAGGAACACGGTCAACTCGCGCTCCAGGGAAAGGAACTCGCGCTCCGCGCCGCCGGGCGTCGCGGACCGGTCCACACCATTTCCCGACACGTCGGATTCGACCGGTCGACCGCCGTCGTTTCCGTCCTCGTGCACGTCAGCACCCCTGACCCGGTTTCCCGATCCTGAAAGTTTCTGCCAGAACTCGCCGTTGCCGCAGCTCCGCCAGTATTTCGCAGGCGTAGACCAACGGCAGCCTCCGGCCCCTCTTCCCACGCCGTCGTCTACGTGCGTAGCTTCTTTATCAGACACTTATTTGCTGGCATGCGCACGCCACCCAGGTCAAGGACGACCTGATCCCCCCTACGGCACGCGTGCCCGCGCTTTCCCCCCACCGAGCTCCGGCGAGCTCCACCGAGCCCCTCCGGAGTTCCATCGCCCTTCGGAGGCACGCACATGCCCGTGCACAGATCCGGAACGGCCCACCGCCTGCGCGCGCTCGCGGTAGGAACCCTGCTCGCCGCCTTCTCCCTCCTGTACTCCCTCCCCTCCTCCGCCGCCGACACCCCCGCCCGGGGCTCCGCCCGGATGGGCATGGGGGTCATCGCCCACGACGGCCAGGACGGCACGCCGTCCACCGGTGACGCCACCCAGACGGAAGGCGTGGACGTCTCCGGCTACCAGGGCAACGTCGCCTGGTCGACGCTGTGGAGCAGCGGGGTCAGGTGGGCCTACACCAAGGCGAGCGAGGGGACGTACTACACGAACCCGTACTTCGCCCAGCAGTACAACGGCGCGTACAACGTCGGCATGATCCGCGGTTCGTACCATTTCGCGACCCCGGACACCACGACCGGCGCCACCCAGGCCAACTACTTCGTCGACCACGGCGGCGGCTGGTCCCGGGACGGCAAGACGCTGCCCGGAGCCCTCGACATCGAGTGGAACCCGTACGGGGCCGCCTGCTACGGCAAGACGCAGAGCGCGATGGTCAGCTGGATCAGCAGCTTCCTCACCCAGTACAAGGCCCGTACCGGGCGCGACGCGGTGATCTACACGGCCGCCAGCTGGTGGACCCAGTGCACCGGCAACTACAGCGGCTTCGCCTCCGCCAACCCGCTGTGGATCGCGCGCTACGCCTCCGATCCCGGGACCCTTCCGGCGGGCTGGGGGTACTACACGATGTGGCAGTACACGTCGTCCGGCCCGACGGTCGGGGACCACGACAAGTTCAACGGCGCCCTGGACCGCGTACAGGCGCTCGCGACCGGCTGACGCACGGCGCGGCGCGGCCGTGCGGCGATGACGTACGTCCCGGACGTGCGCGACCGCCGTACGGCGACGCTCCAGTAATGCCGTACGGCCATGACGTACTGCCATGACGTACGGCGAAGGCCCGGGCCTCCCTCACGGGACCCGGGCCTTCCCTTCCGGCAACGTCTGTCACGCCGCTACCGGAACCCCCGGCACCGCGCCGTTCGTCGCCGGCGCGAGTGCCAGCTCCAGGACCTGGCGGACGTCCGTGACGGCGTGGACGTCGAGCTTCTCCAGGACCTCGGCCGGGACGTCGTCCAGATCGGCCTCGTTGCGCTTCGGGATGATCACGGTCGTGACACCCGCCCGGTGCGCGGCGAGCAGCTTCTGCTTCACGCCGCCGATCGGCAGGACACGGCCGGTCAGCGAGACCTCGCCGGTCATGGCCACATCGGTGCGGACCAGCCGGCCGGACAGGAGCGACGCCAGTGCGGTCGTCATCGTGACGCCCGCGCTCGGACCGTCCTTGGGGACGGCGCCCGCCGGGAAGTGGATGTGCGCACCCCGGTCCTTCAGGTCGCCGACGGGCAGTTCGAGCTCCGCTCCGTGCGAGCGCAGGAAGGAGAGCGCGATCTGGGCCGACTCCTTCATCACGTCGCCCAGCTGACCGGTGAGGGTCAGACCGGCCGCGCCCGTCTCCGGGTCTGCCAGCGACGCCTCCACGTAGAGGACGTCACCGCCCGCGCCCGTGACGGCCAGACCGGTGGCGACACCGGGCACAGCCGTGCGGCGCTCGGCCGGGTCCTGAGCGGCCTCGGGCACGTGGTGCGGGCGCCCGATGAGCCCGCGCAGGTCGGCGTCGGTCACCGTGAACGGCAGCTCCCGGGCCCCCAGTTCGTGCTGGGCCGCGACCTTGCGCAGGAGCCGGGCGATGCCCCGCTCCAGGTTCCGCACGCCCGCTTCGCGGGTGTACTCCCCGGCGAGCTTGCGCAGCGCGCTCTCGTCGAGGACGACCTCGTCCTTCTCCAGACCGGCCCGCTCCAGCTGGCGCGGCAGCAGGTGGTCCCGGGCGATGACGACCTTCTCGTCCTCGGTGTAGCCGTCGAGGCGGACCAGCTCCATACGGTCGAGCAGGGCCTCCGGGATGGCTTCGAGCACATTGGCCGTGGCCAGGAACACGACGTCGGAGAGATCGAGTTCGACCTCCAGGTAGTGGTCGCGGAAGGTGTGGTTCTGCGCCGGGTCGAGGACTTCGAGCAGCGCCGCGGCCGGGTCTCCCCGGTAGTCGGAGCCGACCTTGTCGATCTCGTCGAGCAGGACCACCGGGTTCATCGACCCGGCCTCCTTGATGGCGCGGACGATCCGGCCGGGCAGCGCGCCGACGTACGTACGGCGGTGTCCGCGGATCTCGGCCTCGTCCCGTACACCGCCGAGGGCGACGCGGACGAACTTGCGGCCCATGGCGTGCGCGACGGACTCGCCGAGCGAGGTCTTGCCGACGCCGGGCGGGCCGACGAGCGCGAGCACGGCACCGCCGCGCCGGCCGCCGACGACTCCGAGACCGCGCTCGGAGCGCCGCTTGCGCACGGCGAGGTACTCGGTGATGCGCTCCTTCACGTCCTCCAGACCGGCGTGCTCGGCGTCGAGCACGGACTGGGCGCCCCTGATGTCGTACTCGTCCTCGGTCCGCTCGTTCCACGGCAGTTCCAGGACGGTGTCGAGCCAGGTCCGGATCCAGCTGCCCTCGGGCGACTGGTCACTGGACCTCTCCAGCTTCTCGACCTCCTTGAGGGCGGCTTCGCGGACGTTCTCCGGAAGGTCCGCGGCCTCGACGCGGGCACGGTAGTCGTCGGACTCGTCCTCGCCGTCCTCGCCCTTGAGGTCGCGCAGTTCCTTGCGTACGGCCTCCAGCTGGCGCCGCAGCAGGAACTCGCGCTGCTGCTTGTCGACGCCCTCCTGGACGTCCTTGGCGATGGACTCGGCGACATCCTGCTCGGCGAGGTGCTCGCGGAGCTGCTCGGTGGCGAGCTTCAGCCGGGCCACCGGGTCGGCGGTCTCCAGCAGCTCGACCTTCTGCTCGATGGACAGGAACGGTGAGTAACCGGAATTGTCGGCAAGGGCGGAAACATCGTCGATCTGCTGCACCCGGTCCACCACCTGCCAGGCGGCGCGCTTGCGCAGCCAGCTGGTGGCCAGGGCCTTGTATTCCTTGACCAGGTCGGCGACCCGGCCGGGCAGCGGGTCGGGCACGGTCTCCTCGACCCGGGTGCCCTCGACCCACAGTGCGGCACCGGGACCGGTGGTCCCCGCGCCCACCTTCACGCGCCCACGCCCTCGGATCAGGGCGCCCGGGTCGCCGTCGGCCAGCCGGCCGACCTGCTCGACGGTGCCGAGCACTCCGGTGCTCGCGTAGGTCCCGTCAATGCGTGGCACCAGGAGTACCTGAGGCTTGCCGGGCGTTGAACGGGCGGCGGCCTGAGCAGCCTCCACCGCGGCGCGCACATCGGTGTCGTTCAGATCCAGCGGAACCACCATCCCGGGCAGCACGACCTCGTCGTCGAGCGGCAGCACGGGCAGGGTGAGTGATGCGGACGTCGAAGCCATGATCTCCCCTTCGGCAGTCAAGTTGAGCTATGCCGACTCAATGCATGGGAGCCCCCCATTGTTCCCCGAGGGCTGTTCGCTGTGAGCGATCACTTCCGACGGCCGGTGTTCCCTGCACATCGCCGCTGGTCATCAGCCGCCCGCGGGGCCGGGAGCCGGTCGAGCGAGAAGCCGCCGCCGGAACGCCCTTCAAGGGGTGGCGCGACGCCGGGCCGCCCTGGCATCATCACCGGGTAGGTAATGGCTCACATCGAAGAGTGACCCTTACACGGACTGCATCGACCAGCTACATGGACCAGATGCGAGCGCAGGGGGCAGCGGTGGACAGGATCGTGCGGGCCTGGGTGGACGGATGGGTCGTCTCGCGCGGGGCGGCGCCGCCCGTCGTCGAGGGATGGGGGTACACGATCGACGTGGGACAGAAGGGGCACGTGACGCGCCATGTCCTCGGGGCGACGAACGACGATGTCGAGGAGGCCTCGGTCCGCAAGGTCGCGGACGCGGTGACCGCGGCCGGAGTGTGGCTCAAGGTCTTCGCCGAACCCTCGGCCGTCCGGGCCTGGCTCGGCGCGGGCTGGTGGATCGACCCCGAGCCCGGCTACCTGATGTCCGTGCCCCTGACCGACACGCGGAGCGCCACCCCCGACAGTGCCCTGCCCGACGGCTACCGGCTGCGCACGTGGACCCGAGGTGGCGTCACACGCGCCCTGGTCACGGCATCGGACGGCTCCTGGGCGGCTCGCGGCCAGATCGCTCCCACGGGTGGGACGGCGGTCGTCGACCAGTTGGAGACGTCGGTGGAGCACCGGCGGCGGGGGCTCGGCCGCTTCGTCATGCGGACCCTCACCCGGGCCGCGGCGGACCAGGGCGCCGAGACCGGAGTCCTGGCGGGGACACCGGAGGGGCGGGCGCTGTACGAGTCACTGGGGTGGCGGGTGGAGGCGCCCCTGCTGAGCGGGCACTTCGTGGGGAACCGGCGCGAGGAGCCGTAGTCCGCCCGCTCCCGACAGGGTCACGAGGCACCTCCGATCCGGCGGGTCCACCCCGGGCCAGGTCCAACCTCAGCCCGGTCCACTCCTCAGGCCGGGGTCCCCAGGCCCGTCCGGCGCCTCAGTGCGGCGTGCCCGGCCCGGGGGGCTCGCGCCATGCCCCTCCCGCGCCCGCTTCCGCTCCCGTACCAACGGCCAGGTCGCGACGCCGATCGCCAGTGCTATCAGGTGTCCCCAGTTCGCCATGGGGTCGTCGAAGGCGATCAGGTCCGCCGCGAGGACCGAGCCGAGGCCGGTCAGGAGCGGCAGGCGCAGCCACGGCGAAAGGAGCCCCGCGAGCGAGCCGACGCTCGCGGCGACGCCGTAGCTGATGCCGTAGTCGAGCCGGTGCAGCGAGCCGGCGGGCAGTCGACCCGCAAGCACCGCCAGCCCGACGGGCACCTCGGTGACCAGCGTGGCCACCGCATGCCCGAGCAGGAAGACGCCGGCCGCGCGCGCCGTGCCGGTACGGCGCTCCAGCGCGGTCAGTATCAGCAGACAGCCGACCGCGTACGGCGAGGCGACCCCGCCGACGATCCACAGCGCGCTCGCGATCAGGACGAACACCGGATGCCGCACGAGGTGCGCGACGTCCGTACTGGACGCCTGGTGCAGGGCGTGCACCGACGCGGGGTCCATGTGTTCGGCGAGGTACGAGGTGACGGCGAGGACGGCCGCGTACCCGAAGGTGAACGGAGTCCCGAGCGGCGAGGGCAGAAGCCGCCCGGCACGGAGGCCACCGAACCGCCGGGCGAGGGTGCCGCTGCCGCCGAGCCGTGCGGGGAGAACGCGTCGGGCGCCATCGGTCACGGGGGCCGGAGGGGCCGACGGGGCGGGCGAGGCCGGTCGCGGTGCGGAGCAGGTGCGCTGCCGGGGCATCCCGGCGAGAAGGTTCAGGAGAGGCTCACCCGGCTCCGGCCCGCCGGACGCACCGTCTCGACCGATGGAGGCACCGTCTCGGCCGGCGGAGGCACCGTCTCGGCCGATGGAGGCACCGTCTCGGCCGATGGAGGCATCGGGTCGGCCATGGGACACGTCAGCGCGGCCGGTGGGCGCGTCGGCTCGCTCGGTGGTGCTCCCGTCCACGGTGCGGCGCTCCTTCCGTCACGCCCCACCCTTCGCGCCTCCCCTGTCACTGTCTATGACCGGCGCCACGTCCGGGCCGATTCACAGCAACTCCTCAAGCAAGGGCCAAGGCGTCGGACCACCGCACGCCTCAAGAGCGGCCGACGCATCACGCCTCCGCCCTGTCCGCACGGCCCAGGAAGGGGACGGCTGCCCTTCGAACCGCCGCGCTCGATGGCGGGGGTTCGGGCGGTAATTCCTGCCACTCGTCCTGGTGAAAATGCCAGGATGGCGGCCATGACTGCCTCGTACGACACTCCTGTGGTCATCGACCGCCGCCAGGGCCCGTACGGCGAGGTCGTGTTGCGGCGCCACGGCGCGCTGCTGCAGATCATCGCCAACGGGTGCTTCCTGATGGACACGTCCGACGGGCGTTCCGAGCGGCGGCTCATGGACGCGGCGTACGACGCACTGGACGGGCGCCCGGAGCCCCGTGTCCTGATCGGCGGGCTCGGTGTCGGGTTCTCGCTCGCACACGCCGCCGCGGACCGCCGCTGGGGGCGCATCACGGTGGTCGAGCGTGAGCGGGCCATCATCGACTGGCACCGCGGCGGCCCCCTCGCCGGGCTCTCGGCCCGGGCGCTCACCGATCCCCGTGCCGACATCGTCGAGGCCGATCTCGTCGACTACGTCAATGAGATTTCCGACACGTTCGACGCGCTGTGCCTCGACATCGACAACGGACCCGGCTGGACGGTCACCGAGGGCAACGCGGGACTGTACGGGAAGCCCGGACTGGCAAGCTGCGCAAGGGCGTTGAAGCCGGGCGGCGTGCTCGCCGTGTGGTCGGCCCAGCCCTCTCCGGAATTTGAAGAAACCTTGCGGAATGCCGGATTCCAGCGGGTCCGTACCGAAGAGATCCCCGTTGCCCGGGGCGTGCCCGACGTCGTGCACCTCGCGGTAAGGCCTGGATAGCCGCGGCACGGCGACTGCCCGTACCCTGCTTCACTGACGCGGATCATTCAAGCGTCAAGCGCAGTCATGGAATCACCCCACGGATTCCGGAACGCACACTTCAGGGGCGGGCGATGGAGCAGACACACACCTCCCAGAACGGCACGGCGGCGACTCCGGGCGCTCAGCGCCGGGTCCTGGTCGTCGAGGACGACCCGACGATCGTCGACGCCATCGCGGCCCGCCTGCGAGCCGAGGGATTCCTCGTGCAAACCGCGGGCGACGGTCCGGCCGCAGTCGACACCGCCGAGGCCTGGCAGCCCGATCTGCTGATCCTCGACATCATGCTGCCCGGCTTCGACGGCTTGGAGGTCTGCCGCCGTGTGCAGGCCGCCCGCCCGGTGCCGGTGCTGATGCTCACCGCGCGCGACGACGAGACCGACATGCTGGTCGGGCTCGGCGTCGGCGCCGACGACTACATGACCAAGCCGTTCTCGATGCGCGAGCTGGCCGCTCGCGTGCACGTCCTGCTCCGCAGGGTCGAGCGCGCCGTGGTCGCGGCCTCCACACCGCGCAGCGGCATCCTGCGCCTCGGCGAGCTGGAGATCGACCACGCGCAGCGCCGGGTGCGAGTGCGCAGCGAGGACGTACATCTGACTCCCACCGAGTTCGATCTCCTCGTCTGCCTCGCGAACACGCCGCGTGCCGTACTCTCGCGCGAGCAGCTGCTCGCCGAGGTGTGGGACTGGGCGGACGCCTCCGGTACCCGGACCGTCGACAGCCACATCAAGGCGCTGCGTCGCAAGATCGGTGCCGATCGGATCCGTACGGTGCATGGCGTGGGCTACGCACTGGAGAGCCCGACTCCCTGAGCCGGGCCTCCGTCGGAACGTCGGGACCTTCATGATCGGGACCTGCGTGAGGGGCTGATGTGATGAGCGGACTCGGAGAGCGAGGACGCGTGCTCGGCGAGCGCGCGTCCGGGGAGCGCAGAAGCGCGGGCCCCTGGGGCGGCGTGCGGCCCTTCTCCATCAAGACCAAGCTGGGCGCCCTGGTCGTCATCTCCGTGCTCATCACGACGGGTCTGTCGATGATCGCGGTGCACACCAAGACGGAGCTCCGCTTCATCACGGTCTTCTCGATGATCGCCACGCTGCTGATCACGCAGTTCGTGGCGCATTCGCTCACCGCGCCGCTCGACGAGATGAACGCGGTGGCCCGCTCCATCTCGCACGGCGACTACACCCGCCGGGTGCGGGACGACCGGCGGGACGAGCTGGGCGACCTGGCCCAGACGATCAACCTCATGGCCGACGAGCTGGAGGCCCAGGACCGCCAGCGCAAGGAACTCGTCGCGAATGTCTCGCACGAGCTGCGCACCCCGATCGCGGGTCTGCGCGCGGTCCTGGAGAACGTCGTGGACGGTGTCTCGGCCGCCGACCCCGAGACGATGCGCACGGCGCTGAAGCAGACGGAGCGGCTCGGGCGGCTCGTGGAGACGCTCCTCGACCTGTCCCGGCTGGACAACGGCGTCGTACCGCTGCGCCGGCGGCGTTTCGAGGTGTGGCCTTATCTTTCCGGCGTGCTGAAGGAGGCCAACATGGTCGCCTCCGCGCGCGCGGACATCGCCTCGGGCTCGGGCAGCCACACCCGCACGGACGTCCATCTGCACCTCGACGTGTCCCCGCCGGAGCTGACCGCGCACGCGGACCCGGAGCGGATCCACCAGGTCGTGGCGAACCTCATCGACAACGCGGTCAAGCACAGCCCGCCGCACGGCCGGGTGACGGTGAAGGCGCGACGGGGCAACTACCCCGAGTCGCTGGCCCTGGAGGTCCTGGACGAGGGGCCCGGCATCCCGAAGTCGGAATGGCACCGCGTCTTCGAGCGGTTCAACCGGGGCGGGGTGCCCGCGCCGCACGGTCCGGGCAGCGACGGCGGTACGGGTCTGGGCCTGGCCATCGCCCGCTGGGCGGTCGATCTGCACGGCGGACGGATCGGAGTGGCCGAATCCCAGCGGGGCTGCCGGATCCAGGTCATCCTTCCGGGACTCCCTTCTCTGCCAAGTTGACGTAAAGTTCGAACCGGAGCCGCAAGATCCATCGTTGTCGCCGCCGGCGTACACGTGTGATCAGGCACAGGGCCGCGTGAAGGATGCCGCGACCCCTGGTCGACGTACCCATTCCAAGGCGGAACCCCGCTTGTTTCCCGCCATTTCCACAGCCGAAACACGGATTCCGATGTGACTTGCGCGACGTTGGACGGGCCCGGCCTGACCTTCTCGGCCAGGGAGGCGTAGCCTTTATTCCCGCTGTCCATCACCTTGTGAAGCGGAAGAGGGCGGTTGCCGCCGTGTCGCCACAGTCCCCCAGTAACTCGAGCATCTCGACCGATGACCAAGCCGCCGGGAAGAACCCCGCGGCCGCCTTCGGTGCGAACGAATGGCTCGTCGACGAGATCTATCAGCAGTACCTCCAGGACCCGAATTCGGTAGACCGAGCCTGGTGGGACTTCTTCGCCGACTACAAGTCCGGGGCGGCCGCCGCCCCGGCTCCGGCGGGTGCTGCGGCCGCGGGGGCCGCAGGGACCACCACGTCCGCGCCTGCCGCGCCGGCCGCCCCTGTGGCGCCCGCGGCTCGCCAGGCTCCTCCTCAGGCTGTGCCCGCGCCCGCTCCGGCCGCCGCTCCGGCGGCTCCGAAGCCCGCTGCCGCCGCCCCGGCGCCCGTGAAGGCCGCACCGGCCGCCGCGCAGCCGAAGGCCGCTCCGGCGGCCGAGGCGCCCGAGGGCCCCGAGTACGTCACCCTGCGTGGTCCGGCCGGTGCCGTCGCGAAGAACATGAACGCCTCGCTGGAGGTGCCCACGGCCACGTCCGTGCGCGCGGTCCCGGTGAAGCTGCTCTTCGACAACCGCATCGTCATCAACAACCACCTGAAGCGGGCCCGGGGCGGGAAGATCTCCTTCACCCACCTCATCGGGTACGCGATGGTGCAGGCCATCAAGGCCATGCCGTCGATGAACTGGCACTTCGCGGAGAAGGACGGGAAGCCCACCCTCGTCAAGCCGCCGCACGTCAACTTCGGCCTCGCCATCGACCTGGTGAAGCCCAACGGTGACCGCCAGCTGGTCGTCGCGGGCATCAAGAAGGCCGAGACGCTGAACTTCTTCGAGTTCTGGCAGGCCTACGAGGACATCGTCCGCCGCGCCCGTGACGGCAAGCTGACGATGGACGACTTCACCGGTGTCACGGTCTCCCTGACCAACCCCGGCGGCCTCGGCACCGTCCACTCGGTCCCGCGTCTGATGCCCGGACAGTCGGTCATCATGGGCGTCGGCTCCATGGACTACCCGGCGGAGTTCCAGGGCACCTCCCAGGACACCCTGAACAAGCTCGGCATCGCGAAGGTCATGACGCTCACGTCGACCTACGACCACCGGGTCATCCAGGGCGCGGCCTCCGGCGAGTTCCTGCGCGTCGTGGCGAACTCCCTGCTCGGCGAGACCGGCTTCTACGACGAGGTCTTCGAGTCGCTGCGGATTCCCTACGAGCCGGTCCGCTGGCTCAAGGACATCGACGCCAGCCACGACGACGACGTCACCAAGGCCGCCCGTGTCTTCGAGCTGATCCACTCCTACCGGGTCCGCGGCCACGTCATGGCCGACACCGACCCGCTGGAGTACCGCCAGCGCAAGCACCCCGACCTGGACATCACCGAGCACGGCCTCACGCTCTGGGACCTGGAGCGCGAGTTCGCCGTCGGCGGCTTCGCGGGCAAGTCCCTGATGAAGCTGCGCGACATCCTCGGTGTGCTGCGCGACTCGTACTGCCGCACCACCGGCATCGAGTTCATGCACATCCAGGACCCGAAGCAGCGCAAGTGGATCCAGGACCGCATCGAGCGCCCGCACACCAAGCCGGAGCGCGAGGAGCAGCTGCGCATCCTGCGCCGCCTGAACGCGGCGGAGGCCTTCGAGACCTTCCTGCAGACGAAGTACGTCGGCCAGAAGCGCTTCTCCCTGGAGGGCGGCGAGTCCGTCATCCCGCTCCTCGACGCCGTCATCGACAGCGCCGCGGAGTCCCGCCTGGACGAGGTCGTCATCGGCATGGCCCACCGCGGCCGGCTGAACGTCCTCGCGAACATCGTCGGCAAGTCGTACGCGCAGATCTTCCGCGAGTTCGAGGGCAACCTCGACCCGAAGTCGATGCACGGCTCCGGCGACGTGAAGTACCACCTGGGCGCCCAGGGCACCTTCACCGGCCTGGACGGCGAGCAGATCAAGGTCGCGCTGGCCGCGAACCCGTCCCACCTGGAGACGGTCGACCCGATCATCGAGGGCATCGTCCGCGCCCGCCAGGACATCATCAACAAGGGCGGCACCGACTTCACGGTCCTGCCGGTCGCCCTGCACGGTGACGCGGCCTTCGCCGGCCAGGGTGTGGTCGCCGAGACGCTCAACATGTCGCAGCTGCGCGGCTACCGCACGGGCGGCACGGTCCACATCGTCATCAACAACCAGGTCGGCTTCACCGCCGCCCCGGAGTCGTCGCGCTCCTCCATGTACGCCACCGACGTGGCCCGCATGATCGAGGCGCCGATCTTCCACGTGAACGGCGACGACCCCGAGGCCGTCGTCCGCGTCGCGCGGCTGGCGTTCGAGTTCCGCCAGGCGTTCAACAAGGACGTCGTGATCGACCTCATCTGCTACCGCCGCCGCGGACACAACGAGTCCGACAACCCGGCGTTCACGCAGCCGCTGATGTACGACCTGATCGACAAGAAGCGCTCGGTGCGCAAGCTCTACACCGAGTCCCTGATCGGTCGCGGCGACATCACCCTCGAAGAGGCCGAGCAGGCTCTGCAGGACTTCCAGGGCCAGCTGGAGAAGGTCTTCACCGAGGTCCGCGAAGCCGTCGCGCAGGCGCCCGAGGCTCACGTCCCGGACGTCCAGGCCGAGTTCCCGGTCGCCGTGTCCACCGCGGTCTCCCAGGAGATCGTGAAGCGGATCGCCGAGTCCCAGGTCAACATCCCCGACAACGTCACCGTGCACCCGCGGCTGCTCCCGCAGCTCCAGCGCCGTGCGGCGATGATCGAGGACGGCACGATCGACTGGGGCATGGGCGAGACCCTCGCCATCGGTTCGCTGCTCCTGGAGGGCACGCCGGTCCGGCTGTCCGGCCAGGACTCGCGCCGCGGCACCTTCGGCCAGCGTCACGCGGTACTGATCGACCGGGTCACGGGCGAGGACTACACCCCGCTCCAGTACCTCTCGGACGACCAGGCCCGCTACAACGTCTACGACTCGCTGCTCTCCGAGTACGCGGTCATGGGCTTCGAGTACGGCTACTCGCTGGCCCGCCCGGACGCGCTGGTCATGTGGGAGGCGCAGTTCGGTGACTTCGTCAACGGCGCGCAGACGGTCGTCGACGAGTACATCTCGGCCGCCGAGCAGAAGTGGGGCCAGACGTCCGGCGTCACCCTGCTGCTCCCGCACGGCTACGAGGGCCAGGGCCCGGACCACTCCTCGGCCCGTATCGAGCGCTTCCTCCAGCTGTGCGCGCAGAACAACATGACGGTCGCCCAGCCGACGCTCCCGTCGAACTACTTCCACCTCCTGCGGTGGCAGGTGCACAACCCGCACCACAAGCCGCTGGTGGTCTTCACCCCGAAGTCGATGCTGCGCCTCAAGGCCGCCGCGTCGAAGGCGGAAGAGTTCACGACGGGTCAGTTCCGCCCGGTCATCGGTGACGACTCGGTCGAGGCGGCCGCCGTGCGCAAGGTCGTGTTCTGCGCCGGCAAGCTGTACTACGACCTGGAGGCCGAGCGGAAGAAGCGCGGCAGCACGGACACGGCGATCATCCGTATCGAGCGCCTGTACCCGCTGCCGGGTGCCGAGCTCCAGGCGGAGATCGCCAAGTACCCGAACGCCGAGAAGTACCTGTGGGCCCAGGAGGAGCCGGCGAACCAGGGTGCCTGGCCGTTCATCGCGCTCAACCTGATCGACCACCTCGACCTGGCGGTCGGCGCCGACGTCCCGCACGGCGAGCGCCTGCGCCGCATCTCGCGCCCGCACTCCTCCTCCCCCGCCGTCGGTTCCGCGAAGCGGCACCAGGCGGAGCAGGAGCAGCTGGTGCGTGAGGTGTTCGAGGCCTAGGCCTCCGGCACGGCAGTACGAAGGGCCCGGCCCCGAGTTCATCCGAACTCGGGGCCGGGCCCTTCGGCGTTACGGGGCGGTGGCGGGGCCGACGGCCCCGGCCGGGTCTCACGTCTCCTGCGGTTCGAAGTCCCAGTAGGGGCGGTTCCGGGAGCGGGCGGAGATGGTGTGGACGTGCCGGGGGCCCAGCGTGGCGTCCAGGTCGGAGAGGGCTTCCTGTTCCGTCTTCTCGGCCTGGCGGCCGTCCCGCAGGGCCCGTAGGTCCGCGGCGAGGGCGATACGGGCGGAGAGCGTCAGCGGGTGGGTGCGGCCGAGGGTCTCGGTGGCCCGGGTCACCGTCTCCCGGCTGAGCGAGGCGGCCCGCTCCGGGTCGCCGACCAGGTTGCGCAGGGCGGAGGCGTTGATGGCGCAGCCCAGCGTCCAGGGGTGGCCCTCCCCCACCGCCGCGGTCATGTCGGCCAGCGCCTGCTCGATGACGACATGGGCCTGTTCCCGTTCGCCGACATTGCGCAGGACCAGGGCGTGGTTGGCGCGGACACCGGCGATGAAGGGGTGTCCCTCGGCGAGCATCACCTCGTACCGGGCGACGACGGACTCGCCGAGCTCCCGGGCCTGGTCGATGTCGCCGTGCTCGCGGGTGAAACAGCTGGTGGAGGCGGCGAATCTGAGCGTCTGCGGATCGGTCTCGCCGAGGGCGCGCTCGCAGCGCTCCAGTACCCGGGTGAGCAGCGTGCCCGCCGCGGCGCGGTCCCCGGTGCGGTACTGGCACAGGGCGAGGTTGTGTTCGGCTTCAAGGGTCTGCGGCGCGTCGGCCCCCATGACGAGACGGTACTCCCGCACGTTCTTGGCCTGGATCGACTCGGCCTCGGTGTAGCGACCGAGCAGACGCAGGTCGACGGCGTAGTGGAGTTCGGAGGACAGCGCCCACGGATGGCGGGCCCGCAGCAGCAGTCGGCGGGATTCCAGTGTCCGCCGGTCGATGTCCAGTGCCTCCTCGTAGTGGCCGAGCAGTCGCAGGGACACCGCCAGGTTGTTCTGGGCGCCGAGGGTCCGTGAATCCTGTTCGCCCAGGAGGTCGCGGTACGTCAGCACGAGTCGCTGGGAGAGCTGCAGCGACTCGTCGTAGCGGGCGAGGCCGCGCAGGTCCGCGCCGAGGCCGCTGACCGCGCGCAGATGGTCGAGGTCCTGCTCGCCGCGCTGCTCGCGCAGATGGTCGACGGCGGCGCGCTCGATCGTCTCCGTGCGCTCGTAGTCGCCGACCGCCCGCAGCAGGTTGGCGTAGTGGTGGGTCAGCTCCCAGATCCTCGGGTGGTTCTCCCCGAGCAGCGTCCGCCAGGCGTCGAGGGCGCGTTCGCCGAGCTTGATGCCCGACCGGTACTCGCCCGAAATGTACATGTAGCGAAGGCAGTTGAAGACCAGTGTCTGGACCGCCGAGTCCTTGCTCTTCAGTACGTCCGCGTACTTCAGATGCGGGACGAGCTCCGCGTAGCCGCTCCACAGCCGGGTGTCCGTGGGCCGCCGGGGGTCCGCGGCGGCCAGCGCGCGCCGGACCACGTCGATGAACTCGCGGCGGTCCGCGTCGGGCATGTCCTTGTGGACGATCTGATGGACCATGCGGTGGAGATACAGCGACTCGCCGGAGGACGCCGCCTCGTCGCCGGCCGCCTCGTGGGACTCCAGGCGGACCACCGAGTACTGGCGGAGCTGGTTGATCGCCCTGTTCCACAGCAGCGGGTCGTTGAGCAGGCCGGCGATCTGTTCGGGCAGTTGGTCGTGCGGCATCTCCTTCAGGAGGCGTACGGGGATGAAGCCCGGCGCGAAGAAGGTGCACAGGCGGAGCAGATCGACGGACTCCGGGACGGTGTCGCGGAGCTTGTTCAGCAGTATCGACCAGGCGGTCTGGAAGGCGACCGGGAAGTCGGCGGAGATCTTGACGACGTCCTGGTCGATGCCGCCGTCCAGGAGGGCGATGTACTCCTGGACGGACAGGTCCGAGTCGTTGAGCCAGCCGGCCGTCTGGTCCAGCAGGAGGGGCAGGTCCTCCAGGGCTTCGGCGAGTTGGTCGGCCTCGGGTTCGGTGAGGCGGGGTGCGCGGCGGCGGATGAAGGCGACGGACTCGTCGCGGCCGTAGACCGGCACTTCCAGCAGCTTGCTGTTGTGCTCGCTCCACTCGGGGTTGCGCGAGGTGATGAGCACGTGGCCGGGCCCGGTGGGGACGAGGTCGTAGATCTGGTCCGGCTCGTCCGCGCCGTCCAGGATCAGCAGCCAGCGGGAGTACGGGTCGCCGCGGCGCAGCGAGTCGCGTACGGCCCGCAGCCGTTCGCCGTACTCCGCGCCGGTGGAGAGTCCCAACTGCGGTGCCAGCTCGGCCAGTCGGCGCCGGTAGGTGACCCGCTTCTCGGCGTTGACCCACCACACCACGTCGTACTCGGAGCCGAACCGGTAGACGTACTCGGCAGCGAGCTGGGTCTTGCCGACGCCGGACATGCCGTGCAGGGTGACGACGCCCGCGCCCGCCTCGGCGCCCTGGAGGAGGTGGTAGGCGTCGTTCAGGAGCGGCTCACGGCCGGTGAAGCGCGTGTTGCGGCGCGGTACGCCGCCCCAGACCTCGGGCATGGCTGCCGGGAAGCGGGGGCCGCGCCGGGTGCCCTCGACGGATTCCGGGAGCGGTTCGGAGGGCAGGTCGAGGCGGTCGAGGACGCGGCGCTCGGCCTCGTCGGCGCCCATGTTGCTGAGGTCGACCGCGCCGAGCACGGTGGTGGCCGTCGGCAGCGGGCTGTTGGTGACGGAGACGGCCGCGAAACGGGACGGGTCGGGCGCGACGACCTCGCGCAGCGCGGCGTTCCACTCCTCGTAGGTGCGCGGGCCGAGCTGGAAGTACCACTCGCTGACGACGATCAGGATCCGGCCCCGGGCCAGTGTCAGGTCGCGCAGCAGGTCGGCGAGGGGCACCTCGGCCGGAGCGTCCCAGCGCTGGTACACCACACGATGGCCACGCCGCTCCAGACGGTCCCCGATCCAGGCCGCCCAGGCCCGGTTGAAACCGGCGAAGCTGATGGTGACGGTCTGCTTCACGGACCCCCTCTCGGCTGGCCCGACCGGCGTACGAGCTCCAGACATGCAGCGGCCTCCCCGCGCGTGATTTTAGAACCGCTGCGGTGGTCCGCGATAGGGCGCCGACGGACGCCAGTCGCTTGCTCCACGGTCCTTTTTCCGACGTGTTCAGCGACGATCTTTACTCACCCGCCGCCCCGCGTCCGGGAACCCACGATCTTCGGACGCGGCTGGCTCAAAACAGGGCCATGGCGTGGCTCGTTCGGCGGGCGCACGGGGCGTGTTCGCCGGGCGTGGGTCGCCTCACCCGACCCGGGCCGCGCCCCCCGGGCGACGATGGGCGGTTCACTCGCCCAGTGCGTGGCGCTGGGTCCACAGCGTGCGGGCGGCCCGGACGTACGCCGTCGCGCGCGCCGCCGGTCCGCGCGGCGGCGGCTGCTCGGCGAGCCGTTCGTACACCTCGACCATGCGGTCGACGAACTGGCGTCCCGGCACGGTGAGATCGCCCGATCCGACGAGCGCCGGCAGGACGGCCCCGACCTGTTCCTGGTAGCGCGCGTGCTGCTCCCAGGCGGCGTCCCGGCGGGCGGGGAGCGTGGTGGCGAGCGCGGTGCGCTGGAAGAAGTCCGCCAGCGCCAGGTGGGAGTAGGCGCCCTGCAACAGGCCGTCGTACGGGCGTGGATCGGTGCGCCAGGGTGCGAAGTGGCGTGCTTGCTGGGTTGCGTGATGGAGCGTCACCATCTCGCTCAGTGCGGCGAGTTTGGTGTGCTGGATCTCGTGGACGAGGGTGGCCGCGAACATGGTCGCCGTCGCCGGCACGCTGCTGAGGACCGCGCCGAAGGCCTCGCGCCGGGTGCCGCTGCAACTGCCGCCGGGCCGGCCGGGCACCGAGCCGGGCGGCTCGGACAGCGGAACCAGACAGGTCAGCAGGGCCACCGCCTCCGCGAGCCGCAGCTCGCCGCCGAGCCCGAGCACGGCCGCGGTGCCCGACCAGGCGTGCAGCCAGTGCTTGTGGTCGGCGTCCGCGAGGGTGACCGGGCCGCTCAGCGTGTCCGGGCGGGGTCCTCCGCGTGCGGTCCGGTAGGGGTCGAGGTCGTCCAGCGGTACGGCGGCGGAGCCGGGCAGCAGCCCGGGCAGCGCGAAGGCCGGTGTCCAGGCGGGGGCGTCCGACCATGCGCCGGCACAGCTCTCCAGCCGGACGACCACGTCCGTCTCGCCGGGCCGCCGGAGCGTCAGCCGCCCCCGGCGGTGCACGACGCCCACCACCGTGTCCCCGGAATCGCCGGTCCGCAGCGCCCCGAGCGACGGCAGCGTCAGTACGCCGTCGCGGGCGGTCAGCCGCACCGTGTAGGACACCCCGGCACGGGCGGCGGCCACGGCGGCGAGCGATCCGAAGTGGGCGAGCGCGCGGGCCGGTTCGCGGGTGTCCCGCTCGGTGCGCGGGCCCGTTCCGGCCTCGAGCGCACGCAGGGCGTCCCGGGCCCAGGGACCGATGAAGGGGTGGAGGAGGAGGGCACGGACGGGGGAAGGCGAAGGCCTGTTCCCGGACGCCGCACCCCCCTCGGACGGCTGCGGGACAGCGGCCGTCCGCCCTGTTCCCGGAGCCGGCCCCGCACTCCCCTCGGGCGGCGGCGGGGCATCAGCCGTCCGCCCTGTTCCCGGACCAGGCCCGTAGGGCCGCCCTGTGCGGTGGGCGGGCGGCTCCAGCCGTTCGGCCTCCTCCAGCAGGGCCCAGTCCTCGCGCAGCCGGGTCAGGACGGCGGCGGGGCAGATACTCCGGTCGGCCGACTCGGCCGCGTCGAGGACCGCGCGGAGCAGGAGCAGCCGTCGGGTGTGCTGGTCGCGGACCAGGAGCCCGAGGGTCTCCGGGCCGCCTTCGGTGCGGCCGAGTTCGGTCAGGGCCCGTTCCGGGACCGCCGGCAGGATCACGGGACGCCTCCTTCGGAGGAGGCGGGGAGGGCGGCGGCCCCGGCCAGCCTCCCCGCGACATGGCGGATGAAGCGCTGGAGGTCGGCGCAGTACACGGACGGGTTGGCGAAGCCGTGTCCGGCCCGGTATCGATGCGCGTAGTGTCCGCCGCCGCAGACGGAGAGCAGCGGGCAGGCACGGCAGTGCGCGGACAGCGAGGCGGCGCCCGCCTGCCGGGCCGCGATGCCGGGGTGGCGCAGGGCGTCGTCGAAGCGGTTGCGGAAGACGTCGAGGCCGGTCTCGGCCGCCCCCTCGTAGCAGGACTTGAGGGAGTCGACCTGCTCGATCGAGCCGTCCGTCTCCACGACGACGGCGTCGAAGGGCGCGAGGCCGAGCGACTCGGTGGCGGCGGGCAGCCCGAGGAGCAGCGCGAGGCACTCCTCGAAGAGCCGCACCCGCGTCTCGCGCCGCCCGGCCTCCCACCAGCGGTCGAAGACGGCACACAGCCAGTCGCCGTAGGGAGTCCCCGAGCTGCCCCGATGCGGTGGCCGCGCGGACCAGTTGCCGTGCGGGAGCAGCAGGTCGAGGGCCGGCGCTCGCAACGCGAGCAGCGACTCGTACAGCTCGACCGGGTCCGTCGTGGGGTCCACGACGATGAGGATCCCGGCGTACGCCTCCGGGCAGCGTTCGGCGATCAGGCGGGCGCCGCGTGCGGCGGCGGGCCAGGACGGGCGGCCGGCGTGGTCGGTGCGCTGCGTGTTGTGCTCGGGCAGGCCGCCGTCCAGGCTGATGCCGACGCGGATGGAGTGCCGGGCCAGGACGGCGAGCCGCCGCTCGGTGAGCAGGGTGGCGTTGGTCTGGACGGTGGCGTGCACGGTGCAGCCGTCCGGGACGCGGTCGCGTACGAGGCCGGTGAACCGGGCGAGGGTGCCCACACCCGCCAGCAGCGGTTCGCCGCCGTGCAGGACGAGGGAGAGGTCCGTCAGGCCATGGGCGCGGGCGTGTTCACCGATCCGTAGCGCGGTCCGCGCCAGGACGCCGGGCGGGGCGGCGGCGGGGCGGGTGCGCCAGGTGCGGTCGGGGCCCTCGTAGAGGTAGCAGTAGCGGCAGGCGAGGTTGCAGCGGCCGTGCGTCTTGACGATGAACTGCCGGAAGGGGAACGGCGGTTCGGACCGCGGTGGTTCGTACGGCGGCGGCGCGGACAACGACGGTTCGGAGTACGGCACGGAGGTCATGGAGATCGGGGAGGTCACCTCTCCAGACACTCCGGCACCCCCATGATGTACGGCCACGCGATCCCACACCGCGAACCGCGCCTCGGCCCCCTGCCCGTACGGGGCGACATTCCCGGACACGGGCCGGACACAAACGCCGCCCGTTCGAAGTTGTCCGGTTCAATCACAGGAGAGGACTTGAAGTGACCGCTCGTTAACGGCAGTTGACCGCCTCTGGCTCACTTTGCCGTTCAGAAAGCGTTGTTGAACCCCCACAGCATCTCGCTCGGCTCTCCGGCCCGCTTCCGCAGATCGGCCAGCACCTCTGCCAGTACCGGGTGTTGAACGGTCCGCAGCTCCGCCAGATCGAGGTCCAGCAGATCGGGGAGCTCCGGCAGCCCCGCCACCTCCGTCAGTCCGTCCGGCGGCCGCTCCGCCGCGACATCGCGGTCCCGTGCGTCGTCCCGTGCGTCCATGGTTCCCCCTCGCCTTCCCTGACTCCGCCCCGGCCGTCGCCGGCAGGCGCTGCTCACTCCAGCTCGGCCAGCCGCTGCGCCGTCTGCCGGGCCGTCGGCTCGCCCGTGCTCACGACACCGTCCGGCAGCCTCGACCACTCGGTCCGGGCGGCCCGGTAGGCCTCGCGCGCGGCACGCGGGCGCGCCGCCGCCTCGTAGGACATACCCCGCCAGTGCTGCGCCCGAGCACCCAGTTCCACGGCTTCCTGACGCCCGCGCTCCGTCTCCGCCTCCTCCTCGGCCTCGCGCGCCGCCTCGGCCGCGGCCCGGAAGGCGTCGATGGCCTCGTCGAGCCGCGCCTTGCGGCCGAGGCTCTGGTACGCCTCGAACTGGGCCTGTCCGAGCTCGAGCCAGCAGCGGGCGGTGGTCAGCGGCGCGCCCTCCTCCAGCGCGGCGAGCCCGAAGAGGTGCTCTGCCTCCCGCAGGTCCACCCGGTCACCGCGGGCGCGGTAGCGCAGCATCAGCGCACGGCCGAGCAGCAGCAGACGGTGGGCCAGTTCGCCGCTGCCCGCCGGGGTCTCGGTGCGGCAGTCCCGCAGCACCCGGATGGCCCGGGACAGCGACTCGCGCGGGGCGGGTCCGTTCTCCAGCACGGCGCGGCGCAGCAGGGCTTCGCCCCATTCGGCGAGGACGTCCGCGTGCGCGGGAGCGTCCCGGGGCACGCCGCGGGACGCCTGCTCGAACCGCTCGGCGGCGTCCTGGAGTTCACGCGGGTCGCCCGAGTCGGCGTACCGGGCGAGGTGGATGCGTCCGGCGCGCACCAGCAGGGCGGAGCGCAACCCCTGTTCACGGGTCAGACCCAGCGCCTCGTCGACATGGGCCTGGGCGTCGTCCAGCGCGCCCCCCGACCTCAGGAGCGCGTCGACGAGGTCGAGGAGGATGCGGACGCGTGAGGGCTCACCGGCGACGGTGAGCGCACCCTCCGGGCCGGGTTCCAGGGCGGCGCGCAGGGAGTGCGCGCCCTGTTCCGCGTAGAGCCTGGCCTGTTCGTGGTCGGCCGTGGCGCCCGACAGGCGCAGCAGGATACGGCCGTGGGCGAGCGGGAGTTCGGGGGGCCGGTGGCGTCGGTCGGGCCAGGCGTCGGCGAACGCCTCCAGCATGCCGACCGCGCCCTGGAGGAGCGCGCTGTCGCCGCCCAGGCGCCACTGGGCCTCCAGCGCCCGCACCCGCTCCAGGGTGAGCCGCAGGGCCTCGGTGGCGTCCAGTTCGGGCGCGGCGCAGGCCACCGCGTACTCGCGGTCGGCGCGTTGCAGCAGGTCGAGCGCGCCGCGCCGGTCGCCGCGCCGCCTGCGGTCGGTGGCGGCGGCGTGCAGCACCCGGGCCAGGACGGCCCGTTCGCGCAGGGCCCGGGGATGCGCGACGGCGCGTTCGGCGGCCGTCTCCGCCTCGCGCAGCAGCTCCGCGCCGCCCTGCACCTCCCACAGCAGCAGCACGCAGTTGGCGTACTCGGCCCAGAGTTCCGGGTCGGCGCCGGCGGGCAGTTCGTGTTCGGTGGCGCCGCGCAGCAGTTGTACGGCGTCGATGAGGTCCTGCACCATGCCGTCGCTGCCGAACTGGCGGGCCAGGGAGCGGGCCCGGATCACGGCGGTGTGGGTCGGCCGCTCGTCGGGCAGGTCGTCGCGGCCGCGGCCTCCGTAGAGCGCGAACTGCTCCGGCAGCGGCATGAAGCGCTCCAGTACTCGCGCGGCGACCTCGGCGAAGGGCTGGGGGACGAGGGTGGCGCCGCCGTTGTCGCCATTCTCGCCCGGGTATCCGGAACCGGGCGCGTACGGTCGTCCGGCGCCGCTCTCGCCGAGCTGGGCGAGCGCCAGGGCGGGGAAGTTGGGGCCGCCCTTGCCGAAGCGGTACTCGATGTACTCGGAGCAGTGCTTGAGCACCAGCATGGCCTCGTCGCGGCCCAGCGGTGACAGCAGGGCTTCCTGCACGCCGGGCGCGAACTCGTACCACTGGGTGCCGTCCGCGCCGTAGTCCTCGGCCTTGGCGCGCGAGACCAGGCCGCTGAGCAGGACCTCGGCCAGTTCGGAGGGCCCGGAGTCGGGGAGCATCGTGCGCTGGACGAGCTGCATCACCGGGAGGCTGAGGGGGGCCGCCGCCAGATAGCCGGCGAGCCGCCCGGCGGTCTTGGAGGCGTTGGCGCGGAACCGGCTGACCAGTTCGAGCCCGGACATCCGGCGTCCGGGGCGGGCACTCGGGGCGGCCGGATGGTGGTGGCGCACCCAGCCGACGGCACCGGCCACGGGTCCCGCCCCGGCCCCGGACAGCAGCCGTGCCCAGGCGCCGAGCGCGGCGGGCTCGGGCGGCAGGACGGGCACCGGAAGTGCCCCGCCGCGTGCCTCGGGCGGGGTTCCGGCGGGCAGCCGGACCTTCAGTGTGGCGGCGCCCGCGAGGGCCTCGCCGCGGGTCAGTTCGCCGTACGACACCGGAAGCCGGGTGCGGTTCCACAGGCGCTGCGGCAGCGGTTGGAGTACGGCGGCGGGGCCGAGCCGGGACAGGTGGTGCAGCAGCCGGTGGGCGTGGCCGCTGTGCCACAGGGGGCCCGCGCAGTCGCTGACGAGAAGGGTGATGCGGCGGCCCGTGGGGTCGCTGAGCCGGTCGGCGGAGTGCAGGGGGGCCGCGCCGGGCTCGGGGCTGCGGCTGACGGCGGGCTCTCCGTCCGGGCCCTGGTGCAGATGGCTGACCTCGATGTCCCAGAAGGCGCCCAGCCGGCCGAAGACCTGCTCCAGTTCGGCGAACATCCGGTCCCACACGCGCATCGACGAGGAGGCGTCCATCACCAGTTGGAGTGCGGCGTCGGCCCGGGTCACCCCACGGAACACCGGCAGGACCAACCCGCCCGCCCGGGCGCTCAGTTCGGCGGTGGCGGTCTCGTCGAGGACGGTGCGCAGGGGCGGCGCTCCGGTCCGGTACCCCTGCAACGGGCGTAAGGCGCGCTGGAGTTCGAGCGGGGCGGGGAACGCGGGCGCGGCCGGCACACCGACCGGCAGCACCGCCGAACGGCCCTGCCCGTATCCGCGGGGCGCGCCGTCCCGCGGCTCCGGATACAGCGCGACCCGCCGGTCCGCCTCCGGGTCCCGCCGCGGCGGCTCGGGCCGGTCGCCGGGCGGCGGCCGTTCGGCGCCCTGCGGCTCCGGACGCCCGGGAACGGGGCTGTCGCCCACCGCCCCCCGGCCGGACGGCGGCACGCTGCCCAGCTCGCTCCCGACGGCGTCCGTCGGACGCGACCAGCGCGCCAGCCACAGCGCGTCGGCCAGCTGCCGGGCATCGGGATCCAGCCCGATCTGCCGCATCCGGGCGATGAGTTCGGCGATCGGGTCGCCGCCGGGCATCAGCGCGTCACCTCGGGCGGTCGAGTCGCTGGATGAGCAGGTCCGCGAGCCGGTCGCGGCTGGGCGGGGCGGCCGCGTCGGTGAGGTAGATGGCGTTCAACAGCTGGTCGGCGGCGACGAGTTCGCTGCGCGAGCGCTCCAGGAAGTGGGTGATCAGATCGTCCCCGGCCCGCGCCGCCTCGTCGCCCAGATGGGCGCGTACGAAGGTGGCGAGCCGCTTGTGGTCCGGGCGGCCCAGTTCCAGGTGGATGCAGCGGCGCATCAGCGGGGCGGGGAAGTCGCGCTCGCCGTTGCTGGTGAGCACCACGAAGGGGAAGGCGCGGCAGCGCACCCGGCCGTCGCGCACCCGCGCCTTGGTGCCGTCGGCGGTGAGCACCTCGGCCTCGCCGCCGGGCAGCCGGTCGGCGACGCGCTCCAGCTCGGGAATCGCGAACTCGCCCTCCTCCAGGACGTTCAGGAGGTCGTTGGGCAGGTCGATGTCGCTCTTGTCCAGCTCGTCGATGAGCAGCACGCGCGGGGTGTCCGAGGGGAGCAGCGCGGTGCCGAGCGGGCCGAGCCGGATATAGCTGCCGATGCCCTCGACGGAGCCGGGGGCGCCGGGAGCGGCCGGGTCGGCGCCCTGCGGCGCGGCGATCTGCACGTCCTGGAGCCGGGCGATCGCGTCGTAGTGGTAGAGCCCGTCCTGGAGCGTGGACCGGCTGACGATCGGCCAGCGCAGGACGTTGCCCAGACCGAGTTCGTACGCCACCGAATGCGCGAGCGTGCTCTTGCCCGCGCCGGGGCTGCCGGTGACCAGCAGCGGGCGGCGCAGGTAGAGCGCCGCGTTGATCATTTCGAGTTCCTCGGCGCCGGGCCGGTGCAGTTCGGCCAGATGCCGGTGCGCGCCCAGCCTGCGGTCCTCGGAGCCGTCGCCGTCGGTCCCGGCCGTGTCCCGGCTCGCGAAATCGCGCCACGGCGGCGGGGCCGGGAGGCGGTCCAGGCCGTCGTGGGGTTCGCCGGCACCTCGGTAGATGAGCCACTCGCTGGATTCGGTCATTGCCCAGTCCTCGTCGTCACTCGTCCACCACGGCAGCCGTCGATCGTTGCCTCACCGTATCGACCCTCGAAGGGCCCCGTAAGGTCCCAAGAGGGGCTCATAGCGGCCCAGTTCGGCCTGATTCGAGCATCGGGCGACCGCGGGTCGAGGATGCGGTCATGGCGCCTCCAGCAGGTCCCCGGTCCCGGGCAGGGGCCGGCGCGGATCGTCGTAGAACAGGGCGATCCCGTCGGCCCAGTAGGTCTCCGGTTTGCCCGCGCGCAGCCCGGCCCGCAGGGCGTGCACCAGCTCGGGGAGCCGGTCCGCGCCGCCCGCGCCCGCCACCGTGTCGCCCGCTCTCCGATGGAACTCGCCGCAGACCGCGTCGGACTGCCCGCGCCAGCGCCGCCACAGCGCGACGCCGTACCCGCCGTGCACGATCCGTACGAGCGCCACCGGGTCGTCCTCGAAGCGGTGGTCGCCGTAGCGGCAGAGCACCGGGACGGTCTTGTGCGGCAGCCCGCGCAGCGACTCCGCCACCGGTACGGGTACCCGCAACCCGTCCTCGCAGTCGAGGACTTCGGCCTGTGCGCCGTGCGCGTGGATCCACCGCCAGCGGGCCTCGCGCTCGTGCTGCTCCTCGTCGGCGAGGAGCGGCTTTCCGCCCGGGGCGACCGCGTCGGCCGGGTCGGCCGGGTCGGGCAGCTGCTCCCGGTCGGCGCAGCGCACCACGACCGGCCGGTGCGCGCCGAGCGGCGGCTCGTCGGGCCCGAACTGCCAGGCGTCGACGTCGAGTCCGAGCAGCAGATGGGGCAGCGCGACCTGGAGGACGGCGGGGTGCCCGGGTTCGTCGCACTGGCGGAAGGCCTCCGCGAGGGGCGGCGCGAGAACGTCCGGCAGCTCCTCCAGCGGGGTGCGCTCGCCGTCGCGCAGCCGCACCACCTCCCCGGTCGGCCGGCCCACCGAGACGTGCCAGTCGCAGCGGCCCGGCTCCCAGCCCAGCTGCTCCAGTTCGAGCAGCACGAAAAGACGGGGCGCACGGTCGGCGCTGTGCGCCGTGGCATGCGCTGCCTGTGCTTCCGCCGCCGACGGGCCGCGGGGAGCCAACTGGAGCCGCTCGATCCACTGTTGGCCAAGACGGCGCCGGTACGCCGGACCGGGGCGGCCCTCCGCGGTCTGCCGCACCCACTCCCACAGGGCCCGCTCGGCGGCCTGCGTGCCGGGCGTGACGAAGGGGCGTTCGGCGGACATGGCCCGCATGGCGTAGTCGAGGACGAGGTCCAGTGCGGCGTCATGGCGTGAGCTCTCGTACAGCGCCCCGAGCCCGTCGCGCCAGCCGCGCGGCGCCGGATGCGGGATCGCGGTCTGGTCGCCGATCAGGGATTCGAGCAGGCCGAGCAGGGCGCGGGTGCTGACCGGCGGCGGCAGATCGGCGAGCCTGCCGAGCAGTTGGGTCCGCTCCTCGGGGCTGAGAGCGCGGCCCGGCCGGGCGCCGAGCTGGTTCTGGACGTCGGCCCAGGTGCTGCGGTCGGTGTCCGGATGGCGTTGCCGGTCCCGGTGGTAGCGGTCGTGGGCGTGGAAGACGGCCTGGTAGCTGTCGTCGTGCTCGGCCCGGATCTCCTCGGTCGGCACCGGCAGGGACCGTAACTGCTCCACCCCCGTGCAGGTGCCGCCGAGCCCCCGGTCCGCGCGCGATTTCAGGATGCCGACGACCTCACCGCGTACGGGGTCGACGACCGGCCCCCCCGAGACACCGGGCGGCAGCACGTCGCCGCCCAGCCGGATCTGCTCGTCGTCGGACCAGCCGCCGAGCGTGCCCTGCACCGTGCAGGTGCCGCTCAGCCGGCGCAGCTCCCCGCCGACCACGGACCAGCCGGAGTAGAAGACGACCGCCTCCTCGTAGTAGGCGGCCGGGCGTTCGGTGACGTAGGCGCAGTCGTGGTCCACCGGCTCGCGCAGTCGCACCAGGGCGAGATCGGGGGACGGCCATGTGCCGCGGACGGGGAGATCGACACGGTCCGGAAGGGCCGTCGCCACTTCGCCCGCGACGGCGGAGGTTCCGCGGCCCGGCCCTGTCTCGTACACCACCGTCACCTCGTTCCCCTCCCCGCTCCGGACCACATGCGCGCAGGTCAGAACCCAGTTCGGAGCGATGAAGAAACCGCTCCCGAGGAACGTGCCGGGTTCGTCCAGGGCATACCCGGAGCCCGCGCGATGGATGCGTACGGTGGCGGCCATGACGAGATCACGGAGCGCACGGTGAGCGTTCCCGGGGCCGCCCGGTGCGCCCGGGGCGTGCCCGTCCGTCATGCTCCGCCCCCGCCGGAGGCGTCGGTGGTGCCGCCGTGCGCGGGGGCGCCGGGAGACGCGCCCGCGTGCGCTTCGCCCCCGGTGTCCTCCAGGTCCGGCGGGCCGCCGTTCCAGGTGAGCGTCACCGTGATGCCCGCCTTGGCCTCGCCGTCCGCGAGCAGGCCGACCACCTTGCCGGCCTTCGCCGTCAGCTCGATGCCGAACTCGACGCTGACCTCGTCGGGCCGTACCGCGCGCAGCGGCGCGGCGAGCGAGCGCGCGACGCTGGTGATCACCGACTGCAGGCTCTCGACCTGCGCCTCGACGCGATCCCCGAACCCGACGTCCGTCAGCGACAGCTCGCCGCCCTGCTCCTCCAGCTCATCGGCCCCCGAAATCCGGGCCCACACCGGTGTTCCGTCCGGCATCTCGATCCGTGCGATCCGGGTCACTGCGTCACTCATGGCATCCCCCGTTCCCCCACGCCCCCGTGGTACCGCCGACCTTGCAGGCTAGCCGCACGGGGTCGCCCACGACAGAGGCCCTCCGCCGGCCCGACGCCCCGCCTATCCTTTTCCCAGCGTTCCACTTCCCTTTCACCGACGGAGCACCATCCATGTACTTCACCGACCGCGGCATCGAGGAACTTGAGAAGCGGCGCGGCGAGGAAGAGGTCACCTTCGAGTGGCTCGCCGAGCAGTTGCGCACGTTCGTCGACCTCAACCCGGACTTCGAGGTACCGGTGGAGCGGCTGGCGACCTGGCTGGCCCGACTGAACGACGAGGACGACGAGGACGAGTAGCCCCTCGGGCACTCCTCTTCTCCGGGTGGGCCGAAGCTTCTTCTCCGGGTGGACCGAAGCTCTCCGGGCGGCCTGGCGGGCCCTCCCCCGAGCGGGAACGCGGGCCCCCTCCAGAGGGACGGCGGTCGTGTCAGTCGTAGGCGCGCAGGTGGTCGTACGCCAGGCCGAGGGCGCCGCGGAGCATCAGGACCGCGCCGACGACGATCCAGCCTCCGCTGTGGCGCCGCACCCCCCAGACGGTGAGCGGGAGGCCGACGGTCAGCTGGGCCGCGGCGAGGGTGCGCGCCCTCGGGCCGCGCAGCCAGGGCCCGAGACCGCCGCTCTCCACGGCACCGAGTTCCGCGTCGACCGCGGCCCGCCAGCCGGTCCACTCGATCTGTTCGGCGTCCGGCCTGATCCGGACCGCGTCGCGGAGCCGGTCCGACGACTCCCCGGGATCGAGTCCGGCCGGAAGCAGCACCCCCGCGCGCGTGAGGACGGCGAGCAGCCCCCGCACGCGCGCGTGGGCGTCGGCCACCGGATCGGGCTGCGTCAACGGTTCCAGGGACTGCATGTCGAGCACCGGGTCGAGGCCGAGGCGTGCGGCGAAGGTCCGCATCGCCTCGTCCTCACCGACCGGGGTGCCGTTCGCCAGCCATTCGTAACCCACCGTGCGACGGAAACCGGAGGCCAGGGTGAAGCCGCTGCGGTCGGTGTCCCACCACAGGGCGAGGACGGGCCAGGGGGCGCCGACGGCGAGCGCGGTGGCCCAGCCGGTGAGCACCCGGTCGACGGGTTCCGCGCCGTCCTGCCAGGGCCGGCCCTCGGGAACCAGCACGCTCCACTCGGGTCCCGCCCCGGCGAGCAGCATTCGCTCGCGCAGCAACTGGGCGGCGGGACCGACCGACTCGGGACGGGCCCGGCACAACAGCAGGGCGCCGGGGGCCTGGACCGGGTGGTCGTCCCGGGACTCGCCGGAGGCAGTCGACATAGCCCCACTTTAGGGCGGTTTGCCCACTTCAACGCACCATTGATCCCCAGAACGGGTGTCTTGACTTTCCATATCCGCGATATATCGTGAATAGCGGAAGACGCGATATGGCGCGTCGAGTTCGGATTCGTGTGCGGGTCCGGTCCGGTCGAGGAGGTCTGCACCATGTCCGAGTGGTCCGTGGCAGAGCCGAAGAAGCTCTCCTTCGACGACCCCGTGACGACGCTGCACGTACGCATCGTCAACGGAACAGTGAACGTCGTGGGGACCGACGAGGGTTCCGCCCGGCTGGAGGTGTCCGAGCTGGAGGGCCCCCCGCTCCAGGTGACCCAGGAGAACGGCACGCTCACGGTCGCCTACGAGGACCTTCCCTGGAAGGGCTTCCTCAAGTGGCTCGACCGCAAGGGCTGGCGCCGTGCGGTGGTGGTGTCGCTGGCCGTCCCGACCGGCACACGCGTCGAGGTGGGCGTGGTCGGTGCGGCCGCCGTGGTCTCCGGGGTGGACGGCCGGGTCGAGGTGAAGGGCGTCACGGGCGACACGACCCTCGTCCGCGTCGCCGGCCCCGTACGCGTGGACACCGTCTCCGGGAATCTGGAGGCCCAGGCCGTCACCGGCGACCTCCGCTTCAACTCCGTCTCCGGCGACCTGACCGTCGTCGAGGGCTCCGGCTCCTCCGTGCGGGCCGAATCGGTGAGCGGCTCGATGATCGTGGACCTCGACGCCACGGGCGCGCCCACCGACGTCCAGTTGTCGAACGTGTCCGGCGAGATCGCCATCCGGCTCCCCCACCCGGCCGACGCCGAGGTGGAGGCCAACACCGCGAGCGGCACCGTCTCCAACGCCTTCGAGGACCTGCGGGTCAACGGCCAGTGGGGCGCCAAGAAGATCACCGGCCGCCTCGGCGCGGGCAACGGCAGGCTGAAGGCGATGACCGTCTCCGGCTCCATCGCCCTGCTGCGCAGGCCCCTGGCGGAGGACGAGCCATACGACGAGGCTCCGGAACCCCGCGACGTGGCCCCACCGACCGGCCCGGACGACACCACGAGCGACACCACGGACGACACCGCGAACGACGGTGCGAGCGACACCGCGAGCGGCGGTGCCGCCGGAGGCCGGCCGGCCGGCACCGCGACCGACAAGAAGGTGCTCTGACATGGCTCCCGTCTTCGCCCACGGCCGACTGCGCCTGTACCTGCTCAAGCTGCTGGACGAGGCGCCGCGCCACGGGTACGAGGTGATCCGCCTCCTGGAGGAGCGCTTCCAGGGCCTGTACGCGCCCTCGGCGGGCACCGTCTACCCCCGGCTGGCGAAGCTGGAGGCCGAGGGACTCGTCACGCACACCTCCGAGGGCGGCCGCAAGGTGTACGCGATCACCGACGCGGGCCGTGCCGAACTGGCCGACCGCAGCGGCGAGCTGGCCGACCTGGAGCTGGAGATCCGCGAGTCGGTCGCGGAGCTCGCGGCGGAGATCCGCGCGGATGTGCGCGGCGCGGCCGGTGACCTGCGTCGCGAGATGCGGGCGGCGGCCACGGAAGCCCGACGCGGCTCCAAGGGCGGCGCCGGGACGAAGCAGCACGACGCCACGCCGGGCGAGCCCGGCGGCCCCGACGACTACCTGGACAAGGAGTCGTGGCGCGCGGCAAAGGAGGAGATGCGGCGCGTCCGGCAGGAGTGGAAGGAGCAGGCCCGCCGCGCGAAGGACGAGAGCCGCCGCGCCCGTGACGAGGCCCAGCGTGCCCGCCGCCAGGCCAAGGAGGCGCAGGAGAGGGCCCGCGCCCAGGCCCAGGAGGAGATGCAGCGGATGGCCAAGCGCGTCCAGGACCAGGTCCAGGACCACTTCGCGCGAGGCGACTGGCCGACGGGAGTCCGCGAGGGACTGACCGAACTGGCCAAGGAGTTCGGCGATTTCGGAAAGAACTTCGGCAAGGACCTGGGGAAGGACTTCGGCAAGGAGTTCGGCTTCGGCCGCACACCCTCGGGAGCGTCCGCGGAGCCGGACTGCACAACTACGCCCGAGGACTTCCCCGCCGCGTACGAACCCGCCTGGGCTCACGAGGACTCCACCGGCAACCCCGGCCGCGATCTGGAGCGGATACTGGACCGCTTCCGCGACGACATCCGCGACGCGTCCCGCGACCACGGCGTCACGGAGGATCAACTCCGCGACATCCGGAGCCGCTTGTCGACCGCGGCGGCCCACATCGGATCGACGCTGCGGAGCAGGCGGCCGTAGGCCCTCCGGTGCTCCTCACCCGGGGGCCGCACGAGCCGGCGGGGACTGTGTGCACAGCCCCCGCCGGCCCCCATCGGCGCTCACCGGCCCCACCACCCCCGGCCGGCCTTGATCGGACTCGGCTGACCTTGATCGGACGCGGTCGGACTTGATCTGCCGGCTCCACCGCACCTCACCCGGCCTCTGCCACGCCACCCTCCCCGTACAGCACCCGTGTCACCGACTGGTACGTGATCCCGTGATCGGCCAGTACCTCACCGGCGACCCCGCCCCGCAGGATGATCGCCAGCAGCAGGTGCTCGTCCCCGATGTGCCGCTCGCGGCGGGCGAGAGCGACCCGCAGGGACCGCGTCAGCGTGTCCTTCGCGCTCTGCCCGAAGGGCCGACGCCAGGTCCGCCTACCGTTCCCGCCCCGCTTGCCCGACTCCAACGCCCCTTCCCCGTGCGCCTCCTCGATCCGGGAGACGATCTCGGACAGGTCGATACCGAGCCCGGAGAGGGCGTCCGCGTCGGCGCGCGACAGCCCGCCCCGGCGGCGCGCCTCGGCGAGATCCCGCTCCAGCGCCTCCCGGAACCCGGTCGCCCCGAGCGACGCCAGGACGAAGGAGCCCCGGCTGCCCTCCCGGTCGAGCAGGGCGAGCAGCATGTGCTCCTCCTCGACGGTCTCGGCCCCAACCCGCTCCGAGTGCGACACCGCCCCCTCGACGACGGCACGCGCGTCCTTCGTGAAGCGTTCGAACATCACTGCCTCCCGTACTTCTTGTGCACGGCCTGCCTGCTCACTCCGAGTTCCGCGGCGATCTCCTGCCACGACCAGCCCTGATTGCGCGCACTGCGCACCTGTACCGCTTCCAACTGCTCCAGCAGCCTCCGCAGCGCGGAGACCGCCCGCAGTCCGACCCGCGGATCGCGATCACCCGCGCGCTCGGCAAGATCCGTTGCTTCGGTCATGATGTCAACTTACGTTGACACCCCTTTCCTGTCAACCAGAATTGACACCGATGGCCGCCCGGAGATACGAAACGGCGAGCCCGGGAACCCCGGACCCGCCGCATCACGACACTTCTCCGACACCGACCCCGACGCCGACGGCCGCCCGCGCGGCCCGGCACGGGCCTCAGCCGGCGGTCAGCACGATCTTGCCGAACTGGTCGCCGGACTCCAGCCGCTCGAACCCCTCACGGGCCCGGTCGAGCGGAAGCACCTCGTCGACGACGGGCCGCACACCGGTGGCCGCGCAGAAGGCCAGCAGGTCCTCCAACTCGTCCTTCGTCCCCATGGTGGAGCCGACCACCTTGAGTTCGAGGAAGAAGATCCGGGTCAGCTCGGCGTGCGAGGGCCGGTCGCCGCTGGTGGCGCCCGAGATGACGACGGTGCCGCCGGGACGCAGTGACTTGACCGAGTGCGACCAGGTGGCGGCGCCGACCGTCTCGATGACGGCGTCCACCCGCTGCGGCAGCCGCGCCCCGGATTCGAGCGCCTCGACGGCGCCGAGTTCGAGCGCCCGCTTCCGCTTGGCCTCGTCCCGGCTGGTGGCGAAGACCCGCAGCCCGGCGGCCCTGCCGAGCACGATCGCGGCGGTGGCCACACCCCCGCCCGCCCCCTGCACGAGCACGGAGTCGCCGGGACGTACCCCGGCATTGGTGAACAGCATGCGGTACGCCGTCAGCCAGGCCGTCGGCAGACAGGCGGCCTCCTCGAAGGACAGCTCCTTGGGCTTCGGCAGCACGTTCCACGTCGGTACGGAGACCTGCTCGGCGAAGGTGCCCTGGTAGCGCTCGGTGAGGATGGACCGGGGCTCCTCGGGGCCGACCCCGTGCCCGGTCTGGCCGATGACGGAGTGCAGGACGACCTCGTTGCCGTCCTCGTCGATCCCGGCGGCGTCGCAGCCGAGGATCATCGGCAGCTTGTCCTCGGCGAGACCGACCCCGCGAAGCGACCACAGGTCGTGGTGATTGAGGGAGGCGGCCCGTACGTTCACGGTCGTCCAGCCCGGCCTCTGTTCGGGGGCCGGGCGCTCCCCCAACTCCAGGCCGTTCAGCGGCTGGTCACGGTCGATTCGGGCGGCATAGGCAGCGAACATGACCTTGACGATAGGCTCCGCCCCCGGCCGGGGGAACCGCCCCTCCGTGTGACACGCGTCCCGCGGCCCGTACCTAGGGGCTGCCGCCTTTCCAGCGCCGGGGGCGAAAGGTTCAGCCCCTCCGGCGATCGAGGAGCGGGGTCCGGGGCGGAGCCCCAGGGACGATGGGGGTCCCCCCTGGTCGAGCGAAGCCGAGACCTTGGGGGAGGGCAGGGGCGGAGGGGGCGAAAAACCACCCGCCCGGCCGCTCCCGCGGGTAAAAAAACCGGCCCCGCCGGAGAAAACCGGCGGGGCCGAGCAAGACACACCACGTCAGCGGCGGGCGACGCCCTCCGCACGGGCGGCCGCTGCGACCGCCGCGGTCACCGCCGGAGCCACCCGCTCGTCGAACGGCGAGGGAATGACGTAGTCCGCGGCGAGGTCGTCCCCGACGACCGCGGCCAGCGCCTCGGCGGCGGCGATCTTCATGCCCTCGGTGATCCGGGAGGCCCGGACCTGGAGCGCACCGGCGAAGATCCCCGGGAAGGCCAGCACGTTGTTGATCTGGTTCGGGAAGTCCGACCGCCCGGTCGCGACGACGGCCGCGTACTTGTGGGCGATCTCGGGGTGCACCTCGGGGTTCGGGTTGGCCATCGCGAAGACGAAGGCGCCCTCCGCCATCGAGGCGACCGCCGGCTCCGGCACCGTACCGCCGGAGACCCCGATGAAGACGTCGGCACCCGCGAGCGCCGACTCCAGCGAACCGGAGATCCCCGCCTTGTTGGTGATCTCCGCCAGCTCCCGCTTGACGTCCGTCAGATCGTCCCGGTCGCGGGACACCACGCCCTTGCGGTCGGCGACCGCGACATCGCCGAGGCCGGCCTCCAGCAGGAACTTGGCGATGGCGACTCCGGCCGCGCCCGCGCCGGAGATCACCGCGCGCAGATCACCGAGCGAGCGCCCGGTCAGCCTGGCGGCGTTCCGCAGGGCCGCGAGGGTGACGACCGCTGTCCCGTGCTGGTCGTCGTGGAAGACGGGAATGTCCAGTCGCTCCTGGAGCTTCCGCTCGATCTCGAAGCACCGGGGCGCCGAGATGTCCTCCAGATTGACGCCGCCGAAGGAGGGAGCGAGCCGGACCACCGTCTCGACGATCTCGTCGACGCCCGTGCAGGCGAGCGCGATCGGCACCGCGTCCACACCGCCGAACTGCTTGAACAGGATGGCCTTGCCCTCCATGACGGGGAGCGAGGCCTCCGGGCCGATGTCACCGAGCCCGAGCACTGCCGTGCCGTCGGTCACCACAGCGACCACGGACGACTTCCACGTGTAGTCGTGGACGAGTTCCGGCTGCTCGGCGATCGCGGTGCACACCTTCGCGACGCCGGGCGTGTACGCCAGGGACAGGTCGTCCTTGTTGCGGACGGGCACCGTGGCTTGCACAGCCATCTTGCCGCCGCGGTGCAGCGCGAAAGCCGGGTCGAAGGAATCGAGGGGCTCGGCCCCGCCTTCGTGATCCGTACTGCTGTCGCTGCGAGGATTGACGATCTCCGCTGCCACTTTGTTTTACCCCTTAAGTCTTCATTGTTTGAGGGTGACCACTCCTGGTTGAGGGGTGGGCGGGCACCGCGCAGGCCCTGCCGCCGTGGTTGCGTGTGGGCCAGTGCGCGACGGGCGCGCCGCACACGCGCCCTGAGCCCCGGATGAGGGGTGTAAAGAACCTTCTTACCGGACTGATGGTGTCGAGGACGAGTCCATAACGCCAAGATCACACGTCGGTGACATGACTCATGCCTGTATCCATTGACACGTCCGGACATGCCCGCGTTCGGCCGTGAGTGCGCCGTAGCGGCCGCTCGCATCGCGTGATGCGCCGAAGATCTTCCGGCCGGAAGGAAAGATTCCCGCACAAGATCCGGTCACACTGGAGGGGCACCGAGTGGTTCAGGGGTCACCCGTTATCCGATTTTGACATAGCGGGCACCCTGAATGCCGCAGTCCGAATGGCAAGATGCCGTCATTACACGAGGTCGCGACACTCGAAGGTGTGTGTTCTCGTCGACCTATCGGCTACTCCCTCATCCGCCGGAGGAACCCTCATGACCGCGCACACCACCCGTCGTACCACCGCTCAGGCCCGGATAGCAGCGGTCGGTGCGATCGCGGTCGCCGGCGCCCTGGTCCTCACCGGCTGCGGTGACCAGACGAGCGGCGGCGGCAGCTCCACGGAGTCCGCCAAGTCCAACAGCGCCCCGCTGTTCTCCAAGCTGCCCAAGAAGATCCAGGACGCGGGCGTCATCAAGGTCGGCACGAACGCCGAGTACGCCCCCATGGAGTCGATCGACGGCGGCAAGATCGTCGGCGTCGACCCCGACCTGGCGGACGCTCTGGGCAAGCAGCTCGGCGTGAAGTTCACGTTCACCTCGGGCTCCTTCGACGGCCTGATCACGGCCGTCAACTCCGGCCGCTACGACATCGCCATGTCGTCCATCACGGACAACAAGCAGCGCCAGGAAGGCCTGGACGACAAGGGCAAGAAGCTCGGCGCGGGCGTCGACTTCGTCGACTACTTCACCGCCGGTACGGCCATCTACGTGAAGAAGGGCAACCCCGAGGGCATCAAGGGCCTCGAGGACCTCTGCGGCAGGACCGTCGCGGTGCAGCGTGGCACGACGTATGAGGTTGCCCTCAAGGACCAGTCCAAGAAGTGCACGGACGGCGGCAAGAAGGCCCTCAACATCGAGTCGTTCGACAACGACACCGAGGCCCAGACCCGTGTGAAGTCCGGCGGCGCGGTGGCCGGCATCAACGACTACCCGGTGGCGGTCGACCTGGCCAACAAGGCCGACGGCGGCAAGGCCTTCGAGGTCATCAACAAGCAGTACGACGCCGGCCCGTTCGGCATCGTCCTGAACAAGAACAACACCGAGCTCCGTGACGCGCTGAAGGAAGCCGTCGACGCGATCATCAAGGACGGCTCGTACCAGAAGGTGCTGGAGAAGTGGGGCGCCCAGTCCGGGGCGATCGAGCAGTCCGCGATCAACGGCGGCAAGTAAGCCGAGCACCACTGAAGGGCAGTCACGTGACTGACAAACTCGACAAGTCCCCCTCGGACACGCCGCCCCCGGGCGACACGGTGTCCAAGAGCGGGGCATCCGGGCCGTCCCCGGAAGCCATCAAGGCGATCCCCGTCCGGCACTGGGGCCGGTGGGTCAGCGGCGTCATCGTCCTGGCGCTGCTGGTGGCGCTGATCTTCGCGTTCGCGCAGGGCAACATCCAGTGGAGCACGGTCGCCGACCAGCTCTTCGTGTCCAGTGTCGTCCAGGGCGCCGGCCGCACTCTGCTGATCAGCGTGCTCGCCATGATCGTGGGTGTGGTGCTGGGCGTCGTCCTCGCGGTGATGCGGCTCTCGAAGAACCCGGTGACCAGTACGGTCGCCTGGCTGTACATCTGGTTCTTCCGCGGCACGCCGGTCTATGTCCAGCTGCTGCTCTGGTTCAACCTGGCGCTGATCTTCCCCGTTCTGAATCTCGGTCCGATCTACAAGAACGAGATGACGGACGTCATGACTCCGTTCATGTGCGCCCTGCTGGGTCTCGGTCTGAACGAGGCCGCGTACATGGCCGAGATCTGCCGCGCCGGCCTGCTGGCCGTCGACGAGGGTCAGACGGAGGCCGCGCAGGCCCTGGGCATGAGCCACACCAAGACGCTGCGCCGGATCGTGATCCCGCAGGCGATGCGCGTGATCGTGCCGCCGACCGGCAACGAGTTCATCAACATGCTGAAGACCTCGTCGCTGGTGTACGCGGTCACGTACAACGAGCTGCTGCGCTCCACCTCGGCGATCGGCTCCACGTCGTACGCCGTGATGGAGATGCTGTTCGTGGCCTCCATCTGGTACCTGGCCATGACCAGCGTGTTCAGCGTCTTCCAGTACTACCTGGAGCGCTACTACGCACGTGGTTCCAGCCGCAGCCTGCCGCCGACCGTCTTCCACAAGATCAAGACGAACATGCTTGGGCTCGGCAGTGAGAGGGGCAAGGCATGACCGCGATGGTGAAGTCGGAGGGCGTCCACAAGTCCTTCGGTCCGCTGGAGGTCCTCAAGGGCATCAACCTGGAGGTGAACACCGGTGAGGTGTTCTGCCTGATCGGCCCGTCCGGCTCCGGCAAGTCGACCTTCCTCCGGTGCATCAACCACCTGGAGAAGATCAGCGCCGGCCGGCTGTACGTCGACGGCGACCTGGTCGGCTACCGCCAGAAGGGCGACAAGCTCTACGAGCTCAAGGACAGCGAAGTCGCTCTGAAGCGCCGGGACATCGGCATGGTCTTCCAGCGCTTCAACCTGTTCCCGCACATGACGGCCGTCGAGAACGTCATGGAAGCACCGATCCAGGTGAAGGGCACGAAGAAGTCGGACGCCCGGGACCGCGCGATGGAGCTGATGGAGCGCGTCGGCCTGGGCGACAAGGCGAAGAACTACCCCTCGCAGCTGTCCGGCGGCCAGCAGCAGCGGGTGGCGATCGCCCGCGCGCTGGCGATGGACCCGAAGCTGATGCTCTTCGACGAGCCGACCTCGGCCCTGGACCCGGAGCTGGTCGGTGACGTCCTCGACGTCATGCGCGACCTCGCCGAGTCCGGCATGACGATGGTCGTCGTCACGCACGAGATGGGCTTCGCCCGCGAGGTCGGCGACAGCCTGGTCTTCATGGACGGCGGTGTGGTGGTCGAGTCCGGCAACCCGCGCGACGTCCTGACGGACCCGCAGCACGAGCGCACGAAGTCGTTCCTGTCGAAGGTCCTCTGACCGGGACATCGACACTCCTGAGCGCGGGGAACAAGGGGCGGTACGGGTCTCCCGTACCGCCCCTTCCTCATGCCCCGCCCCACGCCTCCCCCGCTACGAGAGCGTGCGAGCGGGCTACTTGACCGCGAGGACCAGCGCGTCCGAGGGGGAACGCCAGACCGGCCGGGCCTCCCCGAAGCCCTTCTCGCGCAGTACGCGCGCGTGCCAGTCGGCGGACGGTGTGTCGCCGTCGGCGTGCTCGCCGTAGATCTCGAAGCGGCGGGCGGTGGGCTCGGCGAGGACGGGGTCCTGGGCGGCCACTTCCCACCATTCGGCCCAGTCGAGGGCGCCGTCCTTCTTGACCTGGTCCATGCGGGCGTGTCGCTGGGCGCGATCGGCCGCGTTGATCCGGGGCGTCGTCTCGTCGATCATGTGGTCGGCGTTCATGAACACACCGCCGTCGCGGACGAGTTCGGCGATCCGGCCGTAGAGAACCGCGAGGGGTTCGCTGTGCAGCCAGTGCAGGGCCGTGGCGGTCAGCACCGCGTCGTACGTGTCGTACGGCAGCCGCGTGGACCACTCGGGGTCCTTCAGGTCGGCCGTGACGAAGGCGACCCGGTCGTCGCCGGCGAAAGTGCCCTCGGCGATGGTGAGGAGGGCTGGGTCGAGGTCGACGCCGGTGCTGGTGGCTCCGGGGAGGCGGGCGAGCAGCCGGGCGGTGATGGTGCCGGTGCCGCAGGCGAGGTCGAGGACGCGGGGCGCTGGTCCGACGAGGGCCTCGACCATGTCGAGCATCACCCGGAAGCGGTCCTCGCGGTCCGGCATGTACCACTCCTGCTGCCGGTCCCAGCTCCGCTGCCAGGCATGCCAGTCGGTTCCGGTGCCGATGGCCATGAAAGCCCCTCCTCCAGTCGACTACGTAATACCCTGTAACCACGATCATCTGTTACCCGACCGCCGTCACGACGATAGAGCGGCTCCGTAAGGACTACAAGTGGAACTGGCCTATTACTCGGACTACGCCGTCCGCCTCGTCAACAGCGAGGAACCGGCCCGGGGCAAGGACGCGCTGACCTCGGTCGAGGCCGTCCGTGATCTGTTCGCCGGCAACTCCTCGGCGGCCCGCCGCGCGGCGGAGGCGGACGTCACCCGTTTCCGCTCCGTACGGGCGCGGCTGCGTGCGGTCTTCGAGGCGGCGGACACCGGCGAGGAGACCCTCGCGGTGGACCTGCTGAACTCCCTGCTCCTCGAGTTCCCGGTGAGCCCGCAGATCTCGGGGCACGACCACCGTGACGACGACGACCGCCCCCTGTGGCACATGCATCTGGCGGACCACCCCTCGAACGCGACCGCGGGCTATGCGGCGATCGCGGCGATGGGCCTGGCCTTCCATCTGACCGAGTACGGCGTGGACCGCCTCGGCCTGTGCGAGGCCGCCCCGTGCCGCAACGCCTACCTGGACACCTCGACCAACCGCTCCCGGCGGTACTGCTCGGACCGCTGCGCGACCCGCGCCAACGTCGCGGCCTACCGGGCCCGCAAGCGCCTGGAGGCGGACCGGACCGGGAGCACCGGCCTGGCGGCGACGAGCACCCAGCGGACGACGGCGAACGGCGAACGCTGACCCGCCTTCGGCGGACGGAAGCGGAACCGCACCTTCCCGAGGACGAGTTCCTCGGGGACGGTTCCGTAGTCGGTGCTGTCCCCGCCCGCGTACGGGTTGTCCCCGAGCACCCACCAGCCGCCCTCACGCCGCTCCGCGATCCGCTTCACGACGAGCAGGTCCTGCTGGAACGGATGCCGCAGGACGACGACGTCACCCGGCCCCACCCGCGCCCCCCACTGCACGACGAGCCGATCCCCGTGCTGGAGTGTGGGCACCATGGAGGGGCCCGTCACCTCCGCCGCCCCGAAGGGCAGCAGGGCCCTCCCCCGCTCGGTCTCCTGCGACAGCTCCGGCATCACCGGCACCTCCCCGGTCCTATCCTCCACCAGTCCCAGTTTCACCCTGGACTTTTGTCCTAAGCCCATGGGGGCACTCGCGAAAACCCGTCTCCCACGGAGTAATGTCCCACCTGAGAAGACGATCACGAGGAAGGACAGCTCAATGCTCTCCCGCCTGTTTGCCCCCAAGGTCAAGGTCAGCGCGCACTGCGACCTGCCCTGCGGTGTGTACGACCCGGCCCAGGCCCGCATCGAGGCGGAGTCGGTGAAGGCCGTCCAGGAAAAGATGGCCGGCAACGACGACCCGCACTTCCAGGCTCGCGCCACCGTCATCAAGGAGCAGCGCGCCGAGCTCGCCAAGCACCACGTGTCGGTGCTCTGGAGCGACTACTTCAAGCCCCCGCACTTCGAGAAGTACCCGGAGCTGCACCAGCTGGTCAACGACACTCTCAAGGCCCTGTCGGCCGCGAAGGCGTCCACCGACCCGGCGACGGGCCAGAAGGCGCTGGACTACATCGCCCAGATCGACAAGATCTTCTGGGAGACCAAGAAGGCCTGATCTCTGCCCGGGCCGTCCGACCCGCATTTTCCGGGGTCGCATCGCCTGCTTGTCCGCACCCGGTCCGCGGGCCGCCGAGAACGGCGTCCCGACGGTCCGGGTGCGTACTGCTTTCCTAGGGCAGTCGGCGCATCTCGATCACACGGGCAGTTGGCGCATCTCGATCACACGCAGACCCAGTGCCTGGAACCGGGTGAGCAGTCCATACAGATGGGCGTCGTCGATCACGGTGCCGAAGAACAGGGTCTGTTCCTTCGTACGAACCCTGTCGAGTTCGGAAAAGGCCGAGGCGAGCGTGTCCGAAACAAGGCCGGCGATGCGGAATTCGTAGCGCATACGAGCACTTCCCTCGGGGCCGGGGCACGGGGTCCGCTGCGATCCCCTGCCATCGTCGGTCCCGCGCCTCGATGTGGCATCCCCCGGTGCGGGCGACATCCCCCACCTCGGGACGCTTCCGCTCACCACCCTCGCACCTCCGCCTTCGCCCCTCCACCTTCGACCCTCGCCGCTTCGTCCTCCGCTCCGCCCTCCGCCCGAGCCGCTCCGCCCTCCGCCCATGCCCCGGCGTCGCCCTGCGGGCGCCGGAAAAGGGTGAGCGGGCAGCGCGCCCGGGACCGGGCGCTCACCTTCGACGGGTGATGCGGGTGGTGACGCGGGCGGCGAGCCTTGAGGGGCGGGTCCGCGTTCCGCCGGCCCCGGGACCGCCTCGGAGGATGTCCGATGAACGCTCTCGCGGCAGCCGGCCGGGGCGCCTCCGTCCACACCGGCCGCGCCGCGTTCCGCCGAAGACGGCGGTTGCGCGCGGGCCTCCTGCAGCTCGTGTTCATCGCCGTCGGACTGGGCCTCGGCCTCGTCGTCCCCGAGTTCACCCGGGGACCCGTGCTCCCGTCCCGCCCGGTCGCCGAGATGCTGCTCGCGACCGGATTCGGGGTGCTGGGCGCGGCCACCGTCATCTTCTCCGTGCTGTTCCTGGTGGTGCAGTGGGCGGCCACCACCTTCACGCCACGCCTCACCCTGTTCCGCGACGCCCCGATCGTGTGGCGGACGTTCGCCTTCGCCGTCGGGCTGACCGTCTTCTGCGCCACCGCGGCCCTGACCATCGCCAACCGGGACGAGGTCTCGGTGGTCGTGCCGATCAGCGCGGGCGTTCTGCTGCTCCTGCTGCTGACGCTGCTGCGCAACCTGCTGCTGCGGGCCGTGGCGGCGATCCAGCTGGCCCCGGTACTCGGCTCCATCACCGAACGGGGGCGGCACAACCTCGACGTCCTCTACTCGCGAGAGGACGTACGAGATCCGCGCGCGCCGAACGGACCGGCGGCCCGTACCGACAGGCCGCGGTCCACGGTCGGCTGGCCGAAGGCCGCCGCGGTGCTGCAACGCGTGGACGAGGGCCTGTTGGCGGGCGCGGCACGCACGGCGAACGCGGTCGTCGTGCTGCGGGTGAGCCCCGGCACCACCGTGCAGCACGGCACCACCGTCGCCGAGGTGTACGACGGTGAACTGCCCGCCTCCGCCGTCCTGCGCGGCCTGGAGACCGGCGCCGAACGGGTCTTCGACCAGGACGCCGGGCTCGCCTTCCGGCTGCTCGCCGACATCGCGCTCAGGGCGCTCTCCCCGGCGGTCAACGACCCCGCCACGGCGGTGCAGGCGCTGGACGCCATGGAGGATCTGCTGCGTCGGCCGGTCCCGGCGCGGGCCCGGCCGCGTGAGGTCGCCGACCGTGCGGGCACCCTGCGCGTCGTCGTCCCGCTGCCGGGGTGGGAGGACTTCCTGCGGACCGCTCTCGACGACGTGATCCCGGCCGCCCGGAACGCCCCGATGGTCCTCATCCGCCTCCGGACACTCCTGGAGGACCTGCGCGGGACGGGCCGCGGCGGCGCGCTGCTCACCGTGCGGCTGGCCTGGGTCGACGAGGAACTCGGCGCCCGCTTCTCCCGGCTGCGGGACGCCCTCGCGCAGGAGAGCCGGGAGAGCCGGGAGAGCCAGGGGAGCCAGGGGAGATGGGAGAGCCGGGAAGGCCGGGACGACGGATGAGCCGGTCGCCGATCAGTGCGGGGCGGGACCCGTTCGGTGACCGGGCGGTTCAGCAGGGCGAAAGCGACCACGCCGGGCCAGTGGTCACGCTCACGGCCCTTCGCCGAGAAGCCCGTGGCGCCGGATCCGCGAGCTCACCCGCGGAGGGTGAGGCGGCGGGGCGGGCGGTGACCTCACTCTGGAGCCGAAGCAAGACGTCACGCGTCAGAGAGGGCACCGCTCATGGCCTGCATCCAGCGGCAGATCCGGCCCGTGCCGGGCGTGCCGCGCCCCGGGCCGGTCCGTGGTGGCCCGAAGGACACCGAACCGTGCTTCGCGGTCCCGCGGCCCGCAGGGCCCGTGCGGCCCGCGCCGTCGATGCAGCCGCTGCCGCCCCCGGACGACGCGCCGGACGTCGCAGCGAACGTCGCACCGAACACGCCGATCACACCGGACGACGTCGTCACGACGCGCCCCGTGTGTTCGGGCGGCCCCGCTCGCCCCCCACCTTCGAACGTCTGTCCGCTGGCGGACTCTCCCACACCGTCCGCCCCACCACCGCGCTCTGCGCACCGACCCGCCAGGCCCTGCTGACCGGCCGCAACCCCCCGCTGGACGGGCCTGGGCGGAATCCCCGAGATCGCGACCCGGCGCCCGGCGACAGTTCGATCCGCCCCGACACCAAGGCAACGCTCGCGGAGATGTCGCCCAACCGACAGGAGTTCGACCATGAACGGCTCGACGCTCAATCTGGCATCTGACTACCCCCTGCTGCAGGTCTTCTGGAGCATGATGTGGTTCTTCCTCTGGATCCTCTGGTTCATGCTGCTCTTCCGCGTCATCGGGGACCTCTTCCGCGACGACGAGCTGAGCGGCTGGGGCAAGGCGGGCTGGTGCGTCTTCGTCGTCATCGTGCCCTTCCTGGGCGTCTTCGTGTACCTGATCGCACGGGGCCGCGGCATGGGTGAGCGCGAGATGAAGCGCATCCAGCAGAGCCAGGAGGACATGAACTCCTACATCCGTGAGACCGCCGGGACCAGCGGCAAGGCCGACGAACTGGCGAAGCTCGCGGACCTCAAGGACCACGGCCACATCACGGCCGAGGAGTTCGAACAGGCCAAGGCCAAGGTCCTCGCCGCCTGACGGTACGCACACCCTCGCGCACGAAGGACCGCCGCCGTCCTCCGGGTCAGTGATCCCCGGAGGACGGCGCGCCCTGCCCCCCGCCCCCGCCTCACGCGGGCCGACGGACCCGCCCCTCCCCCGCGCCGGGCCGGGGGCGTTCCGGGCCCTGTTGTCGGTGGGGCGTGCCATTCTGGTGGCGTGGGCAATCCCAGACTCCTCGAAGACCTGGTCCGGCTGCGCCAGGCTCGCGACCGGATGAACCGTGACTACGCGGAGCCGTTGGACATGGCCACGCTCGCGCGCACCGCGCTGATGTCGCCCGGGCACTTCCAGCGGAGTTTCAGGGAGGCCTTCGGCGAGACGCCGTACACCTATCTGATGACCCGCCGGATCGAGCGCGCCAAGGCTCTGCTGCGGCGCGGCGACATGACGGTGACCGAGGTGTGCTTCGCGGTGGGCTGTACATCGCTCGGGTCGTTCAGCTCGCGCTTCACGGAGCTGGTGGGCGAGACCCCGAGCGCCTACCGGGCCCGCCCGCACGACCACGGCGCCCCCATTCCGTCCTGCGTGGCCCGCCGCATGACCCGCCCGGCCCGCCACCGCAACCCCGAGGCGGAACCGGGCACGCGCCTCTAGTACCCGGCCTGTTCAGCGCCCCCGCGGCGGATCCGGCCGCGGGAAAGCAGCGATCGCCGGCCCCCGAGTCCGAGGCGCGAGCCGGCGGACAAGCCATAGGTTGGACGCATGGATCTGAAACTCTCCCAGTGCTTCATCTCCGTCGACGACCACGACAAGGCGCTCGCCTTCTACCGTGACGTGCTGGGCCTGGAGGTCCGGGGTGACGTCGGGTTCGAGGGAATGCGGTGGGTCACGGTCGGCTCGCCGCTCCAGCCGGATGTGGAGATCGTCCTGGAGCCCCCGGCGGCGGACCCGGACGCCTCGCCCGCGGACAAGCAGGCCATGGCCGAGCTGTTGGCCAAGGGGATGCTGCGCGGTGTGATCTTCTCGACCACCGACTGCGACGAGCTCTTCGAGCGCGTCCGCTCCTCGGGCGCCGAGGTGCTCCAGGAACCCGTGGACCAGCCCTACGGCCTGCGGGACTGCGCCTTCCGCGACCCGGCGGGCAACCTCCTGCGCTTCGCGGAGAAGCGCAGCACCGGCTGACCCGGGCAGCGCCCGGCCGGTTCGCCGCTCCGACGGGGGCGGGGGCCGTCCGTCGTTCCGGGGTGCCCGCGGGCGCCGTCCGGGGGCACCCGGCGGCCAGGAACAGCCGGGAGGGACACTACGTCCGTGTGGTCCGCGGGCGTGATCCGCCCGCGGAGTGAACCGTCCGAGCGCTTTCGAGGAGTCACCCGTGCCGTCCGCCCGCTCCCGCGTCCTGTACGTCAGCGACCTGGCCTATCCGGCCAAGGGGCGGCGGTACTGCGACGAGGACATCGCCCTGACCTCGCGGCTGCGCGAGGAGTTCGACATCGCCGTGTGCCACCCGCTGGACGCGGCCGCACTGATGGCCGGCTTCGACGCCGTTGTCGTACGCAACAGCGGGCCGGTCCTGCACTACCAGGCCGCCTACGACGCGTTCCGGGAGCGGGCGCTCGCGGAAGGCGTCCGCGTCTACAACGAGCTGTCGGGCAAGGGGGACATGGCCGGCAAGGGGTACCTGCTGGACCTGACCGCCGCCGGGTTCCCGGTCATCCCCACCGTCGACCGCGCGGCGGACCTGGACCGGCTGCCCGAGGCCGACACGTATGTGGTGAAGCCCAAGCAGGGCGCGGACTCCATCGGCCTGGAGTTCGTGCCGCGCGAGAGGCTCGCCGGGCTGCCGTACGGCGACCTCCTCGTCCAGCCGCGCATCGACTTCCGGTACGAGGTGTCGTTCTACTTCGTCGACCGCGCCTTCCAGTACGCGCTGTACGCGCCCGACCCGGAGCGGCGCTGGGCCCTGGAGCCGTACGAACCGACCGACGAGGACCAGGAGTTCGCGCAGCGCTTCGTCGACTGGAACGACATCGCGTACGGCATCCAGCGCGTGGACGCCTGCCGGGCCCCCGGCGGTGAGCTGCTTCTCGTCGAGCTGGAGGACCTCAACCCGTATCTGTCCCTGGACGTTCTCTCCCCGGAGGCCCGGGACGCCTTCGTCGCCCGGATGAAGGCGTCGTTGCGCGCGCTGATCGGGCAGGAGACGGTACGAGCCGTACCGCCGGTCGGAAAGGGAGATGCCCGGTGACCACCCGACCCGTCCGCTGGACCTACGCCTTCGTCGACCGGCCCGGCCGGCACTTCGGTCCGGCTCTCGACTTCTGGACCTCGGTCACCGGGACGAAGCCGTCCGCGCCGCGCGGTGACCAGGGCGAGTTCGTGACGCTGCTGCCCGACGATTCCGACGCGTGCGTGAAGGCGCAGGGTGTCGCGGACGGTGCCGGGGGCGCGCATCTCGACCTCGCCGTCGAGGACGTACCGGCGCTGGTGGCGTCGGCCCGGCTGCTCGGCGCCGAGCTCGTCTCCGGCCATGAGGGATGGGCCGTACTGCGGTCGCCCGGCGGGCAGTTGTTCTGCGCGGTGCCCTGGAACGGGGAGACCGCGCGGCCGCCGGTGGTCGAGGGACCGGGCGGCGCGACGAGCCGGCTCGACCAGGTGAGCATCGACCTGGCGCCGGGCGTGTACGACGCCGAGATCACCTTCTGGAGCGAGCTCACCGGGTGGGAGTCCCACCCCGGCGCGTTCCCGGATTTCCACCTGCTCAGGCCGCCCGCCGGGCTGCCGCTGCGCATCCTGCTGCAACGTCTCGGCACCGACCGTCCCACCTCCGCGCACCTCGATCTCGCCTGCTCGGACGTCGAGGCGGTCCGGGCCCACCACGAGGACCTCGGGGCGAACCCGGTCGGCCGGGGTGCGCGGTGGACGGTGATGCGGGACCCGGTCGGCGGCGTCTACTGCCTGACCGGCCGCGACCCCGGGACGGGCAGCCTGCCCTAGGGCGGACACCCTTGGGGCCTACACCCGTGGGGCCGGGCGTCGTCCCCCCGCCGCGGTCACACCGGAGTCACCCCGCCCTGGTCCCAGACCTCCACGTCCACGACGGCCTCCACCGGGATCGGCCCGTAGATGTGCGGGAACTCCTCGCCGCCGGGCTCCATGGCCTCGAACCGGACCGGCACGTCGAGGCGTTCGGCGTCGACGACGAGGACCACGAGCTCGTCGGGGCCGGTGTAGGAGCCGTACACCATGGCGGCGACGGCCGGGAGTTGGTGGCGCAGCGAGCAGTGGATGAAGCCCTCCTCCTGGAGGGTCCGGCCGCGGGTGGACATCTCGAAGGCGCCGGACGCGCGGGCCGCGTCCCACAGGGAGCGCTCGGTCAGGTGCAAAAGGGGTTCGGGCATACGGCCAACGCTAGGGCCTCAGCCGGGCCGCCCGCGCCTCCAAATAGCGCCGTTCGGGGAGGCTCAGGGTCTGGCCGGCCGCCGATGCGTAGGCGGCGCGGGCCCCGGCCTTGTCCCCGGCGCGCTCCAGCAGATGGCCGCGGACCGCGTCCAGCCGGTGTCCGGCGGCCGACGCGCCCTCCAGCAGGTCGAGTTCGGCGAGGGCGGCGCGCGGTCCGTGCACCATGGCCACGGCGACCGTGCGGTTGAGGCGTTCGACCGGACCGGGGACCTGGCGGACGAGGACGTCGTACAGGCCGAGGATCTCGGTCCAGTCCGTCGCCTCCGGCGAGGGCGCCTCGTCGTGGACCGCGGCGATCGCGGCCCGGAGCCGGTAGGGGCCCGCCGGGCCCCGGGCCAGCGCCTCCGTAACGAGGGCCACCCCTTCCGCGATCGCCGCCTTGTCCCAGCGGTCGCGGTCCTGCTCGTCGAGGGGGACGAGTTCCCCGTACGACCCGGTCCGCGCGGCGCGCCGGGCGTCGGTCAGCAGCATCAGCGCGAGCAGGCCGGTCACCTCGCCGTCCTCGGGCAGCAGCCGGTGGACCGTGCGGGTCAACCGGATGGCCTCACAGGCGAGTTCGGCCCGTTGCAGGGCCGTGCCGGAGGTCGCCGTATAGCCCTCGTTGAAGATCAGGTAGAGGGTGTGGAGGACGGCCGGGAGCCGTTCCTCCCAGTGGTCGGGGCTGCCGAAGCCGACGCCCCGCACCCGCTGCTTGGCCCGGCTGATCCGTTGCGCCATGGTCGCCTCGGGCACGAAGTACGCCCGCGCGATCTCCGCCGTGGTCAGACCGCCCACCGCCCGCAGGGTGAGCGCGATCTGCGCGGCCGGGGTCAGATCGGGGTGGCAGCACAGGAAGAGGAGGGAGAGCGTGTCGTCCTCCGACGGGGCGCGGTCCGCGCCCGGCGGCGGCGCCGTGAACGCGTCCCGCGGCGTCAGCGTCGCCATCCTCTCCTCCCGCAGCCGCCGCGCCTCCTCCGCGCGCAGGGCGTCGACGAGCCGCCGCGAGGCGACCTTGATCAGCCAGCCGCGCGGGTTGTCCGGCACGCCCTTCGCGGGCCACTGTCCGGCGGCCGCGAGGAGCGCCTCCTGCACGGCGTCCTCGGCGGCGTCGAAGTGCCCGTAGCGGCGGACGAGCGCGCCGAGGACCTGCGGCGCGTGGCGGCGCAGCAGGTCCTCGACCTCGGTCGTGCCTCTCATCCCGCTCAGATGTCCCCGGCACCGTCCTGGATGCGCCGGATGACCACCGGGTATTCGGTGAGGCCCTCGGGGCCCGGGCATTGGGTGACGCGTTCGGCGATCTCGGTGACCCGCTCCAGGCTCGCGCAGTCGACCACCCAGTAGCCGGCCATCAGTTCCTTGGTCTCGCTGTACGGGCCGTCGGTGATCACGGCCTTGCCGTCCGGCCCCCGGGCCACCAGGCGGGTCTGCGCAGGTTCGACCAGACCCTGCGCGTCGACCAGCTCTCCCGATTCGGAGAGGTCGTCGCTGATCGCGCCCATGTAGGCGTACATGGCCTGCAGTTCCTGCTCGCTCCAGGACGGCGACTGCGCGGACGGCGTGCCCCGCATGGCCTCGTAATCGGCCTGTGTGCCCTGCACCATCACCAGGTACTTCATGAGTCCGCTCCTTCGGCTTCCTCGGCTCGGACCGCCCGTGCCGGGCGGCTCTCACAGGAGACGTCGGAGCCGGCCCGCGTTTCTCTACACGGCGGCGTCCGGTGCGTCAGGATTTCTCCGAGGCGGGCTCTTCCGGCAGATCGTGCCCCGGCCCGGGCTCCTCCGGCGGCTGGTGTCCGTGCCCCGGCTCGTCCGGTAGATCGTGCCTGTGCCCCGGCTCTTCGGCGAACGCCTCGCACTTCGGGTTCCGGCAGGGGCCGGGGCCCCACTTGGGGACCCAGGCGCCCAGGGTCTTGTACCGGTGCACCACCGTGGCGACCGGTTGCCCGCAGACGGGACATGCATGCTCATCGGTGCCCATGCCCTCAGGGTAGGGCGGCGGCGGACTCGGCGCTTCCCGCCGGTACGTCCGCCCGCCAATTCCGGGGACGGCGCCCTGCGGGATGTGACCGAAGTAATCCAGAGTGGTCAGTTTTCAAGTGCGACCCTGTTGTGTCCAAAACTTCTTCATCCAAACAAATTCGATGGTACGGACCGCCCGCACCCCTAGCTGACGCCGAAATTCCGCCCTAAGGTTTGCAGCGGATGACATCCCATCAAGTCTGGGAGGGGAATTGATCGACATCAGGAACATCGTCATTCTCGGCGACAGCCTGTCCGACATCGGAAACAAGTGGACCTGGCCGTCGGGAGAGCTGGGCCGACTGTTCGGTGCAATGCGCGTGAACGAAACGGGCCGCTTCAGCGACGGAAAGAACTGGACCGATCATCTCGTGGAGTGGGCGACCGGCGAGTCGCTCATGTGGGGAAACTGCGACCTGAGCATCCGCAAGTCCACGGACTATCGCACCCTGTCGAGGTCTTCGACACTGGGGATCAGCCCCTGGGACGGTCCGGCCGAGATGAAGGCGTGGAGGAATTTCGACGACTACATCGCGGCCTGGAAGAATCCGAAGAGCGAGCCCGATCCGCTTCCCGAAATCAAGTACGTCAACTACGCCACGGGCGGGTGCATCGTCACCAGGGACTGGACGCTGGCACCCAAGTTCGGCGCCCTCACCTACCTCAGGGGCCAGGTGGAGGACTACGTCGCCCAGCGCGCCGGCGGGACGTTCGACGGCCCCACGCTGCACGTCGTCTGGATCGGCCTCAACGACTTCGTCACCGTGGAACGCCCCGACTACACCCCCGAGAAACTCAGGAACCTGCCGCCCGCGGACAACTACGAGGCCTGGCTGGACTGGAGCGAGAAGCGTCCGTCGGAGCTCACCAACGGCGTGGGAGTCTTCCCGGCCGTGGCGGAGGTACAGGCGCTGGTCGAAATGGTCAACGCGACTTTCCCCGACGAGAAAGCCGACAACCACTTCATGGTGATCGACCTCCCCAGCGTGTACCACGCCATCCGGTTCATGAAAGGAATCGGGGAACCGGCAAAGGTCGAACAGGCAGAGGCGATCGACCCCGTCGTCCGGCGCTACAACACCATGCTCGAAAGCCTCGTACGGAATTGGCCGAAGGGAGACGACGCGCCTGGTCCGGACAATGTCCATCTCGTACAGATGAGCAAGTGGATGGACTACGTCAGCGGAAATCCGACGGACTGGGACCTGAACGTGGTGGCCCAGGCGAAGGGAGTTCCGGTCTTCTACAATCCCGGCGTTCCACCGCAACCGACGAAGGATCCGGTGGCCCGGGAAATACGCAGGGCCATTACCACCAGCGACCTGGCGCATCCGACCGAAGCGGTCTACGAAATCATGGCGCGTTATTTCGTGGCCGAACTGCTCGACAACGGATACACCCTGGGCCGGCTCGATCAGAACACCTGGGCCGCCAACACACCCTTCAAGAACCTGCCCCAGAAGCCTCTGAGGAGGTAGGAGCCATGGGAGCGATTCGCTCCGTCGTCCAGCAACTGGACCCCAGCAAGCCGAGTCTCGACGAGCAGAAGCAGTTGATCGAGACCCTCGCGAAGCTGGCGGAGTCGAAGGCACAGTTCTTCGAACTCCAGATCAGCACGTCCCTGCGCACCGCCGGGAGTCCGGACAATCAGACGATCCCGGTCGAAGCCGTGCTGGGCAGTGTCACCGAAACACACGCCTATGCGAGCAAGAGCTCCGCGGCGATCGGGGACACCGTCAGCAAAGCGCTGAAGAGCTTCTGCAGCGGCAGCAAGGAGGACATCCTCACCGGCGTCGGAGCACTCATCTCCGACAGCTTGGCGACCTTCCTCGGGGACTCCAGCGCGAGTGACACGACGCTGCAGCGGTACTACATCGTGCCCGAGGGTTTCTCGATCGTCCGCGTCGACGTCTGCGCCTGGCAGCTCAGCATCGAGTCCAAGGGCATCCAGGACCTCGCGGAGAAGGTCAGCGCGTATGTCGCGGTCAAGTCCGCCGTCGACCTCACCAAGATCAAGTTCAATACGTTCCTGAGTGTCTACTCCCTCCAGCTGGAGAAGATGCAGCTGGAGCGCGAGGCCCTGGAGGCGGCCCTGGAGGAGGCCAAGAAGATCTACCGGGAGTTCAACTCCGGCGCCCTCACCGTCGGCTAGGACAACCCGTCCTGGCTGGCCCGGGACTGTTCCCCGGGACGTGGGTCGCGCCACATCGGCCACATCCGCGGACCGTCCGGCAGGTCGAGGGGACGACCCGTGAGCACGAAGCCGAGCCGCTCGTACAGAGCGCGGCTGCGGGCGTTGCTCGCCTCCAGATAGGCGGCCAGGCCCTCGCGGTCGCAGCGGTCGAGGACCGACTCGATCAGCGCGCGGCCGAGCCCCTCGCCCTGGCGCTCCGGCTCCACCGCGATCATCCACAGATAGGCGTGGGCCCGTCCCTCGGGGTGGATGTCCGCCGTCAGCCGGCCGATCAGCTCCACCCGCTCGTTGTCCGGGTCGACAGCCGCGCGCAGCTGCGCGGGGCCGTCCTCGTCCTCACCGTCGCCCTCGCCGGAGCCCTCGTGGTCCTCGGCGGGGACGGACAGCCACAGGGCGCACGCGGAACCGTCCTCGGCCAGGTCGACCCTTCCCTCGGCGAGCACGGCGTCGGTGAACGCCGCCATCAGCCTGTGGTGCGTCGCGCGGCGGTGCTCCGGGTCCGGGAAGACCCAGCCGCTCACCGGATCGTCCTGGAACGCCTCGTCCAGCAGCCGGACGACCAGCTCCCGGTCCCCTTCGCCCGCCACCCGTATCGCCACACCCATGACCCGCCCCTGCCCTTCGCCTCAACCGGCCCCGACCGTACGGCGGTTGAGCCTATTACGCGCAGGAGTCGCCGGACCGCCCCCGGGGCGGTCCGGCGTACGCGATGGTGCGGGCCCCGCACGCCGTGGGGATGTGCGGGGCCCGCCCTCCGGAGCCCGGCACCGTACGGATGTCAGGTGCCGTACGGTGCCCAGGGCTCCGAGGTCTTCGACGGGCCGGCCGGCCCGGTCAGCTGCTGCGCCGGGTGACGAACTCGGCGAGTGCGAGAAGACCGCCCGCCGCCTCGGGGTCGGGGACCACCCGGGACAGTTCGTGCATCGCCCGGGACATCCGGTCGGCCGCCTGGACCTGCGCCCAGTCGCGCCCGCCCGCCCGCTCGACGGCCATCGCCGTACGCTCCAACTCCCCTTCCCGGTACGGCGCCGCGTACAACTCGGCCAGCTCTTCGGCCGCCGGGGTGCCCGAAGTGAGCGCGGCGACCACGGGCAGCGACTTCTTGCGGACGGCGAGGTCCGCCCCGGCCGGTTTGCCGGTACGGCTCGGGTCCCCCCAGATCCCGATCACATCGTCGATCAGCTGGAAGGCGAGCCCCGCCTCCCGGCCGAACGCGTCGAGCGCCTCGACGTCCTCGGGGCCCGCCCCCGCGTACAGCCCCCCGATGGCGCAGGCACTGCCGAGCAGGGCGCCCGTCTTCGCCTCGGCCATGGCGAGGCACTCCTCGAGGGTGACCTCACCCGGGCCGAGCCGCTCCATGGCCGTGTCCGTGTGCTGTCCGGCGCACAGTTCGACGACGCAGCCCGCGAGCCGCGCGGCGGCCGCCGAGGACGCGGGGTGCGGGTCCTCGGCGAGCAGTCGCTGGGCCAGTGCCTGCAGGGCGTCCCCGGCGAGGATCGCGTCGGCGTCGCCGAACACGGTCCACGCGGTGGGGCGGTGTCTGCGGGTGGTGTCCCGGTCCATCACGTCGTCGTGCAGCAGGGTGAAGTTGTGGATCAACTCCACCGCGGCGGCCGCCTGTACGGCCGTCCCGTGCCGGCCGCCGAGGGCCCGGACCGCGGTCAGCACGAGCGCGGGCCGGATGGCCTTGCCGGCGTTCCCCACCGCCGGGGTGCCGTCCGCCTGCTCCCAGCCGAAGTGGTAGAGCGCGATCCGGCGCATCGAGCCCGGCAGCGAGTCGATGGCCTTGCGCAACTCGGGGTCGACGGACGCCCGGGCGCGCTCCAGGATGCCCGCGGCCTCCTGCCCGTCGAGCGGGTCCGGCGTGCCCTGCTTCTCCATGGGCCTCCCGCCGGGGCTCCGCCGCTCCGGAGTCCCGGCCGGGCGCCGTCGGTTCGGAATTCCGGCCGGTCCCTGCTGCGTCTCCGTCGTCATTCGGTCACCCGCGCGATCGCACCGGAGAGCCGGCCGACGGTGGCGCCTGAACGGCCGCCGGGCGTGCGCCGCCCCCGTCGTGCTCCCACCCAGAAGGGCGGGAACACGACGGGCTCCGCTTCGCGGAACATCACCGCCAGCGGCCGATCTCGACGTTCTCCAGGATGCCGAGGGCGTCCGGCACGAGCACCGCGGCCGAGTAGTACGCCGTCACCAGGTAGGAGATGATCGCCTGTTCGTTGATGCCCATGAAGCGCACCGACAGGCTCGGCTCGATCTCGTCCGGGAGGCCCGCCTGCTGGAGCCCGACCACTCCCTGCTCGGCCTCGCCGGTGCGCATGGCGATGATCGAGGTCGTACGGGCGTCACTGACCGGGATCTTGTTGCACGGGAAGATCGGCACCCCGCGCCAGGTCGGGATGCGGTTGCCGCCCATCTCGATGGTCTCGGGGACGAGTCCGCGCTTGTTCAGTTCGCGGCCGAACGCGGAGATCGCGCGCGGGTGGGCGAGGAACAGCTTGGTGCCGCGCCGGCGGCTGAGCAGCTCGTCCATGTCGTCGGGGCTCGGCACGCCGTCGTGCGGCTGGAGCCGCTGGTCGTACTCGCAGTTGTTGAGCATGCCGAACTCGCGGTTGTTGATGAGCTCGTGCTCCTGGCGCTCCTTCAACGCCTCCACGGTGAGCCGCAACTGCTGCTCGGTCTGGTTCATCGGCTGGTTGTAGAGGTCGGCCACGCGTGTGTGCAGGCGCAGGACGGTCTGGGCGATGCTCAGTTCGTACTCGCGCGGGGCGGCCTCGTAGTCCACGAAGGTGCCGGGGATGTCCTGCTCCCCGGTGTGGCCGGCCGCGAGGTCGATCTCCTTCTCGCCGTATTTGTTGGTGCGCTGCGACGGGATCGCGCGCAGCTCCTGGAGATGCTCCCTGAGCGACTCGGAGCGCTCCGCCACCTGTTCGAGGTCCTGGCGGGGCAGCGCGAGCACGGTGACCGCCGTCACCGCGCGGGCCGTGTACTCCCAGATGGCCTCCGGGTCGATGAGCGCCTGCTCCCCGAAGTACGCGCCGTCCGCGAGGACACCGAGCACCGCGTCGTCCCCGTAGGGACCGGTGCCGATCTTCTCGACCTTGCCGTGCGCCAGGAGGAACACCTCTTCGGCCTGGCTGCCGAACGAGGCCAGCACATCCCCCGGGACGAACTCCCGCTGCTGGCACCGCTGGGCGAGCTCGCCCAGCACCTCCTCATCCTCGTACGACCGCAGTACGGACAGTTCGCCGAGCTCCGCCGGAATGACCTGGACCCGGTCGCCGGTCTTGACGAACGTGACACGGCCGTCGCCCACGGAGTAGCTGAGCCGCCGGTTCACGCGGTACGTGCCACCCTGCACGTTCACCCACGGAAGCATGCGCAGCAGCCAGCGCGAGCTGATCTCCTGCATCTGTGGCGCGGACTTGGTGGTGGTGGCCAGGTTCCGCGCGGCTGATGTGCCGAGACTCTGCTGCGGACGGTTCTGCTCCGCGCGGACCTCTTCGCCTACCGACATGAAAATTGCCCTCCCGGTCGTGCACTGATCTTGCGGAGCAAGCCTTCCATCACGGAGTGTGCTGGTGCTATTACACGAATGAGGGGGAATGGATCACCCGAGACCTGGGCAGAGAGGGTGATTCTGTCGAGTGACCCCCGTCCGTCGGCCGGAAGAACTCCACGATCCGGCCACCCCGGCGAGCCTTCGGGCGCCGGTGAACCACATCGCCTCCCGCCGAGGCGCTTTCCTCCGGTCCCGACCGGTTCCTCCACAGCTGACCGGATCGGCTCGCACGCCGTGCGAACGAGTGGGTCCGGCGTCCCGGTTGCCGATACAAGCTGCGGTACGAGACGGCCACGACAGGTGGCCGACGTGCAGCGCGAAGGAGGCGGCCATGGCCTCGCCCATGTCCGCGGGCAGTTTCCTGGACCGGATCAGGGAGGAAGGCGTCCACGTCGTCGAGGTCGGCGACTGGGAGCATCACAACCGCAATCACAAGGGCCCGTGGGGCCCGGTGCACGGGGTGATGATCCACCACACGGTGACCTCGGGCACCGAGCGCACGGTCGGGCTCTGCCGCGAGGGCCACGGGGATCTGCCCGGGCCGCTGTGCCACGGCGTCATCACCAAGGACGGCGTCCTCCACCTGGTCGGCTACGGCCGGGCCAACCACGCGGGCCTCGGCGACGACGACGTGCTGCGCGCGGTGATCGCCGAGAAGGCGCTCCCGCACGACAACGAGGCGAACACCGACGGCAACCGCCATTTCTACGGCTTCGAGTGCGAGAACCTCGGCAACGGCAAGGACCCGTGGCCCGAGGTCCAGCTGGACGCCATCGCCAAGGTCTCCGCCGCCATCTGCCGGCACCATGGCTGGACGGAACGCTCGGTCATCGGCCACCTGGAATGGCAGCCGGGCAAGGTGGACCCGAGAGGATTCACGATGGGTTTCCTGCGGGGGCGCGTCCGCGAGCTGCTGAAGTGAGCGGATGAATCCAGGAGCCGAACCACGCGACTGAACCGCCAGGCCGAACCACGGGACCGGAACCGCGGGGCCGACTCGCAGGACTGAGTCGCGGGACCGGAACCGCGGGGCCGACTCGCAGGACTGAGTCGCGGGACCGGAACCGCGGGGCCGACTCGCAGGACTGAACCGCGGGGCTGAACCGCGGGGCCGACTCGCAGGACTGAACCGCGGGGCTGAACCGCAGGGCCGACTCGCAGGACTGAACCGCGGGGCTGAACCGCAGGGCCGACTCGCAGGACTGAACCGCGGGGCTGAACCGCAGGGCTGAGTCGAGCGGGCGACGTGGGCGCCCGGACCCCGGGTCGGCCCGCGGTGTCGGACCCGGGTTCGGCCGCCCCCGGACAGGTGTCCGACAATGAGAAGGTGACCAGCCCCGACGCCCCGGACCCCGGCGCCCCCGGCGCCCCCGGCGCCCCCGGCGCGCTCGGCCCGCTCGGCCCGCTCGGCTCCCGCCCGCGGCTTCCGTCCCCGCTGCGGGAGGCCCCGGACGGGCGGTTCGCCCGCCACGGCGTCCGCCTGCTGCTGAAGCGGGACGATCTGATCCACCCGGAGCTGATCGGCAACAAGTGGCGCAAGCTGACGCCGAACCTCGAGGCGGCGGGGGGCCGCACCCTGGTCACCTTCGGCGGGGCGTACTCGAACCATCTGCGGGCCACCGCCGCCGCCGGCCGGCTTCTGGGCCTGCCCACCCTCGGCGTGGTCCGCGGCCAAGAGCTGGCCGACCGCCCCCTCAACCCATCGCTCGCCCGCTGCGCGGCCGACGGCATGCGCCTGCACTTCATCGACAGATCGACCTATCGATGCAAGACGGAGCCGCGGACGCTGGCCGGAATCCTGCGCGCGACCGGCGCCGAGAACGCGTACGTGGTGCCCGAGGGCGGCAGCAACGCCCTAGCCGTACGCGGCTGCCGGGCGCTCGGCGAGGAGCTGCGCGGCCACGACGGCATCGACGTGGCGGCCGTCGCCTGCGGCACCGGCGGCACCCTCGCGGGCCTGGCCGCGGGCCTCGCCCCCGACCAGCGGGCCCTCGGCGTCCCGGTTCTCAGAGGCGGCTTCCTCGACGCCGACACGACGGCCCTCCAGACGGCCGCCTTCGGCGCCCGGCGCGGCACCTGGTCCCTCGACGAACGCTTCCACTTCGGCGGCTACGCCCGCACCACGCCCGAACTCGACGCCTTCGCGGAGGACTTCGAGCAGCGCCACGGGCTGCCCGTCGAACGTCTCTATGTCGCCAAGATGCTGTACGGACTTGTCGCCCTCGCCGAGGAGGGCGCGTTCCCGCGCGGCACGACGGTGGCGGCGGTGATCACCGGAGCGCCGTTCCCCGCCGAGGGGGCGGGCCCTCAGGCCGCCTCCCGGTAGGCCGCCGCCTCCTCCAGGTCCAGTCGGCGCAGCAGCGTGCGCAGCATCTCGTCGTCGATGTAGCGGTGGTCGCGCAGCTTGACGAAGACCTCGCGCTCGGCGCCGATCATCTCGCGGGAGAGGCGGCGGTAGGTGTCGTCGGCGGTCTCGCCGGTGACCGGGTTGACCGCGCCGAGCCGCTCCCAGACGGCGTTGCGGCGCCGCTCCAGCACCGAGCGCAGGCGTTCGGCGAGCGGCGGGGGCAGGGCGTTGCGCTCGTCGGCGAGGAGTTCGTCGAGGCGCTGCTCGGCGGCGCGGGAGGCCTGTGCCTGGGCGTTGGCCTCGGCGAGCGTCTCGGCCTGCGTGTCGCGTCCCGGCAGCTTCAGCATCCGGATCAACGGGGGCAGCGTCAGGCCCTGCACGACCAGGGTGCCGATGACGGTGGTGAAGGTCAGGAACAGGATCAGGTTGCGATCGGGGAAGGCGCCGCCGCCGTGCACGGTGAGCGGGATGGAGAAGGCGATGGCGAGCGAGACGACGCCGCGCATGCCGGCCCAGCCGATGACGAACGGCGCCTTCCAGGTGGGGTTCGCCTCGCGTTCGCGGATGCGCGACGACAGGATGCGGGGCAAGAAGGTGGCGGGGTACACCCACACGAAGCGGGTCGCGACGACGACGAGGAAGAGGGCGATCGCGTACCAGGCGGCGCTCGCGCCCTCGTCGGCGCCGAGGCCCTTCAGGACGACCGGCAGTTGCAGTCCGATCAGAGCGAACACCGCGGACTCCAGGAGGAACGCGACCATCTTCCACACCGCCTCCTCCTGGAGCCGGGTCGCGAAGTCCACCTCCCAGGAGCGGTGTCCGAGGTACAGCGCGACGACGACCACCGCGAGCACACCGGAGGCGTTCAGCTGCTCGGCGACGCCGTAGGCGACGAAGGGGATCAGCAGGGAGAGGGTGTTCTGCAGGAGCGCCTCGTTCAGATGGGTGCGCAGCCAGTGGATGGGGATCATCAGAGCGAGCCCGACGACCACCCCGCCGCCCGCCGCGAGCAGGAACTCGCGGACGCCGCCGGCCCAGGTCGCGCCCTCGCCGACGGCGGCGGCGAGCGCCACCTTGTAGGCGGTGATCGCGGTCGCGTCGTTCACCAGGGACTCGCCCTGCAGGATCGTGGTGATCCGTGAGGGCAGCCCCACCCGGCGCGCGACCGCCGTCGCGGCCACCGCGTCCGGCGGCGCCACCACGGCGCCGAGCACCAGCGCCGCGGGCAGCGGCAGTCCCGGTACGAGCAGATAGGCGGCCCAGCCGACCACGAGGGTCGCGAAGAGGACGTACCCGATCGACAGCAGCGCGACGGGCCTCAGATGGGCCCTCAGGTCGAGGTAGGAGCTGTCGGTGGCCGCCGTGTACAGCAGCGGGGGCAGCACGAGCGGGAGCACGACGTCGGGGTCGAGTTCGTACGCGGGCACCCCGGGGACGTACGAGACCATCAGGCCCACGGCGACGATCAGCAGGGGTGCCGGGACCGGAGTACGGCGAGCCGCCCCGGCGACCGCCGCGCTCCCCGCGACCAGCAACAGCAGTGGCAACACGTCCATCGTCTTCCGCCCGCCCTCTTTTTTCGCGCGTCATCCCGCACACCCGACGTAACCTGGCCATCATGAAACAGTGCACGCACGCCGACGCGCTGCCGCAGCCCGAACCCGAGCCCGGGAGCGAGACCTGCCTGGAGTGCGTGGCGGCCGGCACCCACCCGGTGCAGCTTCGGCTGTGTCTGGAGTGCGGGCATCTCGCCTGTTGCGACTCCTCACCGCTGCGGCACGCGACGGAGCACCACAAGGACACCGGACATCCGATCATGCGCACGTTCGAGCCGGGGGAGAACTGGCGTTGGTGTTTCGTGGACCACGTACTCGTCTGAGCCGTGGATCACGTACGCGCGTGACTCAAGATCCGGACGGTTCGACCGTCTGACGTCTGGGTACGTCAACCCGGCGCGCGTTCTTCCTATTTGGGGCCGCAGACCCCTAGCCACTGTCCGTGCACATGGGCTTACTATGAGTGACAGCAAGGGGCGGGGTCCCCAGGACAGGAAAGTCTGGAGCGCGGTAGCGTCACCGCTGAACGACGTAGCGCGTTACCCCGGGGGGCGACCCTCGGCCCCCGAGAGAGCTCGAAAGAGCTTGTACCACCATGGAGGTGAGGGTGTCCCAGATCGCAGGCGAGCCCGCGACGAAGGACTTCGTGGAAGTCCGGCTGCCGGCCGCGGGTGCCTACCTGTCGGTACTGCGCACGGCCACGGCCGGGCTGGCGGCCCGTTTGGACTTCACCCTCGACGAGATCGAGGACCTGCGCATCGCGGTGGACGAGGCCTGCGCGATCCTGCTGCAACAGGCCGTCCCCGGTTCGGTGCTCAGCTGTGTCTTCCGGCTCATCGACGACTCACTGGAGGTCACGGTCTCCGCTCCGACCACCGATGGTCACGCTCCGTCACGTGACACGTTCGCGTGGACCGTCCTGTCGGCCCTCGCGGGCAAGGTCGAGTCCACCGTCGCCGAGGACAAGACCGTGACGATCAGCCTCTACAAACAGCGCGGCGCGGGACCCGGGCCGGCGTGAGGAACGGGGACGGGCCGGTGCGGGACGAAGAGCGCGGCACACGGGAGCCTCCCGCGGAGCGCGCCGACGGCCTCGGCGGGCCGCGGCACACGGCGGACGGCGTCGACGGCATCCCCGAACAGGCCCGGCCGCATCCGGAGAACGGCATCTCCTCGGCAGTCGCAGCGCAGCCGGGGGTCTCCCCCGTCCGGGGAGGTCCCCCCGGTTCCGGCGCAGCCGAGGACATGGGGGAAGAGCCGCGAGCTCGGGGAATGGTGACGGGCGGGACTATGAGCGAGCACGAGCGAAACGCGGAGCAGAACGTGCAGGGCGCGCAGCACGGGCCGAGCGCCCAGCACATCCAGCACGGGCCGAGCGCCCAGCACATCCGGCACGACCCCCAGGACCGCAGTGGGGCCCGGGCGATGTTCATCGAGCTGCGCAAGCTGCAGGACGGCAGCGCCGAGTACGCGGAGCTGCGCAACCAGCTGGTCCGCATGCATCTGCCGCTCGTCGAGCACCTGGCGCGCCGCTTCCGCAACCGCGGTGAGCCGCTGGACGACCTGACCCAGGTCGCGACGATCGGGCTGATCAAGTCGGTCGACCGGTTCGATCCGGAGCGCGGCGTCGAGTTCTCGACGTACGCGACCCCGACGGTGGTCGGCGAGATCAAGCGGCACTTCCGCGACAAGGGCTGGGCGGTCCGCGTCCCGCGCCGTCTCCAGGAGCTGCGGCTGGCGCTGACCACGGCGACCGCTGAGCTCTCCCAGCTGCACGGCCGCTCCCCGACGGTCCACGAGCTGGCCGAGAAGCTGGCCATCTCGGAGGAGGAGGTCCTGGAGGGCCTGGAGTCCGCCAACGCGTACTCCACGCTGTCCCTGGACGTCCCCGACACGGACGACGAGTCCCCGGCCGTCGCGGACACCCTGGGCGCCGAGGACGAGGCGCTGGAGGGGGTCGAGTACCGGGAGTCGCTGAAGCCGCTGCTGGAAGACCTGCCGCCGCGGGAGAAGCGGATCCTGCTCCTTCGCTTCTTCGGCAACATGACGCAGTCGCAGATCGCACAGGAGGTCGGCATCTCGCAGATGCACGTCTCGCGGCTGCTGGCCCGCACCCTGGCCCAGCTCCGGGAGAAACTCCTCGTCGAGGAGTGAGACCCGCCTACTTCTGGTCTTGTACGTCCCCGCCGGGCCCTCGGATTCCGAGGGCCCGTGTCGTTGCCGGGTTCACCAGCAGCACCAGGGCCACCACCGCGACGACCGCGAGGGCGATGCCGGCGGGGATCGCGACGCTGTCGGCCTGGAGCAGGGTGTAGGCGACGGGCAGCGCCAGGATCTGGGTGACGAGGGCCGGGCCCCGGCTCCAGCCGCGGCGCAGCAGGAGTCCGCGCGCGGCGAGGAGCGGCAGCAGCGCGAGCACGATCAGCGTGACTCCGCCGGTGACGGCCTGCTGCCGGTGGTCGGGGTCGCCCGTGAGTCCGAGGACGAGGACGCAGACGCCGCCGGCGAGGACGGCGGTCCCCTCCAGTGCGGCCAGCGCCGCCGCGGCGGTCAGCCGTCCGGGACGGGGTTCGGCGAGAGGGGCGTCGGGGGTGGGATTCTGCTCACGGCTCACTCCTGAAGAGTAGCCGTCGGCCTCGGGCCGGAGAGGGCCCCGGGCCCGGTCACCGCCCGGTCCGGGGGCTCGCACCGATCCGTCGCCGGGCCCCGGATCGCCCTCGGAGCTCTTACTGGATCCCTACCTCGGTCTGGGCCGAGTACCACCCAGTAGGTACGCTGCATCGCATGCGTGCACTTCTCGTGGTCAATCCGGCAGCAACCACCACAAGTGCGCGGACGCGTGACGTCTTGATCCACGCCTTGGCCAGCGAGATGAAGCTGGAGGCGGTGACAACCGAGTACCGCGGACACGCCCGGGACCTCGGACGGCAGGCCGCGGACAGCGACGACATAGACCTGGTCGTGGCCCTCGGCGGGGACGGCACGGTCAACGAGGTCGTGAACGGTCTTCTCCACCGGGGCCCCGACCCGGAAAGCCTCCCCCGCCTCGCCGTGGTCCCCGGCGGCTCCACCAATGTCTTCGCCCGCGCCCTCGGCCTGCCGAACGACGCCGTGGAGGCGACCGGCGCCCTGCTGGACGCACTGCGCGAGGAGCGCGAGCGCACGGTCGGCCTCGGCCTGGCCGCGGGGACTCCCGGCACTGAGGACGAGGCCGTCCCCTCCCGCTGGTTCACCTTCTGCGCCGGCCTCGGCTTCGACGCGGGAGTGGTGGGCCGGGTCGAGCAGCAGCGCGAGCAGGGCCGGCGCTCCACCCATGCGCTCTATCTCCGCCAAGTGGTACGCCAGTTTTTGGACGAACCTCACCGTCGGCACGGAATGATCACACTGGAGCGTCCCGGCGCGGAGCCGGTCACCGATCTGGTGCTGTCGATCATCTGCAACACCTCGCCGTGGACGTTTCTCGGCAATCGTCCGGTATACGCGGCGCCTAAGGCCTCGTTCGATACCGGACTCGACGTACTCGCCCTCAGCCGCATGTCGACGGCCTCGGTTGCCCGGTATGCCACCCAGTTGCTCACTTCGTCCCCCGAGCGCGGACCCCAGGGCAAGCACGCCGTCACTCTGCATGACCTGACGGACTTCACCTTGCATTCGAAGGTTCCACTGCCCCTTCAGATGGACGGCGACCATCTGGGACTGCGTACAAGCGTGACGTTCACAGGCGTACGCCGTGCACTGCGTGTGATTGTGTGAGCGGAAGGGGCCAAAATCCTTTCACTCGAACGTTTAGACCAGGGTCCACCCCATGGAAGTACGGCTGTGACTCAGCCGACACCGAGGAATCAAAAAAAACTTTCCTGAAGGGGTTGTATCCGCCGCTGAGGTTTGCGAGTCTCTACGTGGCGCTCGGGACGGCCCGCAACATCGGCCCCACAGAGCACCGGAACCCCTCCTCAAAACACAGGACCACACCAGTCCGTCTGGTTGTCGGCCCTTCACTTGTTGAGGGATTCGTGAAAGCGTTCACATTCACAAGCAACGTGCATGTAATACCAAGGAGAGGTAGCAGCCATGGACTGGCGTCACAACGCCGTTTGCCGCGAGGAAGACCCCGAGCTCTTCTTCCCCATCGGCAACACCGGTCCTGCGCTGCTGCAGATCGAGGAAGCCAAGGCCGTCTGCCGCCGTTGCCCCGTCATGGAGCAGTGTCTGCAGTGGGCGCTCGAGTCCGGCCAGGACTCCGGCGTCTGGGGTGGCCTCAGCGAGGACGAGCGTCGCGCAATGAAGCGCCGTGCCGCCCGCAACCGAGCTCGTCAGGCCACCGCCTGACGTTCCACCCCGCACGAGCCTGAGCTTGGCGGCGCGTACAGCGAGTACGCAACTCCCGCCCCCGAGCCGCAGCGCGCAGTACCCCGATGCGCTTGATTGCAACGAGCTTTCAGCCCCGGACCACCTGGTGGTCCGGGGCTCATTGCTGTTCGCGTCCGGGGACCGTCGCCCTTCACGTCCAGCGACCGTCACGGTGAGTGACGAGCCCCGCAGGCATCGACTGCCCCTGCCTGTAGGCCACTTGTGCGAGTCGTCCGCCCATCGTGTCCGGGCGGGCTACTTGGGCACGATGACCGGAATATCGAGGATGACCTGGGTCCCGCGCTCCGGGGCGGCCACCATGTCGAAGGTGCCGCCCAACTCGCCCTCCACCAGCGTCCGTACGATCTGCAGGCCGAGGTTGCCCGAGCGGTGCGGGTCGAAGCCCTCGGGCAGTCCGACCCCGTCGTCCTGGACAGTGACCAGCAGCCGGGCGTCCTTGGAGGTGCCGCCGCGCACCGCGGAGACCTCTACGGTGCCCCGGTCCCCCTCGCGGAAGCCGTGCTCCAGCGCGTTCTGGAGGATCTCGGTGAGGACCATGGAGAGCGGGGTCGCGACCTCGGCGTCCAGGATGCCGAAGCGTCCGGTGCGCCGGCCGGTGACCTTGCCGGGTGAGATCTCGGCGACCATGGCGAGCACCCGGTCGGCGATCTCGTCGAACTCCACCCGCTCGTCCAGGTTCTGGGAGAGCGTCTCGTGGACGATGGCGATCGAACCGACCCGGCGCACGGCCTCCTCCAGGGCTTCCCGGCCGCGGTCCGATTCGATGCGGCGGGCCTGGAGGCGCAGAAGGGCCGCCACCGTCTGGAGGTTGTTCTTCACCCGGTGATGGATCTCCCGGATGGTGGCGTCCTTGGTGATCAACTCGCGCTCGCGGCGGCGCAGTTCGGTGACGTCGCGGAGCAGGACCAGGGATCCGACGCGGGTGCCCTTGGGCTTGAGCGGGATCGCCCGCAGCTGGATCACCCCCTCGGCGCTCTCGATCTCGAACTCGCGGGGCGCCCAGCCGCTGGCGACCTTGGACAGCGCCTCGTCCACCGGGCCCCGGGACGGGGCGAGTTCGGCGGTCGTGGAACCGAGGTTGTGGCCGACCAGGTCGGAGGCCAGGCCCAGGCGGTGGTACGCGGACAGCGCGTTCGGGGAGGCGTACTGGACGACGCCTTCCGCGTCGAGGCGGATCAGTCCGTCGCCGACCCTCGGCGAGGCGTCCATGTCGACCTGCTGGTCGGGGAAGGGGAAGGTGCCCGCCGCGATCATCTGCGCGAGGTCGGAGGCGCTCTGCAGATACGTCAGTTCGAGACGGCTCGGGGTGCGCACGGTGAGCAGGTTCGTGTTGCGGGCGATGACACCGAGGACGCGGCCCTCACGTCGTACGGGAATGGACTCGACCCGGACCGGGACCTCCTCGCGCCACTCGGGATCGCCCTCGCGCACGATCCGGCCCTCGTCGAGCGCCGCGTCCAGCAGGGGGCGGCGGCCGCGCGGGACCAGGTGGCCGACCATGTCGTCCTGGTACGAGGTGGGTCCCGTGTTGGGGCGCATCTGGGCGACCGAGACATAGCGGGTGCCGTCGCGCGTGGGAACCCACAGGACGAGGTCGGCGAAGGAGAGGTCGGAGAGCAACTGCCACTCCGAGACCAGCAGATGCAGCCACTCGAGATCGGAATCACCGAGAGCGGTGTGCTGGCGTACGAGGTCGTTCATGGAGGGCACGTGTGCGAGCGTACCCGGCGGATCGGACAGGTCCCGAAATCAGCCACCCGGGCGAGGCCCCGGCAGGCGTCGTACGGCCCCCGGAAACACCCGCGGGCCGCGGCGCCTGGGAGGGACCCTCAACCCTCCCGGCACCGCAGCCCGGAGCAACAACGGCCGTGGGGTGTGCGGTCCCGGTCGGCCGAAGAGAGGAGCCGGAGCAGTCAGGGCAGAGAGCGCCGGTTCCTCGGTCCGTCTTCCTGTGCGGGGAAGACGGAGGCTTTGTTCAGTTTCTCAAAGCATTGTGGACTAGACCATGGTCCTGCGTCCATGTGTCCGCAGCCCATGCGCCTGCGAATGTTCGTCGTTGTCCGCTTATCCAACGCCAGGAGCACCGATCAGACTATCCCGCTTCGGTTCGTGAACGGGCGGAGTTACCGGATGAACGCGGCCGGACCGGCGCGGACGCGCGGTCCCCCGCGCGGAGCGGTGCAACGGACGCGCGCCCTGGCCCGTCGGGGCGACGGGAGAGTGACGCTCTGCTAGATTGGTCTATACCACATGTGTCCCCCTTCGGGTTCCAGTTGAGTCCCCTGAGTCCCCTCTCCAGATCGGCAGGCCCAGCGTGGAAGTTGTCATCGTCCCGGACGCCAAGGCGGGCGGCGAGCTGATCGCCGAGGCCATGGCGGAACTGCTCAGGCACAAGCCCGAAGCCCTGCTCGGCGTGGCCACCGGCTCGACGCCGCTGCCCATCTACGCGGCGCTCGCTGCCCGAGTGGCCTCCGGTGCCGTGGACGCCTCGGGTGCGCGCATCGCGCAGCTCGACGAGTACGTGGGGCTGCCGGCCGAGCACCCCGAGTCCTACCGTTCCGTCCTGCGCCGTGAGGTGCTGGAACCGCTCGGCCTCGGCATGGACGCGTTCATGGGTCCCGACGGCACCGCGGAGGACGTACAGGCCGCGTGCGAGGCGTACGACCGGGCGCTGGCGGCTGCCGGCGGGGTCGACCTCCAGCTGCTGGGGATCGGGACGGACGGGCACATCGGGTTCAACGAGCCGTGCTCCTCGCTCGCCTCGCGGACCCGGATCAAGACGCTGACCGAGCAGACCCGGGTGGACAACGCGCGGTTCTTCGACGGCGACATCGAGCAGGTGCCGCACCACGTCATCACCCAGGGCATCGGCACGATCCTGGAAGCGCGGCACCTGGTGCTGCTCGCGACCGGCGAGGGCAAGGCGGACGCCGTGGCGGCGACGGTCGAGGGGCCGGTCGCGGCGGTCTGCCCGGCGTCGGCTCTGCAGCTGCACCCGCACGCGACCGTGGTCGTCGACGACGCCGCCGCCTCCAAGCTGAAGCTCGCGGACTACTTCCGGCACACGTTCGCCGCCAAGCCGGACTGGCAGGGGATCTAGGGACGAGGGGTCGGCCGCCGCGGCCGCCCGGAGACGCGCCGATGCCGGGCCTCCCGAGGGAGGGCCCGGCATCGGCGCGTTCGGCCCGGGGGCCGGTCCGCTACTCCCCTACTCCCCCGCGATGACCTCCGCCGCCGCCTGGCCGCACACCCGTGCCGCGCCGTGGGTGGCGATGTGCAGGGCACCCCGGGGCGCCGACTGGGGTACGCCCATCTCGACCACGACGGTGTCGGGGCGGGAGGCGAGAAGGGTGTCGAGGGCGGCCGCCATCCAGGGGTGGCGGTGTTCATCGCGGACGACCGCGACGAGGGGCCGCGCGCCCGCTGCGGCGAGGGCCGAGGAGCCCGCGTCCTCGCCGGTGAAACTGCCGGTCTCGGTGCCGGGAAGCAGCCGGGCCAGCTCCGCGGCCACACCCCAGGGGGTCTCGTCACCGACGGCGATGTTCGCCACCGGGGTGAGGGCGGCGACGTAGGGGGCCTCGGTGAGCGGGGTGTACGACGTGGAGCGGGTCACGGTGAGCGCGCGCCGGGCGGCGACCAGGCCGACGTCGACGGCTCCGCCCGTACGGTTCGAGCCGCTCGTACGACCCGTACCGTTGGCGCCACGCGCACCACCCGCAGCGCCTGTACCGCCGGCACTGCCCGCACCATCCGTACCGCCGGCACCCCCCGTACCGCCTGCACCGTTCGGGGTGTTCGAAGCGTTCGAGCCGTTCAAGCCATTCGTGTGGTTCGCGCCCCCGGCCGCCGTGGAGGCGGTGGAGGTCCGGGAGATCGCGGAGGCCCCGGCCGTCCACTGGGCCAGCGCCCGCACCCGGTTCGCCGCGTCCGCGAGGCGTTCCTCGGGGAGTTCGCCGGCGCGGACGGCGGAGACCAGGGCGTCCCGGAGGCGGCGTACGGTGTCGTCGTCCGCCAGTCCGCCGCCGACGCAGATGGCGTCCGCGCCGGCCGCGATGGCCAGCACGCTGCCCCGCTCGATGCCGTAGGTCGCCGAGATGGCCTGCATCTCCATGCCGTCGGTGACGATGAGGCCGTCGTAGCCGAGTTCCTCGCGCAGCAGGCCCGTGAGGATGCGGCGGGAGAGGGTGGCCGGGCGGTCCGGGTCCAGCGCCGGGACGAGGATGTGCGCGCTCATCACGGCACGGCTGCCCGCGGCGATCGCGGCCCGGAACGGGACGAGTTCGCGCGACTGCAGGACGGACAGGTCCGCGTCGATCCGGGGCAGGGCGTGGTGGGAGTCCACCGCGGTGTCCCCGTGGCCCGGGAAGTGCTTGGTGCAGGCGGCCACGCCGGCGGCCTGGAGTCCGGTGACGTAGGCGGCCGTGTGCCGGGCCACCAGGCCGGTGTCGGCGCCGAAGGACCGTACGCCGATGACCGGGTTGGAGGGGTTGGAGTTCACGTCGGCGGACGGCGCCCAGTTGAGGTTCACTCCGCACGCGGCCAGTCGGCGGCCGAGCTCGAAGGCCACGTCCTCGGTGAGCGTCACGTCATCGACGGCGCCCAGCGCGTGGTTGCCCGGGAAGGACGACCCGGTGCGCACCTCCAGGCGGGTGACGTCGCCGCCCTCCTCGTCGATGGCGACGAGGACGTCGTCGCGTTCGACGCGCAACTGGGCTGTCAGGGCGGCCAGTTGATCGGGCGAGGCGATGTTGCGGCCGAACAGGCCGACGGAGGCGAGGCCTTCACCGAGGCGGCGGAGCAGCCAGTCCGGCGCCGTGGTCCCGGTGAATCCGGGCTGGAGCACGGTCAGGGCGTCGCGCGTCAGGGTGTCCGTACCACTGGCGAATGTCGTCATCGGGAGGCGTTATCCCTTCACGGCGCCCGCGGTCAGACCCGCGGCCATCTTGCGCTGGACAAGGAGGAACAGGACGACGATCGGCACGGCCATCATGGTGGATCCGGCCATCATCGGGGCGTACTCGGTGCCGTGCTTGGTGGTGAAATTGCCGAGCCAGACGGTGGCGGTCTGGTTCTTCTGGCTGAGCAGCATGAGGGCGTACAGGTATTCGTTCCAGGCCTGGATGAAGGCGTAGACGGATGTCGCGACCATGCCGGGAGCCAGCAGCGGGAAGACCACGCGGATGAAGGCGCCGGTGCGGCTGCACCCGTCGACCATCGCCGCCTCCTCCAGCTCCTTCGGGATGTTGACGATGAAGCCGCGCAGCGTCCACACCGTGAAGGGGAGGATGAAGGTCAGATACGTGATGATCAGACCGGAGAGCTTGTCGTACTGGTCGAGGTCGTTCAGCAGCAGGAAGACCGGGATGATCATGGCGACCAGCGGGACCATCTGGACCGCGAGGATGCCGACGATCACGACCTTGCGGCCGCGGAAGGCGAAGCGGGAGATGGCCAGCGCGGCCAGCATCCCCACCACGATGCCGATCAGGACCACGGCGAGCGACACGACAAGGCTGCGGCCCACCGGGCCCCAGAAATCGGCGATGTCCAGCGCGCGGCGGAAGTTGTCGAGCGTCAGCCCCGTGGGGAACAGGCTCGGGTCGGAGTCGATGGCGTCCTTGGCCGGCTTGAATGCCGTGTTGAACATCCAGTAGACGGGGAAGCCCGCGACGACGAAGACGAGCAGGCCGACCAGGTTCCAGCCGAGCTTGGACTTGCGGGGTCCGGAGGACTTCCGCCCCGCGGCGGACGTACGCCCGGGCGTGGCGACGGCACTCATTCGACCTCTCCGATCTTCAGCATCTGACGCATGTACACAGCGACCACGCCCAGGAGCAGCAGCACGGTCAGCAGGGCGATCGCCGACCCCTGCGCGTAGTCGTTGACGACGAAGGCACGGTCGTACGAGTACGTGGTGAGCAACTGGAACTCCGCCTCGGGGTGGCCGCCCCGCATCACGAAGACCTGTGGGAAGACACCCATGTCCCAGATGACGGAGAGGGTCGTCAGCATCACGATGATCGGCTTGAGGATCGGCAGCGTGACATAGCGGAAGACGCCCCACGCGCCCGCTCCGTCGAGCCGTGCGGCCTCCTCCAGCTCCGCGGGCACCTGGGTGAGTCCCGCGCTGAGGGTGATGACGACGAACGGCACCGCGCCCCAGACGACGAGGAGCATGATCACGGCCAGGCCCTGCGGTCCGCTCGCGAACCAGTTGTGGCCGATCATGTCCACGCCGGGGAGCTTGCTGAGCAGCGCGTTGAAGACGCCGTAGTCGGAGTCGAAGAGCCACTTGAAGACCGTGGTGGCCACGATGATGGGCATGCCCCAGCTGGCCACCAGCACGATGTTGATCAGCGTCTTCACCCAGCCCGAGACGCGCTGGAGGAGCAGCGCGATGAGCATGCCGATGACCATCGTGAAGACGACGGCCCCGCCGGCGAAGACGATCGTCCGGACGACCACCGCCCAGAACTCGCTGTCCTTGAGCACCTTGGAGAAGTTGTCGAAGCCGACCGACTCGGCCGGCTGGAAGCCCCAGAGCTGGGACTGTCCGAACTTCTGGAAGGAGAGCGTGACCAGGCGGAAGAGCGGGTAGCCGAGGACCAGCGCGAGGATGGCCAGGCAGGGGGCGAGCAGGGCCCAGGGGGCCGCCGCCGTGCCCGAGGTCCGCTTGACGCGTGGCGCCTTGCGGACGGCCGGTGGCGGTGCCTGCCGCGGTGGCGGCACCTTGGCGGGGGTGGTCGTGTCTGCGGCACTCATCGCGCGCTCCTCAGCGGTCCCTCAGGTCGTACGAAAGCGAAGGCCCGCACGGCCGGGCGCCGCGGGGGGCGAGCCCCGGGCCGGGCCGTACGGGAGGCAGGGCCCCGTCCCTCCGCGAAGGAGGACCGACGGGGCCCCGCACTCAGGTCACTTGGTGTTGATGACCTTGTCGATCGCGGCGTCCGCGTCCTTCGCGGCGTCCTCGACCGACTTCTTGCCGGTGCCGATGCTCTGCAGCATGGTCTGCAGGACCTGGGCCTTCTCGACCTGGCCCCAGCCCGGTGCCATCGGGACGAACCAGTTGGACTCGGCCGCGGTGGCCGGGACGACCGTCGCCGGGTCGTTCTTGAGGGTGGCGAGGTCGGTCTTGTTGTTGGGCAGGTTGCCCTTGCCCATCAGACCCTTCTGGCCCTTGGCGCCGGTGAACGCGTTGATCCACTCGGCGGCGACGGCCTGCGCCTTCGACTTCACCGGGACGGCGAGGTCGGAGCCGCCCAGGAAGACCGGGAGGTTCTTGCCGGACGGGCCGGGCATCACGAAGTTCTCGAGGTTGCCCTTGAGCTTGCCGGTCTTGTCGCTCTTCGGGTCCTCGGCGGTGGCGCCCTCCCAGGCGGCACCGAAGATCATGCCGGACTTGCCCTGGCCGTAGACGATGTAGCGGTCGGCCTCGTCCTTGGTCTTGTCGCCGTGCATGTAGGTGTCGACGACGTTCTTGAACTCGGTGAGGCCCTTGACCGACTCGGGCGAGGAGAGGTTCGCCTTCCACTGGCCGCCCTCGTCCTTGGCGATGGAGCCGCCGGCGTCGTAGACGAAGGACATCGCCGCGTACCAGTCACGGGTGGGCTGGTACCAGGCGCTGAACTTGCTGCCCTCCTTCTTCTGGATCTTGTCCAGGGCGGAGGTGAGCTCCTTGTACGTCTTCGGCGGGGTCTTCACGCCGACGGAGGCGGCGACGTCCTTGCGCCAGTTGCCGACGCGGCCACCGGCGTAGTACGGCACGCCGTAGGTCTTGCCGTCGTAGGTCACGGAGGCCTTGAGGCCGTCCAGCCAGGCGTCCGAGTTCTCGAACTTGGCCGTGTCCAGGGGAGCGAAGGCGCCCTTGACCATGTAGCCGAGCATCTCGGTGTTGCCCATCTCGACCACGTCGGGCGCCTTGTCGGTGGCGAGGACGGCATCGAGCTTGGTGTTCTTGTCCGGCCAGCCGTAGTACTCGTGGTTGATCTTGATGCCGGGGTGCTTCGCCTTGATCGCCGCGTCGGCCGCCTTGACCAGCTCGGGCCAGTTGTTCTGCGCGTCGACCGTGAGCCAGACCGTCAGCTCCTTGGCGTCCGCACCCTTGTCCGACCCCCCGGACTTGTCGTCGTTCCCGCACGCCGCGATGGAGAACATCATGCCCGCGATACCGATCGCGGCTACCAGCTTGCGCTTCACGCCACCCTCCTCAGGGATGCCACAAACCCCCCTGCTCCCCGCGGTGACATAACGCCGTGTACCGCCCGTGGGGCCGGGACTGGACCAATGGTGTAGACCAGTACGGGGAGCTTGGCCTAGACCTAGGGGGGTGTCAAGGGTGCGTAAGCCCGTCCAGTCGTCCGTTATGGGACCTACATATGCAAGGACCTTTAAGACGGTGTCCTACATGGTGAGTTTGAGGAGTCGTTTGTAGCAGCAGAGGGCTGCGGCGAGGCCGAGAAATGCCAGGTAGTTGCGTGGGTGA